>CAZBPR010000199.1:0-4813 GCA_964493825.1 uncultured Dactylococcopsis sp.
ATCGAAGAAAGATTTAGATTTAACGTAAACTTCAGCTTCATTTCAGCCTTTTTCTCCTGTGTCAACGCTTGGGCTTGATCCACTCTTGCGATAAGGGTGGCTCCCTTACTGGTGGCTCCTCATCAAATTGATACCATCCTTGTTGCTTCATTCGCAACTGTTGATAGTATGTCTTAAAATCATGTGTGTTAGCCCTCATTTTCTCTACCGACTTTGGCTGAGCGATGTCTTCTCGCCAGGCTTTTTTCTCCACTGTTCCCAGGACAAGATAGTCATTGCCAATTGCCGATGGATCTCGTTCCATGAATAAAGCTGTTAACAAATGCTCGACTTCATGCTTGTGCGCGATTAGCAAATCACAATCACGGCAATAGCGACAAGTATAATTCAAAGCAACAAGGTGCAACGGATCAATATGAATTAGCAACGGAACTTTACGCTGTCCTGTTTTCTTTTCACAGAAAGGACACCGTGATATGCGTTCATCAGGATACGGATTGAAAACAAAATTATACGCAGAAGGCATGCGACCAAACTGAAACTTCTTGGTTTTTGACATTACTCACCTCAAATCATCGATTGTTTCTACCCACTCACGCTTTGATCACGAGGATTTGATGTTCGACAACAAAAACAATATCTCAGCCGCGATCGCGCCCAGCAAAAAATGGCTGAAGTGACAGTCGAGTTATGGTTTAATGATGCCATGTTTCGCTTTATTAGTGAAGGAACCAAACGGTTTCCTCTCAAACAAATGAAAATGTCAGAATCCTCCAATGCTGACTTATATTCAAGAAAAAGGCACTGCTATTGCTCAACTTTATAAGCCAGGGTAAAATAGGTGAATCTACTAATTACTTCTTCTTTTGTTTCTGATAATACTTTTGATGGCTTTCATCAGCCAAATAGTATTCGGAAGCAGGTTGAATTTGAGTAACAATGGGTTTTTCATAGATTCCCGAACGGTCTAATTGCTGTTTGGATTGTTGTGCGATTACTGCTTGTTCTCGATCATGATAAAAAATTACCGAGCGATATTGTTCCCCGCGATCAGCCCCTTGACGATTGAACTGCGTGGGATCGTGAATTGACCAGAAGACTTCTAATAATTCCTCATAACTTACTTGTTCAGGATTGTATTCGACTTGCACCACCTCGGCATGACCCGTAATTCTTGAAAGCACATCAAGATAGCTAGGGTTGGGGAAATGACCGCCCATATAGCCAACAGAAGTAGAAATAACTCCTTTCACCTTTTGAAAAGCCGCTTCTACCCCCCAAAAACAACCTGCCCCAAACGTCGCTAATTTCGTTTGTGTCATATTTTTTGAATGCTTCTCCGAGTCTTTGCCAGAAGATTACGATCTGGCTAACTTCTTGAAAATTTCCAAACCTTCTTCATGCTGAGGGTCCCAGTAATGAGGCAACAGACAACTGTATTGGATTCCCATCTTCGTTGCCAACTCCTCACGATATTTGACCACCCAATAGTTCTACTGTTCCTAAAGAAAGATAGGCGCGATCACAACCATAGTGTATCTCTTCGTATCAGTTAGCCATAACCTCATAGTAGTTTCTATTACTGAAATCGCACACTCAAAAATAAAAAGTGAGAATTGCTGTTTTCGTGTTTTATTTTCTCGACAGCCCTTTTTCTGAAAAGAATTTTCCCTTATACTAACCTATGTAACCTAGCTCAGTTTCATCATGCCGGCATCGGGACGGGGACAGTTTAATTTCTCAATTGATCCGACTCTTAAAGAAGCGTTCCTAGAAAAAGCTCGCTTTGATGGCACCAGTGGTACGGCTCTCCTCCTCCGATGGATTCAAGCCTATCTCGAGGGTAAGGCGATCATTATTTCCCAAGAACCGGCGACGAAAGAGGAAGTGGCGGAACTGAACCAAGACCTCAATCAGATGATGAAGGAGAATTGGCAAACCCTCAATGAATTGGTCAATGGGCGCATGGAGGCGGTTGAGGCGAGGTTAACGGCTTTGGAACAAACGGTCTCTGGAGACGATCAAGGTGAATGAGCGCGATGACAGAACAGAGGAATCCGTTTCTCCGTTGCCGCAGCGAGACGGTCTGCATCACGCTTCTCTCGATCCCCTGTTATTAGTCACTCCAATTCCGCTTTCGGAACATCCAGCAGCAGTTTATTTAACCAGTCTCTCCTCTGGGTCCCAACGCACGATGCGCTGGTCGTTAGATACAATCGCGTCGATTTTAACGGATGGCACGGGCGACCATTTAACGCTGAATTGGGGACAATTACGCTATCGTCATTGTATGTTGGTGCGGAATATCCTGAAGAATCGCTATGCTGCGGTGACGGCGAATAAGATGTTGGCGGCGCTGCGACGAACCTTGGAAGAAGCGTATCGTTTGGATGGGATGACAGCCACGGAGTATCAGAAGGCGATCGCGTTTCCGAATTTACCTCTTCCCAATCAGCAAAAGTTGCGCGGACGGGCGTTAAGGGGTTCGGAAATCGATCAGTTACTGGCGATTTGCGAAAAAGACCCCTCACCGAAGGGAGTGCGAGATACGGCGCTGATTGCGGTGTTACGGGGAACAGGAATGCGGCGGGGGGAGTTAGTGGCTCTGGAAATGAGAGATTACGATGCTAAAACAGGGAAGTTTACGATTCGACAAGGGAAAGGGGGCAAGTTTCGGGAGGTGTATTTGGCACAGGAGGCGAAACCGTGGTTGAAGGAGTGGCTGAGTTTACGGTCTCAGGTTTCTCAAACGGGTCCGTTATTTTGTCGCATTCGGCGGGGAGGACATTTGCATCCCGAAACTCACATGGATGGCGGTTCGATTTTTCGGATTTTGGAGGAGAGACGGGAACAAATTGAAGAGATGGACATGGAACATTTTTCCCCGCATGATCTGCGTCGCACCCTTTGTTCAGAACTGTTGGAGGTGGAAGATATTGCAACGGTTCAACAAATTGCCGGACACGCGTCTCCTGCGACGACGGTAAAGTATGACCGACCGGGGGAGAAGGCGAAAAAACGGGCAGCGAATCGGGTGAGATTTCGGAAAACCAAGTCTTCCTCCAATGAGTGAGGGTCTAAAGTGTCCCCAATTGGGGACACTTGAGTGGATTCGTTCTCTTCTCAATAATCAGAGGTTATTGGAGGTGAACCGGGTTCACCCTTGAGCAAAAATGGGAACTATTTGTGATCAAGTTGTGCTCCGACTGGTGATGAGTTCTTTTTCTTTTTGGGAGCACAATCTAAGCAGTATTTGGGTGCGGGTCCAGGGAAAATATCACGAGTTTTAAGCTGTCCGCACTTAGCACACACAAAGGTGACGGGACGAGTATAAACCGTTCGGGCCTGAGCGCGCACGATGTATGTTTTCTTCTTGGCCATTTTTCTTAAATAGCATAGCACTCGAACCTGATGCCGCGCGATCGCGCGGCATCAAGCGAGCTGTTTTCCCATCAAAACTATTCTTCAGTTCACTAAGAGTGGGAATGAATTGATTGTCATAGTCTGCCAACAAATGATCTCTTTCAC
Source organism: uncultured Dactylococcopsis sp. (assembly GCA_964493825.1). Taxonomy (GTDB): domain Bacteria; phylum Cyanobacteriota; class Cyanobacteriia; order Cyanobacteriales; family Rubidibacteraceae; genus Halothece. The sequence goes on from CAZBPR010000199.1 coordinate 3,529, forward strand.
ACATATCTTTGACATCTACTGCTTTTCCGTCGGAGTTGATGAGAGTCTGACCGAAAATCGGGATGACGATTTGGTTGATTCCCCAATGAGTATGCAAAATTCGATGACGACAATCGCTACATAACTCTTTGGTCGAATCAATGAATTCATGTATCGGATAATAATCCTTTTCTTGACCACCCCAGCGACCACGGGAGATACAGCAGTGCCTTATAGGATTCATGGCAGGATTAAGAGATTAGAAAATGAAAAAACGTTCAGCAACGTCTCATGGTTTAGCTCCTAATTATAACCGGGTTCTGTCCTTCAACGACACTATTTTGCAGCCATTGAGCTAATTTAGTAAGTGTGGAGTTAGAAGTAGCAATTGGGGTTTTAGCAGCAGGCAAAGCGATTTCGCCATTAGCGAGGGACGGCGCGGACAGCGAAGCTGGCGCGTGCGCGATCTCATCTGGACTCAGATGCTGACAGTAAGTTATTAAATGATTGGGTTCTGGATCGAACCAGGATACAGGAAGAGAATATTCTCCGTTTGTTGGCTTGAAAAGTCAGAACAATTACAATCGGTATCAACACAAGCTGGAAGATTCGATGACTCAGAGTTAGGAAGTGTTAGAACTGGAAACACGCTCACCGCGACGATATTCCCACGGCATCACATTGGGCTGACTCCAAAAGCCTAAGTGAGACGATTTAGCTCGTTGTTCGGCTTGTAGAAATTGGTGTTTTCGATCTGAACAGGCCTCAAGATAGCGCTCATCAACAACCGCTTGCCCTCGCTGAACCATGATTAAATTCAGCGAGTTTCCATTACGATAAATTTCACCAACGGTTCTGCCAGAAGGGTCAGTCGTCACTTTTCTAAGACCCACGGTTTTTCCGGCTGCAATAAACTTTTTTAGGTAGTTCGTCGAAGCGGTTCCCCCATCCTGTGAACTTTCTGGAGCATCAATACAAGCTAATCTGACCGTATATTGGGAGCCGTTTTCTTTAACCGTTATGGTGTCACCATCACTCACACTAATCACTTCTACAGTTGGATAAAAGCTAGCGGAAACATTACTACAAGCAGCTAAAAAAACGGTTACTAGGAGAAACAGTTGGCGGATCATGGAGTGGAACCCTTTATTTCCTCTAGTGTAAGAAATCTGCTGGAAATTGAGAGCGCGCGATCGCGATTGGCCGGGACGACATAGCCTGTAACTAACGGCCAAGATAAGCGGCGGCAGGACCTCTGAATACCTTTAGTGAGGCAAAAGAGCATTTAGAGCCGCCATTACTTATC
>CAZBPR010000200.1:0-4803 GCA_964493825.1 uncultured Dactylococcopsis sp.
TACGATTTTAGAAAATGGGCACCGTAAAAAAGCTGAAACTGTAGGGAAGTGGAGTGACTATTTTTACATTTTGTGATATGCGGTGTCCCCTTTTTAGGCTACATTTAAATTATCAGGGATTCATAACATGAAGGAGGTTTTTATGTTCTTAAAACATAAACCCAGCGGTGATTTGGTAGAAGTCCTCACTGTACCTGAAATTTACAATCCTGGGGAAAAAATGATTCAAGGGCGTTTTCATGCCGGAGAAGAAATGCAAGATCCAGAAACTTTTTCTAAAGCAGACTTAATCTTTCCTTCGGGAGAAAGTTTACCGCAATGCTGGATAGATCCGGCTTATTTACAACACTTGCCTCAAAAAAAAGCAGTTGCGCGTCGGTAAGAAGAGGTGAATGCTGACCAATGGTTAGTGCTTCATCCGAAAACTCTGTTATCTCACGATGGGGGGAACGTCAAAAGTCCTCATTAGAAGAGCGGAGTACGCATGATTCATTGACTTATTCCCGATTGCAGCAACTTTCTTCTCATTTTCGGGTAATCTGTCCCCAATCAGATTACCCTTTTTCAATTTTGTTTTGATTCAAAACTCCACCATTGCAGCCTGATCTAATTTAAAAGACTCATTCTAGAGAAAGTAGCGTGATATGGCAAAGCGACTAGGGGATCGCGATTTTTGGCAGACAACTGGGCGAAGAACCTACTCTTCTTCTGCTTCAGCAGTTTCAGAAAACTCAGCATCGGTCGTTTCACTATTTTTCTTAGATTTTTTATTCGTAGCCGAATTAGCGGGTACAAGTGCCCCCATCTCAATTTTTTCGTGAACGGCTGCTTCAATCTCAGCGACTTTTTCTGGGTTATCTTCTAAATATTTGATCGTATTGTCACGCCCTTGCGCAATATTATCTCCCTGATAGCTATACCAAGCACCTTTACGATTAATGACATCGGTTTGTTCGGCAATATCCACTAAGCAGCCCAACTGAGAAATCCCATGTCCGAAGATAATGTCAAACTCAGCAATACGAAAGGGAGGAGCAACTTTATTCTTAGCAACTTTTACTTTCGCCCGAATGCCATATTCTCCTTCACTTCCCTTTTTCAAAGTTTGAATCCGTCTAATGTCAAGACGCACGGAACAATAAAACTTCAGGGCGTTACCACCGGTTGTTACTTCTGGACTACCATAAGTCACTCCAATTTTTTGTCGGAGTTGGTTGAGAAAGATTACTGTACAGCCCGATTTACCAATATTACCGGCAATTTTCCGCAGGGCTTTACTCATCAAACGGGCTTGTAAACCCACTTGCGTATCTCCCATTTCCCCTTCAATTTCAGCACGGGGGGTTAAGGCTGCTACAGAATCGACAACAACAATATCCACAGCAGCTGAACGCACCAGTTGATCCACAATTTCTAACGCCGATTCACCCGTATCCGGTTGAGAGACTAAAAGGTTTTCAATATCAACGCCTAATGCATCAGAATAAGTGGGATCTAGCGCGTGTTCGGCATCCACAAAAGCAGCAACGCCTCCTGCTTTTTGGGCTTCCGCGATCGCGTGGAGGGCTAATGTTGTTTTCCCTGAACTTTCTGGACCGTAGATTTCAATAATTCTCCCCTTGGGTAATCCTCCTCCCAAGGCAATATCAAGAGTATGAGCACCGGTAGGGATGGTTTCTACCTTCATCTGCGCTGCATCCCCAAGGCGCATAATCGAACCTTTACCAAAATTGCGCTCGATTTGATTGAGAACCAAATTCAACGCTTTCTCTTTATCGGGATTATTGGTCATTGTGGTGGTTGTTGCCATTGTGGTAACGGACTCTCTTCTGAGGTTATTTAAGCAATGTGGTTCTATTGTATCTGTTTTGCAGTCAAATGATGAATAATTAATCAACTTTGCGAATAATAATGGTGCAAAAATCTCTAGCATCAGGATTTTTGCACTAATTTTAGCTGCTTCACTTCTAAAAAAAACGGGTGAGTGATTAACTCAAAGCAAACGATAAACCACAACTGCAGGTGTTAACAGCTTGTGGATTTTTAAAGCGGAAACCGCCTCCCATTAAATCTTCGGTATAGTCTAGGGTCAGCTGATGGAGATAGGGCAGACTTTTCTCATCAATGACCACTGAAAATTCATTTTGGGAATAAACGCGATCGCTGCTGTTAATTTCTGTTGACCAATCCAAAGTATAGTATAGTCCAGAGCAGCCACCTTCTTTCACCCCTAGCCGTAAATAGCAATCTTCTTGTTGACGGGTTGTTTGAAGGCGCTTGATTTCTTGTTGAGCAACATCACTAATTTGAATCATTGAGCTGATTGGCGAGCGTAATCATCCTGAAAGCGAATAATATCATCTTCCCCTAAATATTCTCCATTTTGAACTTCAATCAAGACTAAATCGATAACACCAGGATTTTCAAGACGGTGAGCGGTACACTGTGGCACGTAAGTCGATTGATTCGTGGTTAAAACTTCTTCGCGATCGCCGCAAATTACTTTTGCCGTTCCCGACACAACAATCCAGTGTTCACTGCGATGATGGTGCATTTGTAAACTGAGGCGATGTCCCGGTTTCACTTCAATGCGTTTGATTTTATAACCTTGTGCTTCTTCGAGGGTTGTAAACGACCCCCAAGGACGAGATTCGGTTTCAGTGGCGGTGGAAAACTGAATTGAGGAAGGAAAGGTTAGGGCTTCTGCGTTAGACATAATTTTGTTCACTCACGTAATAATTAATACTGAAAAATCAACAAAAATAGCTGTCCAAGAGATTGAATCAGCAATCAAATTAGTTGATATCACTTATTATAGATTTTCCCATAAGTATGCTGATCACAAAACAGTGTAATTCCTAATCTTCTTAATTATTTACTATTTTCAAAGATCAAGTCATCCGCCATATCAAAATTAGCAGTTACATTTTGGACATCATCGAGTTCTTCCAAGGCATCCATAAGTTTGAGCAGCGATCGCGCTTGGTCGGGATCGCTCACTTCCACGTAGTTATTGGCAATCCACCGTAATTCAGCTTCTTTCACAGGTAAGCCTTGATCGAGGAGGGTCCGATTGAGTTGTTCCAAATTAGTTGCTTCGGTCAAGACTTCGGCACCGGGATCATCATTGGTTTCATAAGTTTCTGCACCTCCTTCCACAGAAGCTTCTAACAATTCCTCTTCATCAATCTCCCCCTCTAAACGCACCACACCCTTTTGTTCAAACATCCAGCTAACGCAGCCTGTTTCGCCTAAGTTACCGCCATTCTTAGAAAACGCAGAGCGTAAATCGGCTGCGGTGCGATTGCGATTATCGGTGAGGGCTTCAATGAGAATTGCTACCCCGCCGGGACCATAACCTTCATAACGAATCGCTTCGAGTTGGGCTTCGTCACTCCCCATCGTTCCCGCACCTTTCGCGATCGCGCGCTCAATATTATCGTTGGGGATACTGGCGGCTTTGGCCTTATCAATGGCAGTGCGCAATTGAAAATTAGCTTCGGGATCTGCTCCGCCATTGCGTGCTGCCACAATGATGGCGCGAGACAGTTGGGTAAAGGTTTTCCCTTTTTTGGCATCGACACGCGCTTTTTGCCGTTTAATATTTGCCCACTTACTATGTCCTGCCATATTGGTTATTCGTCATTCGTCCTTAGTCATTGGTTATTCGTCATTCGTCGCTTGGTTATTGTAATCCGACAAAGGACGACATCATTAGGTTTCATTCCCTATCCCTAAACCTACCTCTGGCTCCGATGACGTTGTAAACTAAGCAGGGTAGGGTTACGACAACCCTCTAGCATCATACCAATTGTACTGAGGAGACGATATGGCGCTTGAATATCCTGACGATTTAAAGTACCTGGACTCTCACGAATATGTGCGAGTTGAAGGGGATACAGCAACGATTGGCATTAGTGCCTTTGCCGTGGATCAACTGGGAGATATTGTTTTTGTGGAACTTCCGGATGTTGATGAAACGTTGGAAAAAGGAGAAACCTTTGGCACTGTGGAATCAGTGAAAGCGGTAGAAGATATGTATGCACCGGTATCGGGCAAAGTGCTTGAACAAAATACCGCCGTGGTTGATTCACCGGAGACAATCGTAGAAGATCCTTATGGGGCAGGTTGGCTCTTAAAAATACAACTGAGTAACCCAGAAGAAGCCAATGACGCTCTTTCGGCAGATGAATATCGGGCAAAAGTTGAAGGAGAATAAACTGTGGGGAGAAAAATTAATCCTTCCCGCCAAATTTGTTACAAATTGATACAGGAGGACTCGCTAAGTTCTTTAGTGTAGTAAACATATCCGTTTTCTATGGTTAGTTTAGATTCAAGAACAAGACAAACGACAACGAAACAACAGCGTTCCCCCGTGGAAGAAGTTCTGGGATTAGAGGATCAGTTCGTGAATCGTCACGTTGATCCCACCTCCGAAGAAATTGACCAGATGCTCAAGGCATTAGGCTTTTCTTCGTTGGATGCGCTCATTGATGAGACGGTTCCCAGTTCGATTCGCTTGCAAAAGCCGTTAGATCTACCGGAACAAAAAAGTGAACATGAAGCCCTGAAACAACTGCGCGCGATCGCGTCAGATAATCAGGTGTTTCGCTCTTTTATTGGCATGGGGTATTACGACTGTATTACCCCGGCTGCGATTCAACGGAATATTCTGGAAAATCCGGGTTGGTACACCGCTTACACGCCCTATCAACCGGAAATTGCCCAAGGGCGCTTAGAAGCGCTGCTGAATTTCCAAACCATGATTAGTGACTTAACTGGGTTGGAAATTGCTAACTCTTC
>CAZBPR010000201.1:0-4781 GCA_964493825.1 uncultured Dactylococcopsis sp.
GCGAACGTAAGTCAGAATCCAAAACTGAAGAAAAAGGAATGACACGCACTGAATTTCGTTATGGCAGTTTTCAACGAGTAATTCCGTTATCCACTCGCATTAATCATAATCAAGTGGAAGCTGAATATAAAAATGGGGTTCTCGAGTTAACGCTTCCCAAAGTTGAGGAAACCAAACAAAAAGCTGTAAAAGTGAAAGTTCATGGTTAATTCTCAGTAAGACTAAAGCCATCCCCCTATTTCAAACCAGAATAGGGGGATAATTATTATCATCTTTTGCGAGTTCCTACTTTAAGGGGGATCTTTGGCGAGAATCTGACTTTCTGGAAATTTTTCTAAGAGATTAATTAATTTTGCGATTTACTGTCAAAATTAGTGAGAGAGAATATAATCAATACTAAATAATCTGCTTCTTTTTTTAAAAGAACCCGATCCGCTCAATTACTCTTTTTAAGCCAGTGCAATTTCCCTTTCAATTTCAAGAAAAGTTAAACAATAATTCTTCACTGAATCAGCAAAACAAACAATTCTTTCTAAGGAGTCGAAATTTCTGGCTACGCTTACCATTTTTCATTATTATGGTAATTTTAGGAGCCGAAATTGCCAGTCGTTTAGTGGTAAATTGGTTGTGGTTTGAAGAAGTTGATTATTTAGACGTATGGCTCACCCGATTAAGGATACAACTTGCATTAGGTGTTGGGGTTTTTGGGATTTCAGCCCTATTTTTAGCAGCCAATTTCGCGATCGCGCAAGCCCTGCGTTTTCCTCATCCTTCTTCTCAGCACTTCCCAAGCGCACCGCCGATTCTGGGGAAAATGACCTTGCGACCGTTACTAACGGTCATTGCGATCATCTCCTTATTAATTAGTTTTATTTTAGTACACTACTTACAGGTGAGTTTATCTTTTCTACCAGGATTACAACTCCCCTTTCTTGGTAATGTTTACGAAGTTTCAGGACTTTCAGATAATTATGAAGTTGCTAACTTAAAACCGTTTCTTCCGTCTCCCTTCCAACTTCAACTCATCAAGCCCCTTTGGGGCAGCCTTTGGGAATCGAAATGGCAAATTCTGATCCTGATCGGAATTTTTGCAATTTTGCTCATGAAACTCCGCTTCTGGTTAAAAACGTTTGCGGTGATTATTAGTGCTTTCTTTACAATTATTATCGCCTTAAATTGGGCACAAGTCCTCCAATTTTTCAACGCTACTTCTTTTAATACAGTTGATCCCCTATTCCAGAAAAATGTCGGCTTTTATATCTTTAGGTTACCCATTTGGGAACTGCTGGATTTTTGGTTAGGGGGACTTTTTTTATATGCCTTATTGGCGGTTAGTTTAATTTATCTTTGTTCAGGGAATAGTATTCCTGATGGTAAGTTTCCTGGTTTTTCTTATCCGCAACTGCGCCATTTGTATAGTTTAGGCGGATTGGTTCTATTGACCTTATCCTTACGCCATGGCTTAGCCCGTTATGAACTGCTTTATTCAGAACGAGGCGTGACTTATGGGGCAAGCTATACAGATGTCCATGTCCAATTGCCCCTGGAAACATTTTTAACCATTGTGGCAGCGGTGACAGCGGTTTGGTTATTTGGGCACGCGATCGCGCACTCGCAACGGTTTCGGATCAAAGGGCGTTCTCCTTGGTTTGGCTTACTCATTTATCTGGGTGCCGTGGCCTTTGGCTGGGCTTTAAGTCCTACCGTACAACGGTTTGAAGTCCTTCCCAATGAACTCGAACGAGAAAAACCTTATCTCGAACGCACTATCCGGATGACGCGGGCTGCCTTTAGTTTAGATCAAATTGACGAAGAACCCTTTGATCCCCAAGGAGAGTTAAGTTTTGCAGATATCCAGAACAATCGGCAAACCATTGATAATATCCGACTGTGGGATGCGCGCCCGTTGCTGCAAACCAACCGTCAATTACAGCAGATTCGCTTGTATTATGAATTTGCCGACGCCGACATTGATCGCTATACCTTCCGCGTCAATTTTAATGATCCAGAAGCCAGGGTTCGTCAAACGGAACGGCAACAGGTCATTATCGCCCCCCGCGAGTTAGATTACAGTTCCGTTCCTGAACAAGCGCAAACTTGGGTCAATAAACATTTAGTCTACACCCATGGCTATGGCTTTACCCTCTCCCCGGTGAATCAGGTGGGCGAGGGAGGATTACCCAAGTATTATGTGAAAGATATTGGTACCGGACAAGAGGAAGAAGCCGGGCAGTTGCGTACGGCGAGTCCGCAAATTCGAGACAGTATTCCCATTGGCAAACCGAGAATTTATTACGGGGAACTGACCGATAATTATGTGATGACCCGGACTCAACAACCGGAGTTAGACTATCCCACGGGAGAAGATAATGCCTATAACACTTACGATGGGCGAGGGGGGATTTCGATTGGCAACTGGTGGCGGCGGGGGATCTTTGCCGAATATTTGAAAGATTGGCAAATGCTGTTTACTCAGAATTTTACCCCTGAAACTACGTTATTGATGCGGCGAGATATTGAAGAAAGAGTCCGCGCGATCGCGCCATTTTTGCAGTTTGATGACGATCCTTACCTCGTCAGTGCCAACACCACTACCACTCGACTCAATGATTCAGAAAACTATCTCCACTGGATCATTGATGCTTATACCATCAGTGACCACTATCCCTATTCTGATCCAGGAAGTTATGGCTTTAACTACATCCGTAACTCAGTAAAAGTCGTCGTCGATGCTTACAACGGTCATGTAGCATTTTATATTGCTAATCCCGACGATCCAATTATTCAAGCGTGGGTAAAAACCTTTCCCCAACTTTTTAAGCCCCTTGAGGAAATGCCCCTCACCTTGAAAAGTCATATTCGCTATCCAGTGGATTTATTTAAAGTCCAGTCAGAACGGCTCTTAATCTATCACATGACAGATGCCCAAGTCTTTTATAACCGAGAAGACCAATGGCAAATTCCCCAGGAAATTTACGCTAACGAAACGCAAGCCATTGAACCCTACTACTTAACGATGAAACTTCCTACTGCTGAGAGTGAGGAATTTATTTTACTCCTGCCCTTTACCCCAACCGAACGGAATAATCTCATTGCTTGGCTTGCTGCTCGTTCTGATGGTAAATTTTATGGGAGACAATTATTGTATCAGTTCCCCAAACAAAGGCTAGTTTATGGACCGGAACAAATTGAAGCGCTCATTAACCAAGAACCAGTGATTTCACAGCAAATCTCGCTGTGGAATCGACAAGGATCGCGAGCTATCCAAGGCAACTTACTAGTCATTCCGATTGAACAATCTTTATTGTACGTCGAACCTGTTTATTTAGAAGCAGAACGAAATAGTTTACCAACATTGATTCGAGTCATTATGGTCTATGAAAATCAGATTGTGATGGCGAAAACCTTACAAGGTGCAATCAATGCCATTTTCCAAGGGGAAGCAACAGATGAACCGGCTATTATTCGTCCATTAGATAATATTCCTGCTGCTCCCCAATTAGAGGATGAGTTAGAGAATGAGACAGCGCCATTAGAAACGGAAACTCAATCTTAAATCAGTCTTTGAACCGATAAAAAAAAGCCTCCACGACAACAATGGAGGCGCAATTTACTAGCAGATAAAATTAGTAGCGGATTCCGTCAGGCTTATAAACGATAAAGCTAACCATTTGGCACTGACGAATATTGTCAAACCCAACGACACGAATATAACAGTTTGAATATTCAGAGCGACATTCCCGCACTTCATTGAGTACATCCTGAGGAGAACTGGCATCAAATAAAGGGAGTTTCCAGAGGGTCCAGTGGTGATCTTCCGGGCTCGGAGACTCTTCAAACTCAATTGCAGGAATGAAGTCTTGATCCAACATATATTGGATTTGCTTAGCAATCTGCTGGTCAGTGAGGGGAGGTAAATAAGATAGAGTTTCGTAATGAGGCTGTTTTGGTGTTGTTTTCATGGTTTCTAATCAGATCAATACAACGAGATTATTCAGTAGAATGAGAATCATCGGGAAAAGAGGACGAATCATCTGAGTCTGGATTGTCCGAGTTTTCCGATTGGGTTTGGGTGAGCCGCTCTAAAATCTGGCAACGGTATCGTAAATTCGACTCCTCAACCCCTGAGCGGACCATCTCCGGTAAAAAATCTAAGACTCGCTCAGCAAGGTCTTCTCGAACCGTCATAATTCGCATCACTAAATCTTTCCGTTCTGCCATTAAGGCTTCTAGATAAGCTTCACTATTTTGCAAATTATGCTGTTGAGAAAACTGTCGTAGCCAGATGGCTTGGGTGGGATTGGTTTCCGATAACTGGTCAAGAATCGTGCGCACTGCTTGATAAGTGAGGTAGTCTTGCAGCACTTTTGCTGTTTCTTGAGCCACTCGTTTTGAGTTCATAATAGTTAACCTTTCCCGACCCAAATCACAATTCTTGGCAGTAGCAATTAGAGGGTGTCGACTGCTTCGTACTCGAACTTAATTTCTTTCCAGAGTTCAGACGCTACTTTCAGTTCAGGAGACCAGCGAGCTGCTTCTTTAATGATGTCGTTGCCTTCACGAGCTAAGTTACGACCTTCGTTCCGTGCTTGAACACAGGCTTCAAGGGCAACCCGGTTCGCTGTTGCACCCGGCGCATTTCCCCAAGGGTGTCCGAGGGTACCGCCACCAAACTGTAAGCAGGAATCATCGCCAAAGATATCAACCAGTGCTGGCATATGCCAGATGTGAATCCCACCAGATGCAACAGGGAAGACACCTCCTAAAGAAGCCCAATCTTG
>CAZBPR010000202.1:0-4779 GCA_964493825.1 uncultured Dactylococcopsis sp.
TGAATCAACCCCAACCGAGTGTCACGCCCAATACCAAAGAACCTAAGTTTGGCTTTAATCAATATGCAGAACGTCTGAATGGTCGTGCTGCCATGATTGGGTTTGTCGCCCTATTGCTGATCGAATTTCTCACCGGAAAGGGCTTACTCGCTTGGGTAGGATTAGTTTGATCGTTCGTTACTGTAGAATTAGCACTTTGAATTAAAATCTAACGCTCAAGGACAAGCATGAACATTTTGTTACCGCGCTTTATTACTCGTGCTTATCGCAAAGAACCCATTTCTGCTTTTATTTTGACCATTGGAGTCGTCAATGCCCTGATTGGCGGCTTTGGGGAGCGTTGGAGCTTATTGACATTGGGACTGTTAGTGGGCACCAGCGCGATCGCGCTGCGCTGGTGGCAAAGCTATCAATATCGTCCCATTTCTCCACGCAAAACCACCCCTCGTTATCTCACTGGTTCTGATACGTCCCGTCCCCGACCTTTACCGCCTCTCTCGAAAATGCAGCGTCCCTCTCAACGTCAGTGACCAGAAACAATGATGAGTAGTTCAGGCAAAGATTCCCCTCACTCCTGTTGCAAATAGCGTTCAAACCATAACCCTGCAACAACAATGGCAAGACCACAGAGAAAGAAAATGACCGACTTGAAGACTAAGCCAGTTTGATACTCCAACATCCGGGAGAAAATTTGTAAACTCAAAAATAATAAACCCGCCCAAAACTGGAGACGAATCTCTTGATTGAGCCCTTGTCGAATCAGCGCGATCGCGAGAAAAAAGAGCAGGGCATTGTAGATGAGAGTGGGCAACCACACCGTATTGAGAAGGCTGAATCCAGCGATAGCAATGCCTGCAATTAATCCCGTTAAGACACTCGTAACTGCAACCAGCGTACTGTTGAACGCCAATCGCCACCCTCGATTTCTTCTCTGACCTAAACGCCACCACTGATAAATCGTGAGGCTGGTAAAGACGATCAGTTGTCCGAAAACGGTCGGATGAGATAGCATGGCTTCCTCGTTGCGACCCACATTCAAATCACGCCAGATAGCGTGAAAGGAAAACAAGTAGCAGACGCCGGCCAGAAACAAGATGGCCAGACGAGAGGTCACTGCGTGAAATTGGAGTCGAATGTCGATTCGTCGGGGATAGTAAGACCATAATAATAAAGGGGGCAGCGCGATCGCAGCAGTAACGATTCCTCCGGCGAAGAAAGAAGGCGCGATCGTTGATAGTTCCCGAATCACACTCACTTCAAACGCCGAAACCACGGCTACGACTCCCCAAACCAAAACCCATCGCGATTGACACACTTCAGCCAGAGGAAGATAGAGTACGGTTGCCAGTAAGGGAACATATTGCATAACAAGCGCGAATCGTGCCGCTTCCCCCGAATCAAAGATATTCGGGAGCCCCCACCAATAGCCGAGTCCGATCAAGCCAATGGCAAGAATCGCCAACCCAGTCAGCTGTAACCCATAAGCCATAGCTAAGACACCCAATCCCCAGACCCAATACAATTCGTAAACAGCACCACTTTGGTGAAACATTTGGGACATTAACCCTAAATTGGCTCCAAGAAGCAACGCGCCACATAACATGAGCCCTTTTCCCAATCGTTGCCATTGGGGTTGTGGCGATTGCCATCCCCAAAAGCCAGCACTATTGACCCCAATAAAGAGACTTAAGAGCAATCCTACTCTCACCCCTCGCGACCAACCCTGCCAATTCGCAGCCACCAAAGTAATGATGCCTAAACCCAGGAGTAATCCACCCAAACCGAATAAAATAATGACAAAGCGACTCTGACGATCAGCTTCGAGCGTGCGAAACTGATAACGCTGTGCTAATCGTTGAAAAACAGAGGGATCAATTAACCCCTCTGCTTGCCATTTTTCTGCTTCTTTTCTGAGTTGCTGGCGAAATTTCTCGGAAGGCATTTCGTTACTCATTATTCCCTATTGATTTTTTTATGTTAACGCTTGTTATCGGGATGAGAGAGCAATTAAATTGAGCCTAGTTTTTTGACCCTTCGCCATTAGAATTGATAAGAAATTCCAACAGTAACAACAGGATAGATCGAAAAATTATCCAATTCTTCTTCTAATTCTTCTTCTTCTTCTGCTTCTGCTTGATCAAGCTGAGCTTGTATATTATTTGGAAGAGTAATATTAGTGTTTCCTTCAACATCCACCTCTGGAGAACCGGGGAACATCAACCCTAAATTAATATTAAAATTCCAACGGCTACCGGGCTGAACAGGATTTCCCCAACCAATCCCTATGTAGGGAGCAACTTTATTCGGAAATTCAACATCGAGATCAGCAGAACTTAAATCTCCTCCTTCACCTACCGTAAAGCTTTGACCGCCAAAATTCACTTGACCGCTTTGATCTGATGTTGCGACGCCGCTGACATTGTTATCATTAAAAATTAATCCCAGAGATAGTTTCAATCCAGATTCTTTTAAGGGATAATAATCAGCAATGGTAGAGATATTTAAGAGATTGACATCAGAATCATAAGTGAGTCTTGTTTCATCGATATCTACCCCAAAAGAAAAACCATTAATTCCCACTCTGGTATTTAATTGCGAGGTTACACCATAGCTGACAGATGCTCCTACTCCTAAAGTGCTTACTTCAGGGGTTACTGCCCAACCGCTATTAGCATTAGATCTCTGACGAGAAACACTCGAGGATTGAGGGGATTCTTCACTCGAGGAAGAAGCAGGCAATCCCTGACAGCGAGAATTATAAGGATAACGCTCACAAAAATTTTTTAAGTTAACAGGATCATAAGCAGTAAAAAGATCGGCAGCAGAATAAGAGTATTGAGTCAATTCTGATGCTTTTTTTCCGATTTTTGTCTCACCTAGCGCTGGGTAAGTGATTAAGGTTGTTCCGGCAACCAAACTTAGGGAAAATACACTCGCTTGATGATGTAACATATTAAGTCGCTCACTCCTCACAATTAATGTTTTTTCTCTATGAATAAACTGGAATCACATAAAAGTTAGTGATCAATAACTTTCTTAGCCGGTCTACAAAATAAACGAGTGAAACCTAAATAAAAAACCCACTATTTAAATAAAGTCTTATTGGTTTCCTTGGGTCATCTGTAATATCGTGCTGGAGTCGCTGCCCAATTACAAAGCAAATGAGCGGTTCTTTGCCATGATTAACATGATTAAACCGATCTGTGCGATGCTTTCATAAGGCAATCAATCAAGTCTCGAAAACGAATCTGTACTTTTCTTGGCCAAGGGTTACCGTTCCTGGAACTGATCGAACAGAGATCCACCTGATAACATTCCGTGGAAAAATAGTTTGCTGCTACAAAAAACAGATAAGTACTTAAGTGTTTCAACCCAAAAGTCTCTGCCAATAATGTCTTGGTCTGAATTGCTTTTGAGTTTTTAAAAACAACGCTTTCTAAGCCTTTAAGCTTTGCCACCTCTTCTGCTGAAAGATACATTGAGCAGTTCTCACTTGAGTTAATGAACACTAACTTGAGTGTTATTTTATACCCAATGTACAGACATTAAACATTAAATCGAAACTCAATAACATCTCCTTCTTGCACCACATAATCTTTCCCTTCCGAACGCACTAGCCCTTTTTCTTTTGCTGCGGCTAGAGATTTTAATTCCGCTAATTTTTCATAACTAATCGTTTCAGCACGAATAAATCCCCGTTCAAAATCGGAGTGGATGACACCGGCTGCTTGGGGGGCTTTCATTCCCGCCCGAATCGTCCAAGCCCGCGTTTCTGTTTCGCCGGTTGTGAGATAGGTACGGAGTCCTAGTAAATCATAGGTCGCTCGAATCAGAGACTGTAATCCCCCTTCTTGCACCCCTAGAGACTCTAAAAAGTCCACTTTTTCTTCATCGGAGAGTTCAATCAGTTCCGATTCCACCTGGGCGGAAATAACAACCACTGATGCCTTTTCTTGCTGTGCCAACTCTCGCACTTGTTCGACCCATTGGTTTCCAGTGGCTAAATCATCTTCGGAAACATTCGTCGCGTAAATAATCGGTTTTTTGGTGAGTAAACCCAGGGGTTTGACAATCGCTTCTTCATCTTCGGTCAGTTCGACTTGGCGAACGGTTTTACCCTCATTGATTGCCGCTGCCAGTTTTTCTAACAGTTCTAATTCCACTTGCGCGTCTTTATTTTTCTTTGCCTCTTTACGCGTGCGGGTAATGCGCCGCTCAATTTGGGCTAAATCGGCTAAGGCTAATTCTAAATTAATCACTTCAATGTCCCGCACTGGATCCACGGAACCTGAAACATGGACAATATCATCATTTTCAAAGCAACGTACCACATGAACAATGGCATCCACCTCGCGGATATTTGCTAGAAACTGGTTCCCCAGTCCCTCTCCTTTGCTTGCCCCTTCCACTAAACCGGCAATGTCCACAAATTCGATGCGCGTGGGAACAATACGCTGAGAATTGGAAATTTCAGCCAGTACGTCTAGACGTTCATCAGGAACAGCAACCACTCCCACATTCGGTTCAATCGTACAGAAGGGGAAATTCGCTGCCTCTGCTTTCGCGTTAGCAACAAGGGCGTTGAAAAGGGTTGATTTACCGACGTTTGGGAGTCCGACAATTCCTGCTCTAAGCATTTTTATTATTTGTTATTGGTTGTTAGAGAAGTTCCATGGAACGTCTGTACATCCATGAAACGTCTTTGCATGATTTGTTCTTTGTCCTTCGCCTCAGTAACCAATGACTATGTTCCTGAGCGGCTCGGGTGAGCTCGCCGAA
>CAZBPR010000203.1:0-4744 GCA_964493825.1 uncultured Dactylococcopsis sp.
AGTTGGTTTAGCCCTGGGAAGTGGCGGCGCCAGAGGCTGGGCGCATATTGGGGCGATTCGCGCCTTAGAAGCAGCAGGAATAACCATTGATTATATTGCCGGAACTAGTATTGGTGCTTTCGTCGGTGGTATTCATGCTGTTAACCAGTTACATGACTTAGAAGAATTCGTGAAAGAGATTGATTGGAAAACGATTGTTTCCTTACTGGATGTTGAATTTCCCACTCAAGGCTTACTCGATGGTGACAAAGTTTATGACCTGATTTATACTCATGTTCTTGACTGTAATTTAGAAGAAACAACGATTCCTTTTCAATGCGTTGCCACTGATTTATCAACCCAAAAAGCGGTAATCCTTAAAAGGGGATCAATGGTCGATGCGGTCAGGGCTAGTCTTTCCATTCCTGGTGTTTTTACTCCCTTTAATCGAGAAGCAACGTATTTAGTGGATGGCGGTGTCACTAATCCTGTACCAGTGGATGTTGTGCAAGCAATGGGAAGCGATATTGTCATTGCCATTAACCTTAATTATCCCTATTCACTTCCTCCTGAAGAGTCAACAGACGCAGCAAAAAACGGTGAAACTCAGGAAATTCTATCTGAAATGAAATCTTCAGAAACCACCAGTGAAACCAGAAACCAAGAAAACCAAACCTATCGCATTGCACTGTTAAATACGATTAAGTCTCGTTACGAAGCTGTCCAAGAAACGCTCGCTCAAAAAATGGATAACTGGCTACCGGAACGGAATGACAATAATCCCCAGACCCCGAATATTTTTGATGTTATTGGAAGCACCATTAATATTATGGAGCAACAAGTGACACAAATTAACTTGCAATTGTATCAGCCCGATATTTTATTACAGCCGCGCCTTTCTCAGTATGGGATTTTTGATTTTCACCAAGCAGAAACTCTAATCCAAGAAGGATATCGCTGTGTAGAAGCAGCCTTGCCTGAGATTAAAGAAAAATTATCCAACTAAACTCATTCATGCAATTTTTAGACTATTTAATTATTACTGCTTATCTGTTAACAATTGTTGGTTTTGGCTTTATTTTACAACGGAAAGCCTCCCAAGGCATTGATGCTTATTTTTTAGGCAATCGGCGTTTGCCCTGGTGGGCTTTAGGGGCATCTGGGATGGCATCGAATACGGATATTGCGGGAACAATGATCATCACCGCTTTAATTTACGCCATTGGGATTAAAGGCTTTTTCATTGAAATTCGCGGTGGCATTGTGTTGATTATGGCATTTTTCATGATCTTCATGGGAAAGTGGACCAGACGCGCCCAAGTAATGACGTTAGCCGAATGGATGCGATTACGATTTGGGGAAGGCAGAGAAGGCAATATTGCCCGTTTAATTAGTGCCATTGCTAATCTCATTATCTCGATTTGGATTATTAGTTATTTTGCTGTGGGTGGGGGGAAATTTTTTGGTCAACTTTTAGGCATTGATGATCGCTTAGCTGCCATTTTAATGATTACTTTAGCGATGATTTATACCGCTGCGAGCGGTTTTTATGGCGTGATTTGGACTGATGTTTTTCAAGGGGTTTTAATCTTCATTGCTATTATTTATGTGTGCAGTTTAGCTTTAACTACGGTTACGCTGCCTGAAACCTTTTCGATTTCTGTTCCTCTCAGTGGTGAGGAGTTTCAAACAATCTCCACCACCCTCACCGATTGGAGTAACTTTCTTCCTCCCCCGAATCTGGATTTACCGGGACAATATTCGACATTTAATCTCTTTGGCATTACCCTATTTTTCTATCTCCTCAAAACCGGAATTGAAGGGTTTAGTGGTGCGGGGGGCTATATGAGTCAACGCTATTTTGCCGCTAGCAGCGATCGCGCCGCTGGATTACTCTCTCTGTTTTGGATCTTATTATTAGCCTTTCGTTGGCCCCTTGTTACTGCTTTTGCCATTTTAGGCATTCATTACGGATTGACTAATACTGTGATTGCCGATCCCGAATTAGTCTTACCCACAGTAATTGAAGCGTACATTCCTGTAGGAATTAAAGGCTTGTTGGTGGCGTGTTTTATTGCCGCTGCCATGTCTACCTTTGACTCGATTATTAACTCTAGTGCTGCCTATTGGGTGAAAGATATTTATCAAGCTTACCTCAATCCCAATGCGAATAACCGACAACTGATTATTCAAAGTCGGGTTGCTTCTGTTGCCGTTGTTTTAATCGGTTTATTATTTAGTTTTCCGGTTGTGAATATTAATGATATTTGGGGATGGATTACCTTAGGCTTTGGTTCCGGATTATTTATTCCCTTACTTTTAAGATGGTATTGGTGGCGCTTTAATGGTTATGGGTTTGCTGTCGGAATGATTGCAGGAATGGTCACTGCCATTATTACGAAATTGAGTGGCATTGCCTTACCTGAATATGCTAATTTTTTAATTCCGGCGAGTGCTTCTTTCCTTGGTTGTATTATTGGGACGTTCTTAACGCCTCCTACGGAAGAAGCGGTTTTAGATAACTTTTATCAAGTTACGCAACCCTTTGGATTTTGGCAACCGATGCGGAAGAAATTGTCTTTTCCTCAACAAGCCAAAATTCGGCAAGAAAATCGACGGGATATCATCGCGATTTGCATTGCTGTTCCCTGGCAACTGGTTTTATTTTTAACCGGAATGATGATTTTAACCAAGCAATGGGAACAATGCGGTTGGTTATTTTTGGTGTTAATTTTACTTTCGATCGCGCTTTACTTGACTTGGTTCCGCTATTTAGGAAAAGCCGTTCATCTGAAGCAAGAAAAATGACAAATCCTCCTGAGATTATTTTAGAAGCCAAGCAAGTCACTTTATCAGATCGCCTTGGCTTCACAGAAATTTTGCAAGCAATTTCTGTTGAGATTAAACCGCGCGATCGCGCCATTATTCTCGGACCCTCCGGTTCTGGAAAAACGTCTCTACTCCGCCTGTTCAATCGTTTAAGCGAACCGACAACTGGAACGCTTTTTTTTCAGGGAACCCCTTACCATAAGATTCCGGTTCTTTCTCTACGTAAACAAATTGTTTTAGTCCCCCAAGAACCCAAGCTATTAGGAATGACAGTTAAAGAAGCCCTTGCCTATCCCCTAACTTTACAACAACTGTCTCAGCCAGAAATCAATACTCGAATTACGACCTACTGCGAACAGCTACAAATTCCGGAAAGTTGGTTTGATAAAAACGAATTACAACTGTCTTTAGGACAACGTCAGTTAGTGACTATTGCGCGGGGATTAATCATGCAACCCCAAGTCTTGTTATTAGATGAACCAACTTCCGCATTAGATATTGGGCTAGCGACCAAGGTAATCGAGTTGCTGAAGATACAAGAAATGACCATTTTAATGGTCAATCACCAACTGGATATTGCAGAACAATTCAGCGATCGCGTTCTTTTTCTTAAACAAGGAAAATTAACACAAAATCTTCCTAATCGTAATCTTGATTGGAAAAAATTAAAACAAGACATTATAGAAAGTGAAAAGGAACAAGAGTGGACTAATTAATTTGTTCACACAATTTGATTTTATCTTTTCCTGATCACTCGGATCAATTTTCTTAATTTTCGGCTTCTGGCAAATCGTTACAATCTAAAATTTCTTCAATGTATTTTTAAACTGAATCGGGGTCAATTCCTAATTCTCGGAGTTTGGTTGCCAGTTGTTCGGCTCGTTGTTGGGCTTGGGTGGCTTGTTGTTCGGCTTGGTTTGCCCTTTCCTCGGCTAATTCGGCTAATTCTTGGGGAGTGGGTAATAATTCGCCTTCTTGGGTTGCCCAGCGTAGCCAGACGGTTTCAACTCCTTTATAAACTCCCTGCCACTGCACTAACGCTAACCCCAGTTGTTGGCTTTGGTAGCGGTTTTGAGCATCAGGTTGCAGGGGTTGGTAGCTACCGTTGACAAGGGTGAATCCTGCCCAATCTTCTGAGTGAAATGGATCATACCAAAAGTATTCTGGCACTCGCATTTGGTTTTGATAAATCTCTTTTTTGACGGTTTTATCTTGGGTTGCGGTACTTTCAGAAAGAAGTTCAATGATGACATCAGGGGCTTTCCCTTCTTCCCAAACCACCCAACTTTTCCGTTCCCTTTTGGGGACATTGAGAACCGCGAAGAAGTCGGGTCCTTTGAAGTCTTGATTTTTGACTTGGGCTGCACTGTAGTAGATGAACATATTCCCTCCTACATAGCCATGATCTCGGTTTTCGAGCCAAGGATCAAGGGCATCGATCAGCAAGTCCATTTGCAGTTTGTGGCGTTGGGTTTCCATGGGAACACCATCATCACAGGGGAGTTCGTTTTGGGTGGGTAGAGTTAGGGAAGTGGTGGTCATGATCGGCTTTGAGAACAGGCGTTGCTTTCATTTTACTGAGGGATAGTGCGCGATTCACGCGAAGCCTCTGCCAGAGGCGATCGCGCGATCCGGTCGCTAAGATGAAAAAAAGGACATTCCGTTTGTTGACTCCACACCAGTTCACTTATGAGCGCTACCACTCTCAATCTCAACCCCGTCATTCAATTGACGAAAGAGCAATTTTACACTCTATGTGCAACCAATCCCGAAGCAAAGCTCGAACTGAACGCCCAAGGAGAATTAATCATTATGTCGCCCACCGGTGGAGAAACCAGTGCTTGGAATGCTGAAGTGATCATTGATTTAGGTGTGTGGAATCGCCAAACGGGTTCGGGAAAAACATTTGATTCTTCTGGGGGGTTTTCTTTACCGA
>CAZBPR010000204.1:0-4685 GCA_964493825.1 uncultured Dactylococcopsis sp.
TCGGGAATCGCTTCGCCAGCAAAGTCGATATCGCCCAAGACATTAAAATCATCCACTGACATATTAAAGCGTTCAAACCGTAATCCCCCACTGAGGGCGAGTTTTTCTGTTGCTTGCCAATCGAGTTGACCAAACGCACCAAAGGTTTCTAAATCATAAGGCGGAGAAAAGAACTCCTCATCCACTTGTATAAATTCATTGCCACCACTGCTATCAAAGGCGTTTGCATCAAAAATATCTAAGGGTTGTTCAATGGATTCATCCGCGTAATCGACCCCCCACAGTAAATCCAAATTGCTCGTTAAAGGCGTTTCAATATCTAGGCGAGCACCGATTTTTTCGGATTCGGTTACCGTTCGCGAAATAGATTGAAAGATCGTCTCTCGGTTATCAACTGGAATCGTAAGCGTTGTGGATTCTTTGTAAAAGGCTTGTAAATCGAGTTGACTTCCCCAAAGATCATCATGGGAGTAATTGACGCTTAGGGTTAAATCTTCGCGACCGGGTAAATCTTCTAGTTCTAATTTTCCCGAGGCTTCTAAGGGTCGGGCTTTCGTGCGTTCATCCAGATTATCCACACTCGGATCAGAGATCGTGGGTGGATCTTGTTTGTCATCAAAGTAATTAACCGTTAGCTGCAAGCGCTGGTTTGGGGTGAAATCAACGCCAGCTTTGGCAAGAATATTGAATGTTTCTAGGTTATCTAATCCTTGGGAGCGACCGACAGGGATAATATCGCCTTCGGCATCAAAGCTATTCCCGCTTTCTTCATAGGATGCAGCAAGCAGATAATCAAATTGCCCGACTTGACCCGAAAAAAATTGCTCGACTCCTGCACCAAAACTCTGCTCAACATCAGACAGAGACAGGCGAGGACCAATAGACACGGTCGTCCGAGCCGTAAAAACTTCTTCCGGTTGACGAGTAATAATGTTAATAATGCCACCACTGGCTTCTGCCCCGTAAATAGAACTAGGACCGCGCACCACTTCTACGCGTTCCACTGCATCTGGGGCAATACTGCGTAAATCCTGAAAGACACTGAGGTTACTATCCACAGGAACCCCATCAATTAAGACAGAGGGTTCCCGACCGCGCAACTTTTGTGCTCGATTCGATGCACTTTGGCTAGGCGGACCTAATCCGGGAACCGTATTCCCTAAAATATCAGGAAGGTTATTCGACAGTTGCGACTGCTGTTCAATTTCTTCTCGACTGACAACCGTTGTGGAACGGGGAATGTCGCTGGCATCTTCTTCTGTGCGCGTTGCAGTTACCACGAGTTCAATCACATCGTCTTCAGTGGCACTTTCTTCCGGTGCCGGTGCAGCAGGCGTTAGTGCTGCTTCTGGCGTTGGTGAGGGAGGTGTCGTTTGGGCTAAACTGCCTTGTTCGGGAAGATTCACCGCGAGTCCTTCGGGAGTTGATTCAATGTTTACTTCTGGAAGTGTGGTTGCCCCACGGATAATGACACGAATACTGTTGGGATATTTCTGAATCACCCTAATTTCAGCAATTTCAACAGAAGGATCGGAGATTTGAGCGCTGTCTCCTTCTGTTAACTGTAATTGCGTATTAATGATGTCGATAAAAAGGGTATCTTCTCCGACTGGCGTTTGGAAGGTTTGTAGGGGTTCTCCTGTTGGCGTAATGAGCAATAGCTGGAGACTATTTTCACCTTGACTTTTGACTTGGATGTCAGTAACGGGAGAAGGCGCAGCATGAACAACACTGGTTACTAACATTGATGTAATAGGAATTACGGCATAACCAAGAAGGGATTTTTGAATCAGATTCACTGTTATCTTATTAAAAGCTAATGTCAATTATTGGTTGTCACAGTCTATCACTATATCACTTGAGAAATCTTTTTAATAATAAAAATCAAATGGGTTGAATTTTACGAAGTAACGCTGAGTTGAGAGACTCTAAAAAAAGTAAGCAGTGACTTAGTTTTAGGACTTTGTAGATTCCGTTAACTGAATCAGGAATTTGATAATTGTTTGTTGAGGTACTTGAGAAGAGGCAGTTCTGCTGAATGAAGGAAAAAGTGATTCCCCGGAAAGGTTTTTTTGTTGAAATCAGCGCTGGTGTGTTCGCGCCATCCTTTTAAGCCGCCTTTGCGACTGGCGGGATCGCGCCACCCGCCAAAGGCAGTGATCGGACAGGGTAATGGAGGTTGTTCAGTGTATTCGTACGTTTCACAAACTTCAAAATCGGCACGTAAAATCGGCAACATCAGTTGCATCATTTCTGGATCATCAAGAATGCTGGAAGAGGTTCCTTTTAACCAGCGCAATTTCTCGATCAGTTCTTCATCCGGGAGGTTATAGCTAGGGGGATCATCTTCAGGGAATTGGGGGGCACGACGACCGGAAACAAAGAGATGAGTGGGTAAGGGTTGACCGCGATCGCGCAAGGTGCGAGTCAGTTCAAAGGCGATTAAAGCCCCCATGCTGTGACCGAAAAAGGCAAAGGGTTGATCTAGATAAGGAGTAATAATCGGAATAAGTGCGCTGACCAATTTGTTTAAGTCAGTAAAAGGAGTTTCTTTGCGCCGTCTTCCATGTCCGGGAAGTTCAGCCGGACAGAGTTCAACTGTATCCGAGAGATGATGAGACCAATTGCGAAAAATTTGGGCGCTTCCCCCGGCGTAAGGGAAGCAGAATAAACGCAGGGTTGCTTGTGGATTAGATGGGAGAGGCTTAAACATGGAGATTGGTGGAACTGCACAAATTATTATAATCAGCGATAGTAATTATAGAGTTAGCAGTTTGATCATCCTTGCCGTCTAGTTTTACTGTTTGTGTCTGTTGCTAACGCTGCTTCAGAAAGCATAACTGGAACGATCAGAGTAACATTACTAACAAAAGGGAGGAGATTTCTTCGAGTTAATATCGCTCCCATCCCAAGACTGTTTCCCATCGACGCCAGGCTAACTGACCAACAAGTCCCACTAATAACAAACCAACTGAACATAAAACATAAAGTAAAGCCATTCCTGCTCCTTCCCCCGTGCCAAAGATAGTTCCCAATAAGGGGGCTAAAATTCCTCCCTCTTTCATCGCGGGTTCAAAAACGCGATCGGCTAAGGGACCTGCTAACGCTACTCCAACCGCAGAAGTTAACTGCATAGAAAGAGAACGTACTGAAAAAACCCGTCCTTGCAGTTCTGGGTTAACTTCATTCAGCCAAATTGTAGTACTGGTACTTTGCATAAGAGGAAAATTGAGAGAAGACCCAAACTGGGCAACTAACCAAACCCATGGCACTTGTGCCAAGCCCAGAATCACTTTAAAGATGCCAGCCCCCATCATCCCTGAAAATAAACCATTCAGTTTCTGCTTGGGAGCGCTCCGAGTACTCAGAACAGTTGCACTCAATACGCCAGCAATACCAGCCGCAGAATGAATCCAGCCCAAAACTGTTGTATTGTTATCCGTGCGTGCGAGAATCATGGGTCGTAGTAACACTCCTCCTAAATCATGGAGAAATTTAAATAGCAACCGAATCAGCAACAAGGTTGTCAACCCACGATGGTTGAGGAGATAGCGGATGCCATAACTGAAACGTTGCCAAAAGGGTTCGGAAGGAGAAGGTTCGGTTTCGGTGGTCGAAGGTTGCGGAATGGGTTGGGTGATTAAGGTGATAATTGCGAAGCTAAAGGTAGCCAGATCAATGACGATAATTCCGGTTAATCCGATTAAAGGATAAAGCGCACCTGCTAGCGCCGGCGCCATTATAGAAGAACCATAGTTAAATGTGGAATTCATACTCGTTGCCCGCGAATACTGGTTAGGAGGCACTAGCATAGCAACTGAAGTGGAGTAGGAAAGCCCCTGTAGTAAGCGAAAGCCACTATTCACTGCTGCTGTTAGGTAAATATGCCAAATTTGTAGTACCTCCAGCCAAAACAAAATCCCTAAAACCATGGTTGAAAGGGCAGTCACACAATTACCCAAGATCATGAGATATTTACGAGGGTAGCGATCAACCAGCACCCCTGCATAGAGACTCAAAGCAATGCGGGGCAGCTGGGAGGCAAGACCAACCCAAGCCATAGCGGTAACTGAGTGGGTGAGTTCCCATACCCAAATACTGATGGCAAAGTTGGTCATCTGACTGCCGATGGTGGAGATGAGTTGACCAAACCAAATAATAATAAAAGTACGCATTAATTGTGGCTATTTTTGAGGTATTAAATAGCTTATTTTGAAATTTATCGAAATATGGTTTGTAAAAGAAATAATATGAGAATTTTCAATTAATCCAGTAAATATTTAAACAGGTCATCAATAAAAAAATGAGCAGACAAAATTCCAGAACCACGGTTACTTAATTCATAAACTCTCTCTTGTTGTACGGCTTTCAATTTTGACCATAACGGATGGTTCGTTACTCGCTCTTTGATAGACTCATCATCTTCTGTAAACAAAATAACGTCAGCGTCATTTAATTTGGGAATTTGTTCAAAACTAACATTTTCATAAGACTTATTTTTAGCTTGTATCTCTGGGCGAGAAATGCCTGCATCCTCTAGGATTAACCCCCGAAATGACTCTTTCATATAAAAGCGAAGATTAGAGGGTCGAAAACGAACGATAGCAACTTTGATATGATTAATCTTTTCTCCCATTTCTGCTTGAAGGTTTTCAAGTCGTTGATAATATTCCTCCATGACTTGT
>CAZBPR010000205.1:0-4651 GCA_964493825.1 uncultured Dactylococcopsis sp.
ATCCCTTATTTTGCTGAAGTGGTTCCCACTGCAGAAAATATTGCCCTCTACATTGGCCAATTATTAAAAGCACCGACCACTGAGTTGGGGGTAATTTTAGAAAAAGTGAAGTTAATTGAAAGTCCCAATAATTCTTGTGAAATTAATTGTCGTTCTCTCAATGAACAAACCACCCCGGAGGTGACTCGTGAACCTGCTCTAGCCAATCATTAGTAATCATCCTCTTCTGCTGGCTGGCGACGGATATTGAAGCAACACCATTCTTTCCGTCGCCACATGGTTCCCACTTTCCAACCATATTTTTCCAGGCGATCTGCAATCGGCTGTGCTTTTTCGATTAAAATCCCGCTGAGAATGCCCCACGCCTGAGGTCGCGCGATCGCACTCATTTCCGGAATCAGATCTAAAATCACTTCCGCTAAAATATTGCATAAAATCCCATCAAACCCCTCAGGATACATCGTCAACAAACGCTTTAAGCTGCCTTGTTCAACTTTTAAGCGTTCCGGTGGAATCTGATTGAGATTGCCATTACTGCGGGTCGCCCGTACAGCTAGGGGATCTGTATCCACGGCATAGGCTTTTTCCGCACCTAATAATAGAGCGGCAATTGATAGAATGCCAGAACCACAACCAATATCAGCGACAACACCGCCCGTATTCCCCAAACTGTAGCGCATTTCCAAAGATTCTAAACAAAGTTGAGTCGTGGGATGAACGCCAGTGCCAAAAGCAACGCCGGGATCTAGGCGTAACACCACCCGTTCTGTTTCAGCCGGAGGCGACAGCCAAGCCGGGCACACCAAAACGCGATCGCCAATTTCTTGCATATCCCAATGTTTTTTCCAACTGCTAGCCCAGTCTTGCTCATCAATTAACCCCCAAGTCAGATTGGGCAGTTCAGTCTCCATATTCAGGGCATCTTGACGTACCCACAGAGATAATGCCGCTAGATCCAAAGGATGTGCCCGGAGTTGGGGCAGATAAGCCCGTATCAAAACCCCTTCTTGCTTGGTTTCACTAACCATTCCCTGACAACCAAATTGATCAAGTCGCCAGAAAAGGAGTTCCTCTAACGCTGGATGACATAAGATTTTGATTTCCCACCAACTGTTTGTCATTTGTTCTTTGTCATTTCGGGCTGGTTCTAGCCCTTGCCACGACCCATGCTTCATGATTTAAATTGCGAAGGACAATGAGCAATCAGCCTCGTGCTGATTACCCACATCCTTCCGTTATTCTACCTGTTTAGAGTTTAATGGTGTAAGCATCACGAATCCCAGGAATTTTCATGATCTCACTTAAGACACCTTCTGGTAAGGGATCATCAATACTCAATACCATGACTGCATCGCCACGGACAATTTTCCGTCCCACTTGCATACTGGCAATATTGACATTAAATCCGCCGAGTAAAGAGCCAATTTTACCAATAATCCCCGGCATATCCCGGTGCAAGGTAAATAACATATAGTTATTGGGGGGAACATTAATCGGGAAACCATCAACATTGGTAATCCGCATTTCCTGATCGCTGAGTAACGCCCCCGTTACCGAATGCTCGCCCAGAGAACCGATTGCTTCCAAACGCAGTGAGCCTGAATAATCATGTACTGAAGCATCCTTGGTTTCAATCACCCGAATTCCTCGTTCTTTGGCTTCAATGGAAGCATTGACATAATTGACTCGTTCTCGCAACGCTTGGGATAATAAGCCTTTTAAAGCTGCAATGACAATCGGTTGACTTTGGCTATCGGTTAACTCCCCTTGCAGACGCACATTGAGTTGTTCAATGCGTCCACCGGCTAACTGACTGACTAAGTTGCCTAATGTTTCCGCTAATTGTAAGAAGGGACGTAACTGTTCCAACACATCAGGATTGAGTCCGGGAATGTTAACGGCCGATCGCGCGGGTAATCCGAGTAAAACATCGCGAATTTGTTCGGCAACATCCACTGCCACATTCGTTTGCGCTTCTTCCGTGGATGCCCCTAAATGAGGGGTCAGGACGATGTTTGATCCCACCTCTCGTAGTTTGGATTCGCCAAGGGGTTCTTCGGCAAACACATCCAGGGCAGCCCCGCCAATGGTGCCATTTTCCACGGCAGTGGCCAAAGCCTCTTCATTAATGACCCCACCGCGGGAACAGTTAATAATTCGCGTTGTCGGTTTCATTTTTGCGAGGGCTTCGGCGTTAATTAAATTTTCCGTTTCTGGGGTGCGGGGTATGTGCAGGGTAATGTAATCCGCTTCGGTGAAGATAATATCTAAATCCACTAAGCGACAGCCGAGTTGTTCCGCTCGTTCAGCAGAAATAAACGGGTCATAGGCGAGTAACTTCATCCCCATGGCACGGGCCACGGTCGCCACATGAGACCCAATTTTCCCTAAGCCCACGACGCCAAGGGTTTTCTTGTACACTTCCGAACCAATATATTTTTTCCGTTCCCATTTTTTCTCTTTGACAGATTGGTTGGCTTCCGGAATATGGCGAGAAAGAGCTAACATCATTGCTAAAGCGTGTTCTGCTGCGGCAATGGTATTCCCTTCCGGGGAGTTAACCACCATAATCCCCCGACGGGTCGCAGCAGGAACATCAATGTTATCAACACCGACACCAGCGCGACCAATGATTTTCAGCTGGGTTCCTGCCTCGATGACGTCTTGGGTCACTTTTGTCCCAGAACGAACCATCAGGGCATCGTATTCAGGAATGGTCTGTACCAGTTCTTCTGGAGAGAGTTTGGTTTTGACATCGACTTGTGCGACTTGCGAGAGAATATCAATCCCCGCTTGATCCACAGAGTCTGAAACTAAAACTTTTGCCATTGGTTATTTATTTGAAATCAACATTAAGAGAGGGTGTCCTCTGCTTATGAGTTTAAGGGACAATGGGTCATTTTCCAGAGAATCCATATTTTCTCTCAAGCCTGAGCGTAGGGTATCTTTTCATCCTTTTGACCCTTCTGGGAGGGGAGTGGAAAGGCTGAGTGTTTACTTACGAGCGATGTTTGTCGTCTTCAGTTAACGGTAAAATATAAACTCTATAGAGTAATTGGCAAAGATCAGTCTTGATAAAGTAATGAAATATTTAATTGCAGTTCTCTCGAACCGAATCCAAGCCGAAGATGCCTATACCACGCTCTTGAAAGAAGGCTTGAATGAACAGCAAGTGGATATGTTAGGGCAAGGTTATAAAACCGCTGATGAATTTGGGTTAATTAATCCGAACCGGCAAGCGAGACAACAAATTTTTCGCCTGGCGACCTGGCTATTTCCCTTTGGCTTTGCAGCCGGATATGTATTCAATGTTTTAACGAAAATTTATTTATTCGATTGGGCGGGTCCTGTCGGTAATCATATCATTGGCGGTTTCTTCGGCGCGATCGCGGCGCTGATGGGGGCATTTTTTGTCGGGGGTGGCGTCGGGATTGCCTTTGGCAGTGGGGATGCCCTTCCTTATCGCAATCGTCTCAATGAAGGCAAATATCTAATTGTGGTGAAAGGATCAGAAGTGGTGAATGAGCAAGCCACCCGCATTTTACGCCAGTTCAATCCCGAAACCATCCAAGGCTATGAAGAGAATAAATAATCATGGGTCATTGGTTACCAATTAAAACGGATAAACGACCCAGGACGAAGGACAAATTTTTATATGCTACCGAAAGATGAAATCCTCAAAGGGGTGGAAAATCGAGAAGAAATTACCCGAGTGATTGATGTTGCTGAACAAGCGATCAAAACTTGGGAAACGGTTTGCACTGATTTCCTTTCTCCCCCCGTTGCTGTAGAAGCCCAAGAAAAGTTTTCTCCGCTGACTGATATTCAGTTTGTGATCTGGGGGGGCTATCCGCAAGCGGAACGAGTGCGGATGGGAATTACTCGTGCTGAGTTACCAATAGATTCCTCACAAGTGCCCATTGCTGCCTTAGATGTGGCAGGAAACTTTCTCTTTGATACCGCCAACCACCGGGATTTTTTAGGGGCTATTCTGGGCACTGGTGTGGTG
This sequence comes from uncultured Dactylococcopsis sp., assembly GCA_964493825.1. Taxonomy (GTDB): domain Bacteria; phylum Cyanobacteriota; class Cyanobacteriia; order Cyanobacteriales; family Rubidibacteraceae; genus Halothece. The sequence continues at coordinate 4,010 of CAZBPR010000205.1, forward strand.
CGGCAAAAAGTCGGTGATATTGTGGTCTTAGGAGAACGGCACCGAGTAGTCGTTCCTGAACTGGTGTCTTTTTTAGAAGCGAATTTAACCCAGGTGCGCTCAGTTCCAGTTAAAACCCGTCAGATTGAATTAGAAGCGTTAAAAATTCGTCCGCCGAAAAAGAAAGAAATGACTACGGTGGAAGCCTCGCTACGTTTGGATGCCGTGGGTTCTGCTGCCTTTGGCATGTCACGGAGTAAAATGGCCAGCGCGATCGCGCAAGGGAATGTCCGTGTCAATTGGAAACCGGTTAGCCAAGCCAGTTATTCGCTGCAAGAGGGTGATTTAATTGCTGTCCAAGGGAAAGGGCGTGCGGAAATTGGGGAAGTCTCTCTCACTAAAAAACAACGGTATCGCGTGCAATTAACCCGGTATCTCTAGAAAAGAGGACATGAGTCAATAGTGTGAGCGATCGATTTGGATGAAAAGGGTAAGATGAATAGCTTCCAGTGAGAAGTGTTATAGTAACCAGAAATAAGCTATAGAGAGTTTCTCACGGAGATACTGATGGGAGATGCGGTAATTGACGTCCGGAACCTGAAAGTCGAGTTTTTTCCAGAAGAACAACATCCACACCCTGTTTGGCTGCTGTAGATTCTCACA
>CAZBPR010000206.1:0-4643 GCA_964493825.1 uncultured Dactylococcopsis sp.
ACCGTTGCCATCAAGGACTTTAATGGGCATAATTTTGGCTTTATAGGCAATCCCGGCAACCCCGTAATTATTATTGGTTGATTGCGCGATCGTTCCTGCCACATGGGTGCCATGTCCGACATCATCATCGGCTTGCACGCGATCATTGACAAAATCATAACCTTTGACAAACTCAGTTTGCTTTAAGTCGGGAACTTGACTAACCCCCGTATCAATCACGGCAACCGTCACGCCGTCGCCTTGAGATTCATCCCAAGCCTGCTCAAGATTAATACTGCGAAAATTCCACTGTTGGTTATAATTGGGGTCATTAGGAATGGCAAACGCTTGATACTGATAGTTGCGATCAATTGCTTCAGTCGTTCCTTTGAGCAGTTTTTTCAGAGGATTGAGTGTGGGGAGTTGTTCTTCTGATTTGACAATATAGACGCGATCGCGCTCAGAAAACTCACTATTGAGTTGTGTCGTAACGTGATATTGCTCCTGAAGAGCATTTAATTGACGCTCGATGACCGATTGGGGAATCTCCTCTTTAAAGTCGAGAACATAAGAGTGATAAGTGCCTTGGTTTGCTGATCCGGAAAAGTTCCAGAGGGCAAAGGTTAACCCAAGGAAAAACAAGCCGAAGATAAGCAGTCGTTTCATAATCTTCCGTGGTGAGTTGCCGTTATCGGCTATTTTAGAACAACTTTTGCCAACTGAGGGGATTGAAGGTCACGGTTGTTACCCCAATCTGGAAAGAATAAACCCCATACTTGGGTTGAGTTTTCTCGGTGAAGTTGAAGTTACACAACATTTGATCAGCTTTCTAGGAATTTCAAGTCTATCTTTGATTTGATCGATTTCACCACAGAGACACAGAGAACACAGAAAATAAAAAATCAATTAAAATCAGCCATTTTAAGCGTTCACTCCACAGCATTGAACTGAGGAAGAAGGATTATCAAGTAGTTACAGAAAACTTAAGTCATTCAAGCTTTAACTTCCTTAATTTTTCTATATCGATCATTTTCAGGAAAGATTTTACAGTAATTTCACTAGAGTTTAAAGATTCGCTCAAGCCTCTCCGCAATAAAAATTGCTTCGGAATAAAGCGCGCGATCGCGCATCTGCAATCTGATTTTATGGGTTAATTTTTTGTCTCAAAAATTGGAGTAAAATAATGCTTTTAGCTCACGAAACCCTCCAACATCTCAATACCATTACTCACGAAGGTAAAGTTTTATTATTTGCCACAGACAGCCAAGGTAATGTCTTTTACACCATTAAACAAGATGGCTACGAAGATAGCTATGGCAGCACAACAGTGACCGGTTGGGAAAATTGGGAATTGGTGGAATTTCCTCAAGAAAATGATGATCGCTCGGTGCTAGAAAAAGAAAGCAAAGAATTGACGTATGGTAAAGAAGGAAACTATTTGCTGCGATCGCGATAAAGCAGACATTCATCTGTGGAGCAAAAATACTTCTCAACCCAAGCAGCAATGGCGACTCGACCGTTTTAACCAAAATTATCTGTTGGTTAATCGCCTTTTCAACACGCGCGTGGCATCGGTAGAAAGCAATCCTCATGACAACAAAGCAGACATTCACCTTTGGCAACAAACATCAACCCGAGAACGGCAGCAGTGGCGTTTGGAGAGAACGAATGATGTCGTTAATAATAATATTGCCAATGCTCAAAGAGCCTTGGTGTCGAAACAGCAACAGCTTAAGCAAGCCCAAGCTGACTTGCAGGATCTGAATCATCAGCTCTCTGTGTTGAACTTAGATGATCGCAAGGAAATTGAAGAGAAGATTGCAACCTTGCAAGCCCGCCATGAACAAGTCATCAAAGAGTTGAAAGCCGTTCAAGAAGCGTTAAATCAGCTGAACAATGAATTTTTGGAATCTATCTAACGTCCTGAGAGGACTCCCGTTATAGCGACATAAGGAGCTTAACGGGCAGACGGGGCGTTCAAGGTGCGGAATGCGATTCCGCACTCAGCCCCTCATGAATCAGGACATCTACAAAGAGAGGTTACAGTTTGTAGAATTTATATTAAAATGGTATTAATCGCTCAGATTTGGTCGAATGCTTAACTTAACTTACAACTACAAAATTATTCCGACTAAAGAGCAGATAGATCAGATTGAACACAACTTAGCTGTTTGCAAATCAGTTTGGAACTATGCCCTAGCCCAAAGAAAACTTTGGTATAACAGCCGTAGTTGTCCAGTTAATGCATGTTTGATTAAATTTGAGTATATTGTCCCTCCCTTTGAATATCCCACCTACCATACTCAATCAGCTAACCTAACTCAGGCTAAAAAGACCAATGATTTTCTTAAGTCTGGAAATGCAATAGCAATGCAGCAGACGTTAAGAAAACTTGACCGCGCTTTTAACGACATGAAAGCAAAAGGGTGTGGATTTCCCCGTTTCAAAAAACGGATGAAGTCTTTTAACTTGTTAGCTAAAAAGTTTGAGGTCAATGGGAATCGGATTAAACTACCTTTACTAAAAGAAGTTAGGTTCGTCAAATCTCGGGAGATTCCAGAAGGGTTCAAAATTAAGCAAGTTCAAATCATTAAGAAAGCGTCTGGCTACTACGCCAATTTAATGATTGAACTTGATGTAGATGTTCCAACCCCTAAGCCTCATGGTCACGCCATAGGAATTGATGTTGGAATTCAAAGTATGTTAGCAACATCCGACGGCTTAACCATCAAACGTCCCAAGTTTCTTGATAACGTTCTGCGCCAGATTCAATTACTGCAAAGAAAATTACGTAACAAGGAACGCGGTTCTAATAAGTACCTTAAGCTGCAAAGAAGGATTGCTTTGCTGCATGAGAAAGTAGCTAACAAGCGTAAAGATTACCACTTCAAACTGGCTCACCAACTTTGTTCGCAAGCTGGAATGATCTTCGTAGAAGATATTAATTTCACAGCTTGGAGTAAAGGACTGTTTTGTAAGCAGTCTTTAGATATGGGTCTCGGTCAGTTCTTCAGTGTTTTAGAATATGTTTGCTCTCAAACCGATACGTGCTTTGCCAAGGTGAATAAGGATTATACGTCTCAGGTTTGCCCTAACTGCGGAGTACATACCGGTAAAAAAGACTTAAATCAACGTCTCCATGTCTGTCCTGAGTGCGGGTATGAGCAAGATAGAGACGTTGCTGCTGCTGAAGTGGTAATGAAACGTGGTGTTGCTGAGCACTTCGGCAGGCTCAGTGTTTCACTTGTCGAAGCATTAACTGCGGTCGGTGCGCCCGTGGATAAACAGCCCAGTCATGGCAAGGGGCTGTGGGCGGAATTCAGTTCCGCCCTTTATAAGCCCCGTCGGTCTGCCGGGGACTACGGTCTAGGTAAGAGTCTAAATGGGAATCTCCCGTTATAATCTCTGATTTAACGGGATGAGGTTCAATCTTCGTCTCCAGCATTCGCCGCAAACAATGCCAGAAATTGCTGTGGATGCCAATGGTTTGACAACAAAAGGGGGCTGGCTGGACTTTGTTCGTCCCATCAGCCGCATTCAGGCGATAGAAACGAGTGAAGGAAACGTTCAGCTGAGTTACTTCGATCGTTTTGGAAAAATGCGTCAAACTAAATACGATGCTGCTTCAGATCGCCGCAACGCGACGTTTGAACAGTGGTTTCCTGACTCATTTCGTGCTTGTCCAAATTTTGACAAGGAAAACAGTGTGATGTTGCTCGAAGATCCGGTTTCCCTAAATGAGGAATGGACAATTGAGGCTTGGTTTTTCTATCCCTTTCCGGAAACGAGCCAGTGGCATACGCTAACGCGAAGCAAGCATCAAGATCACCATCACCTGATCATCAATAAGGAAGGAAAATTGGGGGCTTATATTGGCGAGTCGGGCGGTTTTCACGATAGCGGCTACGATATGAAACAAGTTTCTCCCGGCTGGCACCATATCGCGGCAGTGGGACGAGGAGAAGGAAAACAAGCAACGACAACATTTTATCTCGATGGCCGTCTCGTGGGGGCGTGCCAAGCGAAGAGTACGGGTGACGTTTATGCTATTGGCAATTATCAAAAGGGGGGACAACAGTTTGGCAAGCTTGCGGAAGTTCGGATTTGGGAGGTTGCTTTAAGCGAAGAAGAGATTGCCGTCAACAGCAAATTCTTGCTCAGCGGCAACGAACCGGGCTTGTTGGCTTATTATCCGATGAAGGAAGCAACGGGAACCGAAATTCGGGATTATTCTCAAAACAGCCGCTATGCGGGACTTAAACGAAGTTTAAGCTAAAATATAGCCAAAACTCGCTTTATAAGCGAAAAATACGTCCCAATTCTCTTGAAGCCACTTAAGGAAACGATATGTAATTGCTGTTCTAAACGCTTCCAAGGCTTCATTAAAAGTATTCAAAGGTTGATTGGACCAGATACGTCTAAATCCCCCAGTTAGTTGATGCCAAATGATAAAAGTATAAGCACAGAAGACTAAAACAAAATGTCTAAGAAGACTGCGTTTATCCCTAACTTGATACTCTCTGAGTCCCAAATTTCCCTTAGCTTCACGATAAAACACTTCTACCCAATTCCGTTGAGAATAAGTGTTAACTATCCATTCTGGCGTTGCTTTTTGAGCTTCAACATTGGTCACAAAGTAATCAATCTCTGTTGCTTGGGAAAAC
>CAZBPR010000207.1:0-4556 GCA_964493825.1 uncultured Dactylococcopsis sp.
TGCGGCTTTAGCAACCCCTTTTTTATTTCAATCATCGATCAATAAGAGTAAACGTTAAGATAAGTTATATGAAACCTGGCGATCGCGTTCGCGTTACCGAATCCGTTATTGTTTATCACCATCCCAAGCATAAAAAAGAAGCCTTTGATATTAAAGGGATGGAAGGAACAATTCAAGAAATTGTTACCGAATGGCAAGGCAGACCGATTAGTGCCAATCTTCCAGTGAAGGTGAAATTTGAAAAAAAGTTTACGGCTCACTTGCGTGAAGATGAAGTGGAAGTCATCGCCAGTGAGGAGTAAGGGATCAAGCAGTGGTAAATGAATAAGGCACTGTAAATGACGATGGTTGCTCAGATTGGGAAAATCTTAATCTATCCAATTAAAGCGTTAGATGGAATATTGTGTGATTACGCGACGGTAATTGCTCCGGGAACGCTAAACTTTGACCGCAGATGGGCAATGTTTGACCGCCAAGGGAAGTATGTGAACGGTAAAAGTAATCCCAAAGTCCATCAATTGCGCACGGCATTTGACCTGAATCAGCTGAGTGTCACTTTCAATCCCGATTCAGCTTCTGCCTCCTTTCACTTACCTACGGAAACCGAGGCGATTAATCAGTGGTTGAGTGAGTATTTTCAACAGCCCGTTTTTCTCCGAGAACAACCCGCCGGGGGGTTTCCCGATGATACGGAAGCCTATGGTCCCACTGTGATCAGCACAGCGACCTTAGAAACGGTTGCGAGTTGGTTTCCGCCCTTGACGGTCGAAAACGCGCGATCGCGCTTACGAGCGAATTTAGAAATCAGTAATGTTCCTCCTTTCTGGGAAGATCAACTCTTTGCCGAGGCAGGAACAGCCGTTCGCTTTGAGGTTGGGTCAGTTGCCTTGGCAGGGGTCAATCCTTGTCAACGTTGTGTCGTACCGACTCGGGATCCTAATACGGGAGAAAAATATCCTCACTTCCAACGTATCTTTACCCAACAGCGCCAAGCAACGCTCCCATCATGGACAATACGGAGTCGTTTTAACCATTACTATCGCCTCAGCGTTAATACTCGCATTCAGTCCTCCCAAGCCGGTAAAGTCATCAGTATTGGGGATAAAGTAACTAGAGAATTTGATTCTGCTCTAAATTAAGATTAAACCGGTAGAGGAGAAATCTACTTTTATTCGTTGTTGCCTCATTTTGGTCTTTTTTGATCACTATAAAAGATGCGTTTAATCCCAAAACTTTCTCCGTCCAATTGGCATTATTTCCTGCTTCCCAGCTTAGATGCACTGACCTTTTTGGCTTGGGGAATTTTATTATTTAAGTATTGGCTAAATGGTGAAATTAGACTCTTAATTCATCCGAATTATATCGGTCTGGTCGTCGTCACAGGAGGCATATTATTACTGCTTGGAATCATCAAATTGTTGCAGGTTTATCTCATGCAAACTGTTAAGAGAGGTAGGGAACCCCTTTTCCAGCATATTACTCTCTTTCCAGTGGGATGGAGTACTTTCTTTTTATTAGGTACTGCCATTTTAGGATTATTAATTCCACCGAAAATTTTAGGCAGTGAAATTGCTTTACAACGAGGGATTAGAGAAAGCCTTCCCCTCACCCAAACTGAACCGCAACAGTTCCGTGTGAATGTGCAACCCGAACAACGATCACTGATTGATTGGATAAAAACCATTAATGCTTATCCGGAACCGGATGCTTATCAAGGGGAAAAAGTCAAAGTGCAAGGCTTTGTCATTCAAAAAGAACAATTGCCGGATCCTTATTTTTTAATCGCGCAATTTATTATCACCTGTTGCGCGATCGATGCTTATCCGGTTGCCTTACCCGTCCAACTTACAGAGGCTCAGCAACAGTATCCGGCTGATACTTGGTTAGAAATAGAAGGAGAAATGATCACCGAACGTCTCCCTTCAATAATCACTCAAGACTCAGGCAATCCAGTGAAACGCCAAGTTGTGATTCGTGCCGATCAAATTACTGAAATTCCTACTCCTCGTAATCCTTATGGTTTCTAGTCGTCGCTTCAAACCCATTGATCGCATCTCAATCCTGTTCATTGTGATCCTCAGTTTGCTCTTATCTGGGCTAATTTTAGGGGAAAATGTTTGTGGGGAAAATTGTTGGTTTCGAGCCAAAGCGAGAGTTCAAGATTTTACGTGGCAAGGGGAAAAAATTAGTGCTGATGATCGCGCTTTTTTGATTCGCTTTAGTCGTCCCATGGATCAAGAAAGTGTCGAAAATAACTTAAAAATTAAACCGGAATTGCCGGGAAAAATCAGTTGGTCGGGAAAACGAATGGCTTATACCTTAGACCAACCGGCGCCTTATGGCACGGAGTATCAACTGACAATCAATGGGGCAAAAGAACGGTTAGGCAGTGAAATTAGACCGTTTCAAGAAAGCTTTCAAACCCGCGATCGCGCCTTTGTTTATTTAGGGGTACAAGGGGAACAAAAAGGACGATTAATTTTATATAACTTAACCCAACAAGAAAAAACAATCCTGACGCCGCCCAACTTAGTCGTTAATGAATTTACCAGTTATCCCCAGCGCGATCGGATTTTATTTAGCGCCACTTCTCGCGATCAGTGGGAACAAGGAAAACTTGAACAACAGCTCTATACAGTAACCACCGGCATTAATGACACCAAAACGCCGCCAGGAAAAGTGGCACTGATTTTAGAGAATGACAACTATCAACTTCTTGAATTTGAACTGTCCCCCGATGGCAACAAAATTATTGTCAGACGAGCCCAAAAAGAGGATGCGCGGGAAACAAGTCTTTGGTTACTCGAAGAAGAAACCGCACCCAAACGCCTTGATAATGCAGAAGGAGGAGAATTTATAATCCCTCCTGATAGTCAAAGTCTCGCCATTGCTCAAGGTCAAGGCGTGGCTTTGATTCCCCTAGAAGCAGATAGTAATCCTTCTAACTTTTTACCCCAATATGGTCAAGTTTTGACCTTTTCTCCTGATGGTCAAGCCGCAGCAATGGTGAACTTTAATACTCAAGATCCCGAAAAACAATACACTCGTTCTCTCTACGTCGTCACGAACCAAGGAGTGGAAAAAAATCTGCTCGATACTGAAGGGTCAATTCTTAATTGTGAATTTAACCCTACCGCTACTGATCTTTACTGCTTATTAACTGAAGTCATAGATGAACAACAATATCGCGAACAACCCTATTTAGTGAGCATCAACCTGGAAAGCACAGAAATTATTCCTTTGTTAACCTTACCGGAATATCAGGATATTACCATGAGTCTGTCTCCTGATGGTCTAGCGTTATTATTTGACCAAACCATGACCGTTAATAGTGCTGAAAATTCCCATCCCACCCTACGGAATAATTCTGGGGAAGCAATTATTGACAGCCGCCTTTGGTTATTAGTGCCGACCCCAACTCTGACTAATAACCCAGCTCAACAAGCAGAGTTGGAGGAATTACCCCTCTCGGGGCTAACCCCTCTGTGGTTACCGTGACAACGGAATAACTGTCCTGAGCTGGTGTCAAAACAGGACAGCATCACTTACAGTAGTAATTAGCATCCCCCATCTTTGCATTCACTCATGCCCGATATTACTGTTTCTCCCTGGTTAAGTCGTATCGTTTATCCTTTAGGGTGTTACTTTCTTCTCCCTGCGTATTTTGGCAAATTGGACGTGATCGGACGTGAAAATCTTCCTCGCACGGGGCCTGTCCTCCTTGCCCCCACGCATCGCTCGCGTTGGGATGCGTTGATTATACCCTATACAGCAGGACGTTGGAAAACTGGTCGTGACTTAAGATACATGGTGTCCGAGAATGAAATGCGAGGCTTGCAAGGTTGGGTAATTAGTCATATGGGCGGCTTTCCTGTTGATCCAAAACATCCCGGTTTAAGCACGATTCGTCAAAGTATTGAGGTGTTGTCTCAGGGGGAAATGCTGGTTATCTTTCCTGAGGGCGATATTTATCGACAGCAGACAATACAGCCCTTAAAAGCGGGAATTGGTCGGATTGCCATTCAAGCGCAAGCGCAACGCCAAGTCAAAGAAAGTGTAAAAGTCGTTCCGATTAGTATTCATTATTCGCAACCCTATCCGAACTGGGGAACAAAAGTGCAAGTGAAAGTGGGGACTCCCATTGATACTGCTGATTATCCTTCTGGTCAAACGAAAAAAAGCGCACGATGTTTAATTCAAGATTTAGAAATTGCCTTGAAAGATCTGTATGAAAAAGATCAACCTTGGCAGCAAGTCTATTCCAGTAACTGTTCAACTGAAAGTCAATATCATCGATCAGAGCAATCGGCTTCGGTTCACCATTAAGTCACTAGTTTCCGTGATTACTGTATGAATGGGAATTACTTGCACGACACAGTTACTGTAACCTAGGGCTTGTAAGGTATTGACAAATTCGGGGGTCCAAAGGGTTTCTTGAACGGGGAGATTTTGCGCTTTTAGTAGAGAGAGGAGGCGCGATCGCGCAATGCCAGATAACGCATCATTAACTGGCGGAGTCCACCAAATCCCCTCTTTCCACCCCCACAAATTGCCAG
>CAZBPR010000208.1:0-2099 GCA_964493825.1 uncultured Dactylococcopsis sp.
AAACCCCTCGGTGTGGTTTCTACCTGTTGGGATCCGCAAAACCGCCAAACTGTGCTGGATTTACTACCGGATTCTTTGCAAAAGGGACAAGGATTACACCCTGTTGGTCGACTAGATATCAATTCAACAGGGGCGCTGTTAGTAACCAATGATGGAAACTTAACACTTCATCTCACACATCCACGTTACCATCTACCCAAAACTTACGAAGTTTGGATCAAAGACAACCCTTCTGAGTCTGTGTTAAAACGATGGCGTAATGGCATCATCCTTGATCAAAAAAAGACTTTACCCGCTCAGATTAAAGTGTTGAAACGAGAACCGGAGTGTACCCTCTTGGCAGTAACGCTCACCGAAGGGAGAAATCGGCAAATTCGGCGAGTGGCGGAGCATTTGGGTTTTCCGGTACTCGCTCTGCATCGGAGCGCGATCGGCACAATTCGTCTTAACCGTAAGGATCACTCTCTGTCTCAACCTGGGAACTATCGTTTCCTAACCGCTCAAGAAGTGAATTATCTTAAACAGCAGTCTTACCCACATATTGCCAATTAATATTATGTTTACTGACAAGACACAAAATCTACCTGCAACTTCTCAACAACAGCAAGTGGAAAAACTGAAAGAAATTGGATCACAGATGCGTCAAGTCCGCACAGAAAAATCGGTCTCCATTGATGAAGTTGCAACAAAGACGCGCATTCAAGCACGATTGCTGGTTGCCATTGAAGAAGGAGATTTAGAACATCTCCCAGAACCGGTTTATATTCAAGGTTTGATTAAGCAATTTGCCGATGCACTCGGATTAAACGGACGAGAATATGCCGGGGCTTTTCCCACTGGCAAACAAACGTATACGATTCATCCCTCTTGGCGACAGCTACCTGCAGCGCAACTGCGTCCCCTCCACTTATACGTCATTTATATTTTATTGATTGTTGCTTCGGTTAGTGGTTTATCCTATTTGGTTGAACAGCGATCAGCCCGTAACAACACCAATCAACCCCCCTCTCAAGAACAAATTACTGTCAAACCAACGGTCGAACCAACTAATCAGCAATTAGCGATCGCGAATCCGCCGGCGTCAACTCAAGCCTCTCCAGAAAGTCAGACTCATCCGGTCGAACTAAAAGTCTCAATCAAAAAAGATGCTTGGGTAAGAGTCACCAGTGATGGCAAGACGGTGTATGAAGGGGTGCTTTCTGCCGGTAATAATAAGAATTGGACGGCTGAGCAATCTCTCACCCTTCGTACCGGCAATGCTGGCGGCGTCGTGGTTGAACCCAATCAACAATCGCCAACGGTTTTGGGTGATTTGGGAGAAGTCAAAGAAGTTACGTATTCCCCTCAGAATTAGATCAAGCAACGAGAGGAGAACCATCGGCAGATTCTAAAATAAATCCTGCATCTTCAATCATTTGCCAATCTTCTTGGGCGGCTTGTCCAGGTGTAGTTAGGTAATCAGCCACAAAAATGGAGTTGGCGGGATATAAACCGAACGGCTGGAGAGAGCGTAAATGAACTTCTCTGCCTCCTGCAATGCGGATTTCTCGTTCCGGCAGGAGAAAACGATATAAGCACAAGACGCGCAAACAAAATTGTGGGGTTAAGTGGGATTTTTCGGTTTCGGCAAACGGAGTTCCCGGAATGGGAATCAGAAAGTTAACGGGAATACTTGTGATTTTTAACGCCTTAAGAGAGAGAGCTAGATCAATAATATCATCATTAGACTCTCCCATGCCAATAATTCCTCCCGAGCAAGTGGTCATACCTGCAGTGTGAACATGATTGACTGTGGTCACGCGATCGCGAAAAGTATGAGTGGAGCAAATTGCCTCATGATAGTTTTCTGAGGTATTCAGATTATGATTGACGCGATCAACACCCGCCTGAGCTAACCGTTGCGCTTGCGTTTCATCGAGTAAGCCGACACAAGCACAAACTTTCAGATTATGCTGTTTCTTAATTGCTGTTACGGCTTCACAAACCTTACTGAGGAGAGACTCAGTGGGAGTCCGCCCGGAGGTCACTAAACAAAATGTTCCTGCTTTGAGTTCTGCAGCTTGGGCGGCGGCATCGAGAATTTTTTCTTTCGCTAACAG
>CAZBPR010000208.1:2109-4494 GCA_964493825.1 uncultured Dactylococcopsis sp.
AACTGTAACAATAATTCTTCATTGGGAGCGGTCAACACCGCTTGGGCTTCTTTTCGGGTGAGGGTGTCTCCAGCCAAAACTTTCTCAGCTAGAGCATTCCAATCCATTTTGATCATGCGTTTAATGATAATTTGATCGCGCGACTTCAAGATCCCATCTGCGCTAAATTCCAATCTGGGCGCAAATCCTGAGCATGACGCAGATAGGGGTGAACAATCTCCCAATTGGGATTCGCGGTATTCACATGAATTAAAAAGCGAATACAGCGAGATAAACTGCCCTCAACGTGCATCTGTTGCACATCGAGCAGAGCTACATTATCCCAATTTGGTCGTTCTCGTGCAATACTTGCAGGAAAGGTCGCATCTAAATCACGAGTTGTGGTAAAAACCGCACTGATGATATCGCTAGGATCGAGGTGATTTCGAGCTTCTAGTTCGTCGAGCAGTTCGGTTACTGCCTCTCGGATCGCTTCTACCGTATTAGCAGAAGCTGTTGTTGCTCCACGAATTGCTCGCACTTTCCACTCCACCACGAAGTTTCCTCCCTTCTTTGCTTGTTGATGTTAACGGTTGAGTCTTTCCCCTTATTTTAAGGGCGATAGAGCCATAACGGTTGACCATTGGTGGCTAGTTCAAATTCTAGCCAATCTCTTGCGGTTTTCCAGGTAAGATTTGTATCAAATTGATTCCGCCCCGGTAAGAACCGTTGCAGAGGAGATTTTTTTTCTCCGATCGTGACACATTTCGTTTTCTCCGGATCTAAATCAACGAGTTCAGCTAGCCAACGTCGGGCATCTTCTTCACTACCGAGGCGATCAACGACCCCTAATGCTTGGGCTTGTTCGCCGGTAAAAATCCGTCCATCGGCAAAGCTTTGTACCGCTTCCACAGTGAGATGACGGGCATCAGCAACCGTTTGGACAAATTGATGGTAGCTCGTATCAATCAGCGCTTGCAAAATTTGCTTTTCCTCGTCGGTGAGTTCGCGATCAAAAGACAAAATATCTTTATAAGGACCGGATTTAATCACTTTGAAGGAGACGCCTACTTTGTCGAGGAGTCGCTCTAAATTGTTCCCTCGCAAGATGACACCAATACTACCGGTTATCGTACCCGGATTAGCAACTATTTTTTCGGCTCCCATGCCGACATAGACTCCTCCTGATGCGGAGATGTTACCAAAACTAGCAACAATCTTGACTTTTCTTTGTAATTGTCTCAGGGCGCTGTAAATTTCTTGTGAATCGCCTACTGTTCCTCCGGGGGAGTCGATGCGTAACAGTAAGGCTCTCCATTTTTGTTCTTCCACTGTCTTGAGGGCTTTGAGGACTCGTTGGCGCGTTTCTGACGCGATCGCGCCGGTAATTTCAATCCGAGCAATTTTTTTCCCTCGTCGTCTGCCAATCAACCAAACCATAGATTTCTATACGACAATTTGAACTTCTTATTGTAACCTAAGCATTCAATTCCTGAAGGGTGAGTGATCCCCACGTTTGCTGCTAGGCTTCTTAATAAAACTATACAATAATGAAAAGTATTGTTCGGCAAGCGATAGTCCATGCAAGTGAACCTCAAGCAACCGCAAACCCTCTTATTTCCACTGGCTTTGATCGCCCCCTTTTTCCTCTGGGGAACCGCGATGGTTGCCATGAAGGGGGTAATTCCTGATACAACGCCACTATTTTTGGGAGGAATGCGAATTCTACCCGCCGGCGTATTAATTCTCATGACCGGGATTATTTTTCAGCGTCCCCAACCGCGAGGATGGTTAGCGTGGAGTTGGATTAGCTTGTTTGCTTTAATTGATGGAGCGCTCTTTCAAGGCTTTTTAGCGGAAGGTTTAGTGCGTACCGGCGCTGGCATTGGTTCAGTGATGATCGATACCCAGCCCTTAACTGTGGCGCTACTGTCCAGTTTATTATTCGGCGATCGCGTTAGGAAAATGGGTTGGATTGGATTGGTTTTTGGCATTATTGGAGTCAGTTTGATTGGTTTACCCGACGAATGGATTTGGCAGGGGCTACAGGGGAACTTTACCAGTGTGGAAGTGAGCAGTTCTCGTTTGTTTGCGAGTGGCGAATGGTTAATGCTGCTTGCATCACTGTCAATGGCCGTCGGAACGATTTTGATTCGCTATGTTTGTCACCACGCGGATGCGGTTATGGCAACGGGATGGCACATGATTTTAGGCGGGATTCCTCTGTTTGTGCTTTCCGGATGGCAGGAGACGCAGCAATGGCAAAATATTAGTTTTGATGGCTGGTTGGCGATTAGTTACGCCACCGTTTTTGGCAGCGCGATCGCGTATGGATTGTTTTTTTATTTAGCTTCGACTCGCAATTTAACCAGTTTTGCTGCCTTAACTTTTTTAACCCCGGTTTTT
>CAZBPR010000209.1:0-4415 GCA_964493825.1 uncultured Dactylococcopsis sp.
GCACTTGTTCCCAAGTTTCTCGTCCTTGCGCGGTACGTCGGCTATAGGTTCGGAAAAATACAGGATTCGCCACTGGCGCATTTTCCGGGAAGTTTGTCGATTGTTTACGCTCAAGCTCTCTGACCATTGATTTGTCTTTAAGTAAGGACTGAGATTCTAATCATAATTAACTCTCACCATAAGGTAAAGGTGTAACAATAAAGTTTTGCAATTTCCGGAAAACTGCGCTATGACTGGTGAGATCTCTTGCCGTTCTCCTCGTAAGTGACTGCTTAGAAATCATGCTGTTTCCCATTTCAGCGCAATGAGTATCTTGATCGGTTTGAGGGGGATTCTTACTTTATTTTTTCGGAGGAACCCAATGACTGACTTCCCCGTCTGGGTCTGTTAAACTGCTGGAGTATGTGATTCAGCTTCAACTCTCGGTTCCTCTCAAAATACAAAATGGGTTCTGCATATATCTCATGAGTATACGTATTTTCTTGATTACGCTTTGTGCCTGTCCGCTGTGGGTACTACAAGATTATTTTAAGGTTGCCCAAGCTCAGAACGTCAATCGCCCCTCTCAATCTTGGTCAATCGAAGAAAGTCCTGAGTCTACTTTAGATTGGGAGCCGACTCAAAATCGGGGGTCTTCTGCACCATCTTGGTCAGTGGAAGAAGCCTCTGACTCGAATCAGGGCGAGGATAGCACTTCTCGTGCTAGTGTTCAAAAGCAATCCTCTCCAGCATGTGTGTTCATCGACCCTCTCACGGATCAAGCGACAAGCAATCAACTGCAATGTCGGGCAGCCGATGACAAGACTGATTCTAACTTGGCCCTTGCTAGCGATCTGAATGTCGCTGATTCCACTTTTCCGATTGCGCAGGAGTCGAGTCAGCCGGAAGTAAGGGTCTCATCGCCCTTAGAACGACACCCAGGACGACTTTTCAATGTCGAAACGGCTAACCAATTGCGAACCGATGAACTTCAGTTCTCACTGGGGTTTCATCAACCGTTATCCGATGAAACGGCTGGCACAGGCAGTCAAGTATATTACTTACAAGGAGCATGGGGACTCAGTGATGATTTGCAGTTGGGACTGGCTGGGGAAGTTTATGATGATCCGCCCACTGAGCCGATCGCGGGAATGTCCCCGAATATTACGCTCTTGTCCTTTGCCCCGAGTTTCAAATACCGCCTCGCTAAAAAGGATGAACTGACCATTGCTCTCCAAGGCTCAGTGGAATGGTTTTCTTTTGCCTCCGACCTCTTTGGAACCGAGGATAGTGGCGGGGGGACCCTGATTGGATCGCTGCAAGTTCCTGTCACATTGGCGGTATCGGATGATTTGCAAGTTCACTTGACCCCAGGCATTTCCTTTTTTCCGGAAACTTTAAATGATAATGAATTCTACGATACGATTTTTACCCTTGGAACCGGTTTCAGTTGGCAAGCGACAGAACAATGGTTTATTTACAGTGCGTTGAATCTTCCGATTGGCGGTTCGGGCGGCAACGCGATCGCGACCGACCAATCCTTTGAAAATCAGTTGGTTTGGACGCTAGGAACCCAATATAATGTCACTCCCAAAGTTGGCGTCAATCTCTATGCCACCAATGGTTTAGGTGTGACACCGGCCACTTCTGTTTTGACTTCAATTCCCGAAGGGAGTGATCCCTCAATTGGCGTACAACTCAACTATGCCCCTGATAATGGTTTAGGATATCGCTCAAGTTTCAGGGATCAGCCTCCTGTTGCCTTATCCCAGCGCGATCGTCAATTATTACTGGATGGGTTAACCCTAGCTACTGCTAATGTATTAGAACCCGGAACCATTGCCATTACGGGGAGTGTCGGCACTGATGAAAATTATAATCTTGGTTTAGCTTACAGTCCTGATGACCGTTTGCAATTTGAAGTCATTTTAGAAGATTATGCTTCTGACGACAGTGTCAGTGTCGATGATACAGCAGGAGACAGTTTGCGGTATATGTTAGGGGCAAAGATCCAATTTTTGGATCAACTGCGCGGGGATGCCGTTTCCTTATCAGGTCGGATCTTAGGTGGACGAGATTTCGACGAAGATGGCACGACAGGGGTTATATTTGCCGAATCTCCTGTTACTTACCAAGCAAATGATCAAATTGCTTTATTTATTAATCCAAAACTGGCAGCCTTCGGTGATGAAACAGATGTTGGAGTGGGGGTTGGCGTGAACTATGAAGTGACACCAGGGCTCCAACTCCTGGGAGAATTGACACCAGTATTTGGTGGAGAACGAGTGGTTTGGTCAATTGGCACTCGCTACAAATTGCCTCAAGATCCGCTCAGCTTTGACTTGTATGGGACTAATGCGATTGGTCGTTATGGTTTAGGAAGTTTAGTCGGACAATCTGATCCTCGCTTAGGGGTTAATATCAATTGGGTGATTGAGTAATTTGACTTGATCAAAAAAATATAGTTTTCTGTTGGTTACAGCGATCGCTGTGATTAAAAAAGAGGCTGCTTCAAAAAATGGTATTAGATTAAAGCTGGAACTCAGGATTGGCAAAAAGTTTTGCTATTTCTAAAAAAGTACGCTAGGAATAGCAAGGATACTTTACTTCTCTGTCATGACTTTAGCTCCTTGGCGCTCTTCTCTTGCTCGTGCTCTCCATGTTAACCGTTCTCTTCGCGAGTCCCGTTACTTTCAATTAGCAACAATTTCCCCTTATCATCAGCCCGCTAACCGTACTGTTGTCTTTCGAGATTTCCGAGAAAACAGCAACGATTTACAAATTGTCAGTGACGCTCGCAGCCAAAAAAATACCCATTTACAACAGAACCCGCAAGGAGAAATTTGTTGGTACTTTGGTAAATCACAAGAACAGTTTCGGATTAAGGGCACCATCACGGTTGTCGATTCCGACCATAAAACTTTGAGTCGCTTGCGACAAACGCTCTGGGAAAACCTATCGGATAAGGCTCGTTTACTCTTCGTTTGGCCACATCCGAAAGCAGAACGCACGGAACCGGAAACCGCCTTTACTGAACCCACTCCTTCCCCTCAGCATCCTCCCGATACATTTACCGTTTTACTCTTTTCTCCTCAGGAAGTGGATCATCTCACTCTCAAAGGAAATCCACAAAATCGTTATCTCTACTCTTGTGATGAAGCTGGAAATTGGTCAAAAACAGAAGTGAATCCCTAATGGTGAACGCTTACCGTTTGCCGTTTCCTCTAACTAATGACGAATAACTCATGACAGAGAACTCATCACAAATTTCTAACTCAAGATAGCGGATTTTGCCGATGATGAGCGCGATGATCAGTAGTAAAGCAAATCGTTGAGAGATAAACTTGACGTTTCATCCTCTACTGTGAGGTTAAAATCAATTAAAAGGCATGGCTACAGAAAAAACCCAAGATAATAATCGTAATTCTCAAAATAATAATACAAATGAGAAGCCAAAATTTAATGCAACTTGGCTTTTTCCGATTATCGCTTTAACATTTTTGGCAGCAAGCTTTTTCTCTGGTCCAGACGGAGAGGAAGTTCCCTATAGTCAATTTATTGAACAAGTTAAAAATAATCAAGTTGAAGAAGTCAGTATCGGACCGGAACGGATTGAGTATAAGCTGAAACCCGATGCTGTCGAAGAAGAAAACGCGCCTCTAATTCGACAAACCTTTGCCGTTCCCAGCGATCGCGATTTGACAGAAGTACTGGAAGCGAACAACGTTGAATACAGTGGGCAACCCTCTGGTGGTGGCGCTGGCTGGTTCATTGGTGCCCTCAGTTGGATTTTACCGCCGCTGCTCTTTTTCGGTCTGGCTTATTTCCTCTTTAATCGTGCTCAAGGTGGGGCAAGTAACCCCATTATGTCTGTTGGTAGAAGTAAAGCGCGGATTTATTCTGAAGGCGATACCGGTTTTACCTTTAATGATATCGCCGGGGTTGATGAGGCGAAAGAAGAGTTAAAAGAAGTGGTGGACTATCTTAAAAACGCCACGAAATACAGCCGCCTCGGTGCAAAAATCCCCAAAGGGGTGTTACTGGTCGGACCACCGGGAACCGGCAAAACCCTCCTTGCCAAAGCAGTTGCCGGAGAAGCCAACGTTCCTTTCTTTAGCATTTCTGGTTCTGAATTTATTGAAATGTTTGTTGGGGTCGGTGCCTCCCGTGTCCGCGATTTATTCCAACAAGCGCAACAACAAGCGCCTTGTATCATCTTCATTGACGAGTTAGATGCCCTCGGCAAATCCCGTGGCGGCAGTGGTGCAATGACCGGTGGTGGCGGTAATGATGAACAAGAACAAACCCTCAACCAGTTACTCAACGAAATGGATGGGTTTGATGCCAATACCGGTGTGATTGTCTTAGCCGCAACCAACCGTCCGGAAGTGCTTGATCCAGCGCTCCAACGTCCCGGACGGTTTGACCGCCAAGTT
>CAZBPR010000210.1:0-4399 GCA_964493825.1 uncultured Dactylococcopsis sp.
TTACATCGCGATGCACCAGCTCTCGTTTATCCGGGTGGCGTTGATGATGTATTTCGTCCTTACAGTCAACGCAACCAGATTGAATTGGCTGGGCGTAAAGGGTTTATCAAACTGGCCTTAAGAGAGAATATTCCGATCATTCCCTTAGTTTCAGTTGGGGCGCATGAAACATTACTTATTCTCAGCGATTGCAAAGAGTTGATGCATTTCTTACGTCAGTTCGACATCGTTGATGCAAGTACTCCCATGACCCGAGTTTTTCCCATTTATCTCGGTTTACCTTGGGGGATTGCCATGGGCTTTGTTCCCAATTTTCCTTTACCCGCTAAAATTTATACGCGAGTTTGCTCTCCCATTTATTTTCAACGTTCGGGTCGAGAAGCAGCGCGCGATCGCGCTTATGTTGATGCTTGTTATCAGGAAGTCTATCAGCAGATGCAAGCATCGCTGGATGACTTAGTTGCAATTTCCGAGAGAGATTAATCCTCGCATCTCTTTCAATACAGCCAACTGCGATATTCTGGGGTTGCCTCTTTCATATCTTCATACAACCAAACCATGCGGTCAAGAAACCAGAACTTACCACAATAAACCAGACAAGCCCCTAGCACTGTACTCCAAAGATTAAAGATAAGCAATCCTCCAAGGAAAAAAGGCAGCCCCAAAGCTGAAAGCAGATTGAGTAAATTGGGCATTTGATGATGATGTTGAGGAACGGGGATTTGATGCCGGTTGAGCCACACTCGCTCGCCGAGTACTGCTTTTGATGCCCAATTATTGGTGGAGGCAGGTTTTTTAAATAATCGAGGGTTAAGCCATGTCCAGAAGAAAGTGATGGCTACAGGAAGGATTGACCACCATCCCCACCACTGACGACTCCAAATTGCTATTGCTAATAAGGGCAAAACTGTCGTTCGGGTCCAAACACTCCAAGGGTTCGCGTGTTTTTGCCAGACTGTTTCGCTCATCCTAAAAGTTTGAGCAATTTGTTGATCCAGATTCATGAAATTCCAGCACGTTTCGGCAGCCAACTTCTGTCATGCTATCCTACTTTTGCGACTGTTAGGTAATCCTTAACTCAATTGCTCAAGCTTGATGCCGAGCCCTCAAGATCAAAAGCGTTTTCTCTTCTTGGCGTGTTTGGTTTTGCGACCCGTTACCCGTCGTCGCCACATCTTAAAGCTAGACTCTTTTAACTGGCTTCGCATTAACTCAATTACTTCTTTCTCTTTGAGACCATATTGAGTCTCGATGGCTTCAAAAGGTATATCGTCCTCCCAAGCCATCTCAATAATGCGACTAATATCTTCTCGACTCAATTGCTCTTGCTGCATTGTACTTGCTTGCTAGAACTCGTTTGATCGCAGGTCAGCCTTCTGGAGTAGAAGGCATTCTGTTTAAGCGATCAAAGAGTGTCCTAGATTGAAACTTCATCTGATGTTAGCTAGGAAGGTTGTTACTCGCGTAGGTATCAAGCCCGTAAGCAGGGGTACGCTCATTGTAATCAACTTCCTGACCGGTAAAGGATTGTGAAAGCTGTTCAAAGGACTCAGAACGCCAGTTCCGTTCGTGAATCGGCTTGGTTTGTTCACCGCGGAAGTAGGCTTGAGTGCCAATCAATGCTGCTGCAACCCAACCAACGACAAATAATGCAATTAACCAAAACATAGTTATTTCTCCTTATATTGTTAATCTTTGTTAACTCATATTTGTATTATGTAAATATTTATAACAATTTGTATCTTCTAAAAGATAGATCTGCTATAAACAGAGGCAAAAAGTAGCCAGTTGCTAGCAAATCACTAACTAATCAATACTTCTTGTTGCGTTGAGTAATGATACGAGTCGGCAAGTTAAGTTCAAAGAACCAAGGGATCAGGAAGTTTTGATCAAGAAACTGCAATTGATTAACCCGTATGCTGATCTATTGCTATGGAATGAGCAGAGACAAGGACGATGTATTTCATCAGTAGGAAGTCATCACTGATAACCTTTTCTTAACCTTGAAAATGAAGCAAAGCAAAGGAGGTCGTCAATCAGAGTGATGCGTAACTTAACACTCGGCACTCTCAGCACTTTACTCCTAACTGTTGGCGTTGTTCCCGCCGCACAAGCCGAAACGATGAACTCGGCTGAAGAGCAAGCCTATACTCAAAATCAGCGCAATGTCCGGAGTACCGCAGCGTTTGATTTAGTTTCTGCTGCCTATCGAGGCAGATTAGAATCGCAAGGAATTCCTGGCTATTATCGGCTTCAACAAGCTTATGAAACCAGTCAGATTGATGCTGAAGATGTAGTCAATAGCGCGATCGCTGCGGGTGAATTATCCCCTGCTGCAGCAGAAGACGAGGGCTATATTCGCGCAGTCAGACTCCACTTATCTGATTTGACGGATCAAGGACAACATGATCATTAACGGTCACTCTTAGATCGTTATTAAATACTCCTCAGTTTGGGGAGTATTTTGTTGATTTGCAATGTGTAATGTCTTTCTTTCGTAGGAAGAAATTTCCCGAACTGGTTTCTAGGGTGAAAGATGAAGCCCCACAGAATAAGGAGGTCGTCAGAGTAATGCGTCACTTAACACTCGGCACCCTCACTACCCTATTACTAACACTAGGTGTTGCTCCTCCAGCAGAACCGGGAAGCATGAGCGCTACACAAGAGCAAACCTACGCCCAAAATCAACCTAATGTTCGGAGTACCGCAGCGTTTGATTTAGTTTCTGCTGCCTATCGAGGAAAATTTGAAGCACAAGGAATCCCCGGCTTTTATCAGTTAGAAACAGCCTACGAAACGGGGGAAGTTGATGCTGAAAAATTGGTGAATCGCGCGATCGCTGCGGGTGAACTTTCCCCTGCTGCTGCTGACGACGAAGGATACCTCAATGCCGTTAGACTTCACTTATCTGAGCTCAACACGGACGACAAGTAATCACAACCTGAAATTTTTTAAGCACTCGCAACGTTCAAAAAACTCCCCACCAGGGGAGTCAAAAATTGATTACTGATTGTCCATCCATTCCGTATGGAAAAACTCACCCCGCGGTTTATCCGTTCGTTCGTAGGTATGAGCCCCAAAGAAATCGCGCTGCGCTTGTGTCAGATTCTGCGGTAGCCGATCGCGCCGATAACTATCAAAATAATCTAAAGAGGCACTAAAGGCCGGAACCGGAATGCCTAACTGATTAGAAACGGCTAGTACTTCTCGCCAAGCGTCTTGGCGGTCTAAAATAGTTTGTTTAAACTCCGGAGCTAGTAATAAATTGGGGAGTTTCGGGTTTTCCTTAAACGCTGCCTTAATTTTATCTAAGAAGCCAGCGCGAATAATACAACCTCCTTTCCAGATGCGAGCAATTTCGCTCAGATTTAAGTTAAAGCCAAATTCTTCTGACGCTTTCCCCATCAATGCCATACCTTGGGCATAAGAACACATTTTTGAACAATAAAGGGCATCCCGAATTTTATTAATAAAGGCTTGTGTATCTCCGTCATACTTATTCTTAGGACCCGCTAGTTGTTTATTAGCGGCAGTGCGCTCTTCTTTAAAGGACGAAATCACTCGGGCATTAACCGCAGCGTAAATCGTCGGAATGGGAATCCCTAACTCCAGAGAACTGACCACTGTCCAACGTCCGGTTCCCTTTTGTCCGGCTGAATCAAGAATGACATCAACCAAAGGAAGATTCGTTTCGGGATCAATCTTTTTGAAGATTTCCGCACTAATTTCAATTAAAAAGGAGTTGAGTTCCTCGGTTTGATTCCACTGAGCAAACACTTTACTCAACTGCTCATGATTCAGTCCCAGCGCATTTTTGAGCAAATCATAAGCCTCAGCAATGAGCTGCATATCGCCATACTCAATGCCATTGTGAACCATCTTCACATAATGACCGGCACCTCCGGGACCAATATAAGTTACGCAGGGACCATCATCCACTTGTGCTGCAATTTTAGTGACAATTGGTTCCACCTTATTATAAGCTTCTGGAGTACCGCCAGGCATCAAACTGGGACCGTGGAGTGCGCCTTCTTCACCGCCGCTCACACCCATCCCCATAAAGCCTAAGCCCACTGCTTCTAACTCTTCTGTGCGACGTTGGGTATCTTCATAAAGAGAGTTGCCACCGTCAATAATCATGTCCCCTTCTGCTAAGAGGGGCTTCAGTTGACTAATCACAGCATCCACCGCTTTTCCAGCTTTGACCATTACTAAAATTTTGCGCGGGGGAGCTAATGCCTTGACAAATTCTTCAATTGTGTAAGTATCAGTAACATTTTTTCCTTGCGCTCGTTGCGCCATAAAGGTTTTGGTTTTTTCTGCCGTGCGGTTGTAAACAGCAACAGGAAATCCTCGGCTTTCTACATTGAGTGCCAAGTTTTCTCCCATCACGGCTAAA
>CAZBPR010000211.1:0-317 GCA_964493825.1 uncultured Dactylococcopsis sp.
ACGTATGCTGCTTTGTAGCTGGCATTTGTCACTACTCGCATCAAAATAATTTTTGCCTCATACATTTGTGCAATATGTTGCACATGAGGCATAATCTGCTCTGATTCTTTAGAACCATCGAGGGGAACGAGAATACGGTTATTCGTTTTTAAACTAATGTCAGTGTTGCTGGCGGCAATGAGGATGGGACAGGGAGCCCGGTTTAATAAAGCAGAACTAACACTACCATAAATCGCTTTTTTAAGCCCAGAGCGACCTTGACTGGTAATTGCTAAGACATCAATATCCATTTCTTCAATGGCATAGAGAATGGCATC
>CAZBPR010000211.1:327-4387 GCA_964493825.1 uncultured Dactylococcopsis sp.
TCTGCTGATAAGCCTTCTTGCTCAAATTGTTTTTGCCAATTGTTTAAATAGGTTTTAGCATTATCAATTTTTTGCGGTTTAAATGTGACTTCTTTTTCTTGCTCAAAATTAATAATTCCACTGCGGGTTGCCGGCTCAATAACCTGTGTAAAAAAGACAGTGGCTTCATCATGTTTGGCTAAGTTCTTCACATGAGGAATAATTGCTTCTGCCGTTTGGGAACCATCGAGTGGCACAAGGATTTTACGATACATAATAATTCTCAGTTTGAGTACAGGGTTTGACGCAATAGAGAAATGATGACTCTATGAAGGGTCAGAGCCATCAAATCAATCATGCTTATTCATCTTTGGCAAAACGTGCTTCTTGCCGAGATGACATAATCGCAGCAATTTTCTCTTCTCGTCTCGCTTCGGCTTCTCGCAACTCTGCCATTTCTAGTTCTCGTAATTCTTGCGAGAGCCCTCGATTGAGGCTATAACACATCACCAGTAACACAATTGCAAACGGTAAACCCGTGGCAATTGCAGCAGTTTGCAAGGCTGTTAGTCCACCCCCCAGGAGTAAAACAGCGGCAACAACTCCTTCCATCACTGCCCAAAAGACTCGCTGGGGAACTGGAGAATCCAATTTTCCGCCTGAAGTCAAATTATCCACGACCAACGAACCAGAGTCAGAGGATGTCACAAAGAAGATTGTGACCAGGAGAATGCCAACAATCGAACTTAATGCCGTTAAGGGGAAGTTGTCGAGCATGACAAACATGGCAGTGGCAACATTTTCTTGCACTGCACCGGCAATATCAACCGCATTAGTCAGTTGAAGATTTAAAGCCGCTCCACCCATTGTAGAAAGCCAGAGAAAAGAGAGAAGGGTGGGTGCAATCAGAACACCCATGACAAATTCGCGAATCGTGCGACCCTTTGAGACCCGCGCGATGAACATGCCCACCAGCCCCAATAAAAGACCGTCCAGCTATTTTGCCAAGTGCTCTCTTCACCGGAAGCAAAGGATTCTGTCCAGAAACTGAGCATCGGAAATCGAGCAACATAATTGCCAATATTTTGGACAAAGGTATCAAAAATAAAGAGGGTCGGTCCTAAAACCAGAACAAATACCATAAACGTTGCAGCCAGATAAAGGTTCCACTCACTGAGTCGACGCACCCCACCATCTAAACCCGCAACCACAGATAAGGTGGCAAAGCTTGTAATAATGGCAATTAAAGTGACCTGGGTAATAACGCCTTCATTAATTGCTGGAATGAGAAAACTTAACCCAGCTGCAACCTGTTGTACTCCCAAGCCGAGGGAAGTTGCTAAACCAAATAAGTCAGCAACAACAGCAAGAATATCAATGACATGACCGGGCCATTCATAAATCCGTTCTCCGAGTAGGGGATAAAAAACGGAGCGCATTGTTAATGGTAGTCCGCGGTTAAAGGCAAAAAAGGCAAGTCCTAAACCCACTAAGGCATAGAGTCCCCAAGGATGCAGTCCCCAATGATAAAACGTTAGGGTCATTGCTGTTTCTGCTGCATCGGGGGTTCCTGCTTCGGAGCCAAATATGGGTGGGGGGCTGGTGAAGTGAAACATGGGTTCCCCCACACTCCAAAACATTAAACCGATTCCCATACCCGCACTCAAGAGCATCGCAAACCAAGCAAAGGTAGAAAATTCAGGTTTGGCATCTTGTCCACCAAGGCGAATTCTGCCAAATTTACTAAAGGCAAAAATCAAGATGACACCAAGAAAAATATTCGCAGCGAGGATATAAAACCAGCCGCCATAAGTCGCAATACTATTGAGAGTAGTGTTAAAAACGGAAGAGGCTTGTTCCTTAAATACTAAGGTAAGGACAATAAAAAGAAGTACCAAACCCCCAGAGATGGGTGCGACTTGGGGATGAAGATCAAATCCCCATTTTTGGAAGTTGGTATCGCCAGGATAACGTTCTGTTGTTTCTTCCAGAAGTTCCTCTTCAAAATCTGGACGTTTTGATTGTTTAACCATACAATTTTTTCTTTTTCAAAAGTTTTTTTTGGCTACAGACGAAAGATACTGCTAGACTTCAAGCGTTCATTAAAAATCTACTGAAGTTTCAATGGACAGAATTATGCTCTTGTAAAATTTGTCGTTTTTACTAGTTATAGCGAAAAATGGTTCTTTATACCAGTCTCCTCAGAGTTAAACTTAGAGAAAATACGGATTGGTCTGAGTTAAAAAAGGCGAGGAAGATTTTTCCTCGCTACTGTAACATTTGCCAAAATTTTACTAAAAGTGTCAATAAATTAAGATTTACTAAATTCTAAGCCATTTTCTTGTGCATATCGTTCCATAAAGCGCATGAACCGATCCCATTCTTCTTCTGATTTCATATAATGAACGGCTTCGAGTGCTGTGGGCTGTCCATTAACAAATTTACCCTTTACATCCTGAGTGGAAATGACTCCCTCATCATCAATGAGATACATTCCGGTAATTTCTTGGGTACTTTCTGACCCTAAAACCTTGGGATTTTCAAAACGAAAGGTCGCCGTTCCACTATTACCATCGCGGGAACGGGTTAAGCGGACATCAGGGATTGTTTCTTCATCAATGCCTCTTGAAAATTGAATAGATGCTGCCATTTTTCTGTTTTAGTTTCCTTTAAAGTAATCTCGTACAGGGTTAACGCTGAGTGATGCTGAGTCACCAGTACCATTGCACTGGGACGCCCTAGGGTAATTTGAAGATGAATGTCACTTTATCTTCCTTCCCTAAAGCAAGCAGATCGCCAGCAGAAATTTCTTGACGTTCTCCTCTCGCCACTGCAGTATTATTCACATAGGTGCCGTTAGAACTCCCTAAATCTTCAATGTAGTATGTTTCGGCTTCAATGTGAATCAATGCGTGTTGACGAGAGATAATTTCGGCATCAGGAAGACTGGAGAGATCGACATCGGGTGGATTATTGTTGTTGGGTTTACCCAGCATAATTTGGGTTTGATTCTCTGGCAGGAGAACTGATTCACCACTTTGAATATGGAGTAGGTAAGGAGTGGGTTGTTGTAAAGTGGTACTCGGTTCATTGGCCGAGGCATTGGCCTCGTCTAGATTCGAGTTTAATGTTTCGGCTTGGGGTGATTCGTGATTGGTTTCGTTCATGGTTATTACTGATCACTCATTTTGCTAGACATTAATCCTATTTTCACTTAATTGACAATTGCTGCACCCGCTTCTTGATCTAGTAACCACCATAGTTCTCCTTGGGGTTGAATCAGGCGGGCTGGATATTGCATGGCATCGCCTTGAGCCGCAAAAATTTCTCTAAGTGCAGGACGTTTATTCGCTCCAGCCACCAAGAAAATAACGGTTCGTCCTTGATTAATCAAAGGAGCTGTAAAACTTAAGCGTTGGCTGTCTCCTTTATTCCCAACGGTAATGAGACGATCGCGCACCGTTAAGGCTTCCGTTTGCGGAAACAGGGATGCAGTATGCCCATCATCACCTATTCCCAGTAATATGATATCAAGACTGGGCCATTCTCCGGCTCCGCATTGGAAAAATGTTTGCAGGTCTTGTTCATGTTTCTTAGCATCTACAACTGGATCTTGCCCTGTAGTCGGCATGGGGTGAATGTTTTCTGCTGGAATCGCAACGTGATCTAACCAGGCCTCTCGCGCCATTTTTTGGTTACTATCGGGGTGATCGGCAGGAACATAGCGTTCATCGCCCCAAAAGATGTGAAGTTTTTCCCAGGGGAGGTTTTGCTGAGCCAGTTTTTCGTAAACGGGTTTTGGGGTTCCCCCCCCAGCTAAAGCTACGGTGCATTGTCCTCGTTGCGCGATCGCGCTCTGGATTTTTTCCACAATCAGTTGAACGGCGCGCTCAACCAAACTCCCTTGATCTGACAAAATTTCAGTGGGCATTTTCAGTAACTCAATTCAGTAACAATAAAATGTTACGATGGAATGTATGATTTTGACTTTACTGAAGAGTGAGCAAAACTAAAGTCAAAAATTACGCCTTTTTCAACCGCAGAATGCGGCTTGCCATCGTCTCGTGAATCGATGCGGGAG
>CAZBPR010000212.1:0-4358 GCA_964493825.1 uncultured Dactylococcopsis sp.
AAAACAATAACGCAAAAATCTTAAAGATCCACAAATGAATTCGTTGACACTTGGCATCATTCCCCATTGTGAATCCAATCACATAAGCTTCACTTTCAGGAGCGCGATCGCGCCCTAATAAAATATGTAAGCAATCGTGGTTAAATAAACTAATATCTCCTGGTAATGCCAATGGACTCTGAGAATTTTCGAGTAAACGGACGATCCAAGGAATGGAAGCAGCAGGATCAACACTAAATGCCATTACCTGGTTCCGTAAACACTCTGAATCATTACAATCAATAACTTGCATCATGTTTCCTTCCTTTTCGCAAGTGAGTTAGAGATGACGCATTCCTCAGCAGAAGGCGCTGGTTCTAACCGTTGGTCAAAATGATCCGCAAGCAGCAAGCTCTTTTAACCCCTAAATTAGCGAATTCGAGAAGAGTTTTATCGTAAAAAAAGATACCAATTTTCCAAATTGCAACCGTTTTTTCCGGATTATTCTCTCTTTGGGTTGAGAGAATAGCTTGTCGTCGCTGCTGTAAATCAAGAAAATTACACTCCAATCCACTCAAAATGAAGCAATCTTCATTCCTATTTTGGATGCACGGATCTCTTTGATTCATTAATCACAATTATTCATTATTTGATGACCTAACTTTTGATAGATTAAACATAACTATATATTTATTAAATTAGAGATTAGCTTGTACAATCAAGCAAAAATATTCACTTCAATTGATAAGAATATAGAGACTTAAGCTCATGTTAAAGCGTTTAATAATAATCGGTTTCAGTTGTTTCCTCTGGCTGGGAATTAGCAGTCCTTTGCTGCCCCAGATCAGTCCTCAAAATAATGCAATGGCAGCAACAATTTCCTCAGAAGTTGAAGCAGCAGTGGATGATTTTTTAAGTAATATCCCGAGCGGATATTACACCGTTAAAGAAGTCGATGAAATTGAAAATCTGGTGAAGAAAAAAGATGCGCAACTGATTGATGTCCGTGAACCTTTAGAGTATGCCAGTGGACATATTCTCAATGCCATTAATATTCCGCTACGAAATTTAGCGAAACGGCAAGATAAAATTGCCACTGACCGACCCGTAATTTTATATTGCACGGTTGGTTATCGCACCGCAATTGGGCTGGCAACGCTCCATTTATTAGGTTATGACAATGTGTTAGGCTATCCCCCCAGCGTAAAAGGCTGGAAAGCAGCAGGAAAATCATTGGAACGTTAATGCTAATGTTGAGGCAAGTGAGTTGAGTGCAGTTGGAAAACGACCTCACTTGCCCTTGGTTCGGCATTCCAGCACGAATGCTTGAGCAAGTCTAATTGGACTCGGATCGAGGGAATCCAGTGACTTCTTGGTTAACAAGAGCAGTCAACCGGTAAACTATGATCACAAAGATGTATTGGAACTGAGACGCGTGAATTTAGACGTTTGGCCAGGAAAACCGACTCCTTTAGGTGCAACCTGGGATGGTGAAGGTGTTAACTTTGCAATTTTCTCGGAAAATGCCGCTGAAGTTGAACTCTGTTTATTCACCGGACAAGATCATGAAATTCGACTTCCTTTAAAGGAAGTTCACAATTATGTTTGGCATGGTTATATTCCGGGATTACAGCCTGGACAACGCTATAATTACCGAGTTCACGGCGACTATAGCCCAAAACAGGGACATCGCTTTAATCGCAAAAAACTGCTCCTTGATCCCTATGCTCGTGCGATTATGGGGGATATTGGTTATGGGGAAGAAACGTTTGCTTATCCTTGGTATGCCGAAGAAAAAGATTTAGCTTGTTCTAATACGGATGACCGCTATTTGATTCCCCAGTGTGTCGTGACGAACCCCTTTTTTGATTGGGAAGGCGACCAATTGCTACAAATTCCTTGGCATGAAACCATTATCTACGAAGTTCATGTGAAAGGGTTGACTCAACAACATCCGAAAATTCCGAAGCATCTACGAGGAACTTATGCTGGCTTAGCCCATCCGACTACAATTCATCATTTCAAGTCGTTAGGCATCACCGCAGTGGAATTATTGCCAGTCCATCATTTTCTAGCCTATCCGGGACATCTGATCAATAAAGGACTCCATAACTATTGGGGATATGACTCGATTGGTTATTTTGCCCCTTATTCGGGATATAGTGCTGCTGGTAGTAGCGGAGAACAGATTAAAGAATTTAAAGGCATGGTCAAGGCACTCCATCAAGCTGGCATTGAAGTCATTCTTGATGTGGTCTATAACCATACCGGAGAAGGAAACCATTTGGGACCAACTGTTTGTTTTCGAGGGATTGATAATACTGCTTATTACCGCTTAAACGAGGATGATCCACGCCACTATGTGGATTTTACAGGGTGTGGTAACTCTCTCAATGTTTGTCATCCGCAAATTCTGAAGCTAATTATGGATAGTTTGCGCTATTGGGTGCAAGAGATGCACGTGGATGGCTTTCGGTTTGATTTAGCGTCAGCGTTAGCGCGAGAGCTACATGATGTGAATAGTTTAGCGGCTTTCTTTGATATTATCCATCAAGATCCCGTACTCTCTAATGTCAAACTCATTGCAGAACCTTGGGATGTGGGAGAAGGAGGTTATCAAGTGGGTAACTTCCCGCTTCTCTGGTCAGAATGGAATGGAAAATATCGGGATACAGTTCGAGATTTTTGGCGAGGTGAAGACAATACTTTGAATGAGTTTGCCTACCGTTTTACGGGCAGTTCAGACTTATACCAAGCCAATGGAAAACTTCCTCATGCCAGTATTAACTTTATTACTGCCCACGATGGCTTTACTCTCCGTGACTTAGTTAGTTATAACGAGAAGCATAATGAGGCAAATGGCGAAGATAACCATGATGGGGAAGATCATAACCGGTCTTGGAATTGTGGGGCAGAAGGAGAAACTGACAATCCAGATATTTTACAGCAGCGATCGCGCCAACAACGCAATTTTCTGACTACCCTCATGTTATCTCAAGGGGTACCCATGCTCCTCGGCGGCGATGAAATGGGACGCACTCAACACGGCAATAATAATGCTTACTGCCAAGATAATGAACTCACCTGGTTTAACTGGCACTTATCCCCTGAAAATCAAGAACTGCTTGCCTTTACTCAAGCATTAATTGCCTTTCGCCAGCAACATCCCGTTTTCCATCGTCGGAATTGGTTCCAAGGTCGCGCCATTCACGGATCCGAAATCAGTGATATCGGTTGGTATCACCCTGATGGCAGCTGCTTAACGGAACAACAATGGGTGGAAAATTACTTAACAAAAGCCATCACTGTGTTCCTCAATGGTCAAGAATTATCCGCCCCAGATCCCCGAGGGAAGCGGTTAGTCGATGATAGTTTCTTATTATTTTTCAATAGTCATCATGAAGAAATGGGGTTTACTCTGCCTGATGCATTGCAAAAATGGTCTTGGCAAGCGATTATTGATACCAATCAACCGCAGTTGCTATCAGGAGAAACTGTTTATACCGCAGAGCAAACAATTATTCTCAATCCCTTCTCGTTACTAGTATTAAAGGGAAATGGTTCTCACGAATTGGCATCAAACAATAGTGAGTTCTCACATTGCCAATAAAATAAAAGAACGGAGTCGTGTTTTTGGAAGCGAATGGACTATCAACAAATTCAGTCCGTATTAGAGACAATGATGCGCCGTTGTGAACAAGCGCAAACCCCTCTTTCCCATCAACAAACTGAAATTCTACACGAAGTTCTGATTGAGTTGTTAGCCTCATCAACAACAGAACTTCCTGATGAACCGAACCCACTTGATGAACTAACCCCAGAACAACGGGATGCACTTTTAGAATTTATTGTGGACCAGGGAGAGCAACCTTGGAAAGCACAAATTCTCAATGATTGGTTACAAGGACGCGATTCCGGAAATGTCCAATTTTTGCGAGAGGATTATGGTCCTCAGTGGCTCAATCGAGTCCAACCCTATCATGTCGCTCAATATTTAGAACAAAGCGATCGCGCAGAGGAGGTACAATTAAAAGTTGGCGATCGCGTCGAAGTCTCCAACTTAATTTGGGAATGGGTACAAGACGACGATCCTGAACAGCAAGATTGGTATCCTTGCACGGTGGTCAGTCTTTCTCAGGGAGAATATAATGGTCATCGCTACCAAAACTGCACGATTCGCTTCGATAATGGTGCAGAATGGGAACTTCCAGGGATTTATCAATGGAATCGCTACTACTGGCGTTTGGCACAAAATAGTTAGCGACTGTTGTTTGAAAAAAAGAAAAAAGTGCTTGTAGGGGGACAGGCAATGATAAAGTTTGGTTAAATAATGTGAACAGATATTTCATCGGGAGAAGCAATGATGATGATGAAAGCAC
>CAZBPR010000213.1:0-4283 GCA_964493825.1 uncultured Dactylococcopsis sp.
CAATTTTAGCGATAATTGGAGACCCTAAATCAATATTAACGGCATCTTGTTGAGCAACATTTGCTTGTAAACGAATCCGACTATAATCGCCAATTTTCAAAATTCCCATTCCCGGTTGTACGACCATCCCCGGATCCATGATTCTTTCTTGAACAATGCCACTAATTGGAGATTTAATTTCCCTGTAATTGGAAAGGGTTGAAGCAGTGGCAACCTTCGTCTCAGCTTGTTGAATTTTTGCTTGATCATTAACCACTTTTGCTTCTAAACGGGAGAGTTTACCCTTGGCTTGGGCTAAATTTGCCTCTTTGGCTTGCACTTCACTTTCTACCACATCATAATCATCTTGAGTGATCGCGCCTTCTTTAACTAATAAGGCAAAGCGGTCTAATTGTTTCCCTAAATAAGTGAGATTGGCTTCAATTTCTTTAATGACATTTTTCTGTTCTAAAACTTCCATCCGACTCACTTCTAAAGCCGTTCGCATGGTGTTCGTTTCTGCTTGCGCTTCTAAGACTGCTGTTAATAATTCATTAGCGCTTAATTGAGCGATGGTATCTCCGGCTTGAACGCGATCGCCCACATAAATCGAATAATCGGTTAATTGTCCCGCCACTCTCGGATAAACCGTAACCACTTGCAAGGGTTCAATGGTTCCGGTGTACTGTACGCTAGCTTGTAATAATTCTGGTTTAACAACTTCAACCGTGACAGGAGTGGGATTAAAAGAACCATCTACTGCCATCATTTCATCATGAGACATATTATGCCCACTATGATCCATTGTGGAAGATGCAGGTTTTAATTGATTGGTAATAACAAGAATTCCTCCTGTTAAGAGGGTAAAAATTCCCAAGCCCAACGTTTGTTTACTGAAAATAACCCTTGAGATTTTTTTTGAGAGCAAAAGCATTATTTTTATCTAAGGCATATCATGTCAATGCTAATTACATTGCTGATTACAATAATTTCCAAATATGAAATCACGATGAAATTTTAAATGTATTACTTGACTCAGCTAAGTATGTCAACATAAGTAGATAAAGATGATCTACTTAACAGGAGACAAAACAATGTTGAATCGCAAATGGTTACTTTCTTTAGGTGCAGTGATCATCACGGGTGGTGTTGGCGCTGGTATTTATACCGCAGTTAACCCTTCCCAAGCCGATACGTTAGCACCTGAAACATTACAAATGACTTCCTATCGCAGTCCCACTTGTGGCTGTTGTCACGCTTGGGTGGAACATCTCAAAGCAGAAGGGTTCACGGTCAAAGACAATGTTACGGAAAATCTAGAGACGATTAAAAGCGAGAAGAATGTTCCTCAAGATTTAATGGCTTGTCATACTGCAATGATTAATGGCTATGGGGTAGAAGGGCATATTCCCGCAGCAGATATTAAACGCTTGTTGCGAGAAAAACCCGATGTTGCTGGCATTGCCGTGCCTGGAATGCCCATTGGATCACCGGGAATGGAGTCTGGGGATATCAAAGAACCTTATACTGTCTTCACCTTTACCGAAAAAGGGGATACCGAGGTTTATCAGAAACATTCCTAGAAGAATAGACCATATGAATTAAATAGAATCACAATAGTTCCTTCCTGACTTAGACCAATGGCAATCGTTGATTTGGGTTCAGTTGCCAATTGGTTTTAGATTTAGTGAAAGACAAGAGAGACTGACGTTACCATAGCAATAAAATAGTTAACTCTTATTCTTTAGACTGAACCTAAAATTTGTTGTAAGATTCAATATGTCTATTGCAATTTCTAATTTAATTAAAATTGGTGAGTTAAGTAAAGCCAGTGGTTTACCGATCAAAACAATTCGTTATTATGAAGATTTAGGCTTAATTCATGCAGTGAAACGATCGCGTGGTGGATTTCGTTTATTTGAGAAACAACCAACGGCAATTCGGTTACGGTTTATTAAACAAGCGCAAAGTTTAGGGATGAGTTTAGAGGAAATTGGAGAATTTTTAAAGGTGCGCGATCGCGGTGAATTACCCTGTCATGATGTTAAACAAAAACTCAAAGATAAAGTGACTCAAATTGATCAGCAAATTCAAACCCTACAACACCTGCAAAAACAAATCCAATCTTTGCTGGCAGGTGCTGATCCAATTCTAGAATTGCCTCCAGATGATCGCATTTGTCCAATTATTCAACATGATTCCCCTACAGCTGAGTAGATGAGCATCATCCATTTTAGTTAAGAAAAACTAATTACTGATTTGTAATCAATTAATTTTTATCATCTAAATAGACTCTCCCTCCAACTGGAAACTTTAAACTGGGAGATACTTAACAACGGGTAATTAACCCTTAACCTCTCTTGAGGGAGGTCAAAAACCATGCAACGCCGACAATTTTTAATCCTTAGCGGTAGTACATTCGGGGGGATCTTACTCAGCCAATGTGCAACTTCCCAACCTCGAGGGAATGATACGTCTGCTACTGCGGTTTTTAAAAGTCAAGAGGGACTTTTAGAAGTGAATCTGGATATACACTCTGATGTTTTTTCCTTTGCTGGAGAACGCGGAAACTTACTCACCTATAATCAGCAAATTCCAGGACCTCGCTTAGAAGCCTATCCCGGCGATCGCGTTCGGATTCACGCCACAAACAGTTTATCAGCACCAACCAATCTTCATTATCATGGGTTGCACATTTCTCCAAAAGGGTCAGCGGATAACATCTTTTTAGAACTCTCTCCCGGAGAAACCTACACCTATGAATTTACCATTCCCGAAAATCATGACAGCACCACCGGTTATTATCATCCTCATTTACACGGCTATGTAGCACAGCAGGTATTTGGTGGCTTAGGTGGCATTTTTGTTGTTCGCGGTGCATTGGATGACATTCCAGAAATTCAACAAGCCAAAGAAGAATTTCTCTTTCTCAAAGACTTTGACCTAACTCCAGCGAGAGGACAATCTCAACCTTTCCACGGGATGCAAATGATGGGACGCGAAGGTCCAATCTTAACTGTTAATGGAGAAGTCAACCCTCAGTTTTCAATTCCGAGTGGTGGGTTATTACGCTTACGGTTCGTCAATGCCTCTACCTCTCGTTTTTATCGACTCCAGTTAGAAGGACATCCGCTTTATCTGATTGCAACGGATGCCGGTGCAACCGCTTCTCCCATTCAATTGTCGGAACTGTTACTCTCACCCGGAGAACGGGCAGACGTTTTAGTGCAAGGGAATGCTGAACCCGGACAATATCGACTGCTCAATTTACCTTATCAACGAGGAGGAATGGGAATGATGGGCGGTGGCATGATGGGTCGCGGCATGATGGGCAGAGGAAGGACTGAAACTGATGCCCCGCAAACTCTAGCAACCTTGAACTATTCCGGTCAAACAGAAGCTTTACCCCTACCGCAACAGTTAATCCCAGTAGAAGCTTTACCAGAACCGAAAACAGTCCGTCAGTTTACCCTCAATCATGGGATGTTTCCGGGAAGAGGAATGCAGTTTTTGATTAACGGACAAGCGTTTGACTCCCAACGGGTTGATACTCGGGTTGCTTTAGATACGGTAGAAGACTGGGAAATTATTAATACAGGGGTGATGGATCATCCGTTTCATTTACATACCAATCCCTTTCAAATCATGAGTCGCAATGGTCAACCAGTAACCCATCGCACTTGGAAAGATACCGTTTTAGTCCCCAGAGGAGAAAGCGTCCGTATTCGGATTCCGTTTCGAGATTTTGCAGGGGAAACCGTCTATCATTGCCATATTTTAGATCATGAAGACTTAGGTATGATGGGAATTATTGTAATGAATGGATAAGATAAAAAAATTAATTTTCTTCTCCCAATTATCATGATGCAACGGAACGATATCATCTTAAAAATACAAGCGCACCAAGAAGAACTAAAAAAATTAGGCGTAAAATCTCTTTCATTATTTGGGTCTGTTGCTCGTAATGAAGCTCATCAAAATAGTGATGTGGACTTATTAGTTGACTTAGAAAGACCAGCTGGTTTCTTTAAGGTTTCAAAAATAGAACATTATTTAGAAGATTGTTTGGGGTGCTCTGTCGATTTAGGAACAAAAGAGGCTTTACGAGAACATTGTCGTCAAACCATGATTGAGGATTTGATTCATGTTTTCTGAAAAGGATAATTCATGGAAACAGAAAATCAAGGATATTCAAAATTCTATTCTAAAAATTAAAGACTACACGCAGGGATTAACGTTTGAGGAATTCAAAAATAATCCGATGACGATTGAGGCAATTTTATATAATTTGACAATTATTGGCG
>CAZBPR010000214.1:0-4153 GCA_964493825.1 uncultured Dactylococcopsis sp.
GGGAAGAGATTTGCACCGTAAGAGGAGTGGGATCGTTTAATTGACGAGCGGCGTCGGGAAGAGTAAGCACAGATTGGCGAGCGCGATCGCGCAAGGTGGCTAAAGATTCTACCGGTACGATCACTTCCCCTTCTTTCATCACTAATGTCAACAAAGGGGTTTCTCCCTCGGCTGCTGATTCTGACATTAACCCTAAGCGATCGCGCTGCACTTTGCCTTGTTCCCAACGTCGGAACACTTGCTTTCGCCCCGGATAAGTGGCTTTACTGGTCGATTCTTTCTGAGTTCCCCTCCCATCAATTTCTACCAGTTTATACACCCCGTTGACGGGTGTTCCGGTGACGAGGTTCGTACCTACCCCATAGCCATCAATGATGGCTCCTTCGGCTAATAACCGTTCAATTTCCCACTCATCCAAATCGCCACTGGCAAAAATTGCCGTTTCTGGCAGCAGCGATCGGACTTTTTGCGATAATTGCGCCACATCCCCTGAATCAATGCGAACACCAGGCACTTGACGCTCTCCCGCTTGCACTTGCTGGGCAAGACGTTGGGCAGCCGCCACCGTATCATAGGTATCAATTAAGAGGGGTGCTTCGGGAAAATAGCGACTAAAGGCAGTAAAGGCTTGATCTTCTTTTCCCCGCAGTGCCGCGATCGCCATAACCAGCGAGTGTGCCATTGTTCCACTGGGAACTTCCCCTAACTTCAATGCTGCTGCCACATTCGAGGTGGCATCAAACCCTGCTGCTAAAGCCGCTCGTGCTGCCCAGAGCGACGCTTGGGGGCTAAAAGCACGACGAGTTCCAAATTCCAGGAGCTTCGCAGTTTCTCCCGCCACATCTCGGATCCGTGCAGCTCTCGTTGCAATCAAGCTTTGATAGTTTAGGGTATTGAGGAGATAAGTTTCAGCGAGTTGCGCTTGCCAGAGGGGGGCTTCTACTCGCAATAAAGGCTCATTGGCAAAAACTGCTGTTCCTTCTGGAACTGCCCAAACGTCTCCTGTGAAGACTTTTCCTTCAAGAATTGACCAAAATTCCGCGGGAGCATGATGAAAAAGCTCCATTTGTTGCAACTGTTGAATTTGCTCCCGAGAAAAGTGTAGTTGCTGTAGATATTCGAGTGCTTGTGCTAATCCCATGGCAATGAGATAGCCATAGGAAGGAGGTAAACGCCGGGCAAAAAGCTCAAAACTCGCTCTTTTTTGGGCAATTCCTTCTCCGACATAACACGCTCCCATCGTTAACTCGTAGAGATCAGTTAAGAAGCTGTAATCTTCAGGAGATACAGTTAAAGCAGGGTGCGACATGACATTTTGGTTAGGTGAGAAATCTTGACTTAATTATAGTAATTTTCACCAAAATTGTGAAGGTGATTCCTCTCAGTCGGTAGAGAGAAATAGAATTGTCTCACCTTGCTCTTTCATTGAATGTTGAAGAGCAGCAACGCCGGCATGAAAACCAAGGGGATAAAGCTGAGGAGTAGATTCCCTTTGCATCAAACGGCTTTAGGGAGACTCTGTAACAGAGTTAAGTCCTCGTAACCATTGCTCAGTAATACTTTCGAGAGTACCGTCTTCCTTAAATTTGACAATTGTCAGGTTAAGCGGAACCGAAAGTGAACTATCATGCGGTAAAACAAAGCCCAAATTTTCTGAATTAATCCTGAAATCCGCAAGTTGTAAAGGGAGATCAGGATTTTGAGATAAATAATATTCAAGCGTTGGGCGACCAAAAATTGCACCATCGGTTTTTCCTTCAACGACTAGTGAGATTGCTTCATCTACATTCGAGCATTTCACTAATTTTGACCGGTACTCCGCTGCCCAAGTTTCTCCTGTTGTTCCGGTTACGACAGCCATACGTTTCCCCCGCAAATCTTCTGGCTGAGTTAAGCTTTCTGCGGGTAGCTCTGATAAGGCTAATGTAAAGGCAGATGCTAAGCCTCCAATTAAAGAAGAGACTGCAATCAGGGAAATTAACATCCAGATGCCAGTAATCAGCCGTCCCGAAGAGGTTTTTGGGGTTTGGTCACCGTAACCAACCGTTGTCAGAGTCACAAAGGCAAACCACATCCCACTCATTACTCCCCGGAGATAGGATTTTGGAAACTGCTCCGGATTTTGATGACGTTCCACTAACCACATCCCATTACCCACTAAAAATAAGCAAATGAGGAGTCCCCCCACAGAAGAAAGCGCTGCCTTGGTAAAAAAGGGTCTGACTCGATTCCAAATGGTTGGCGATTCCTGTTGAACGACGACGCCCAGACTCGAAACGAAAAAAGGTTGAGTAAAGTTCACGCTTTGTAATCGTTCCGCAGTAATTGTAAATGGTCCGATTAACAGATCTAACTCCCCTGTAGCAACTGCATCAAGGGCTTCTTGAGTTTCTGTATACAGAATCAATTCGTACTCAAAATTATTCACAAAAGCAATTTCTTCCCAGATATCGATCACAATCCCGCGAAAATTATTGTTTCCCTGCTCAATTAGAAAAGGAGGGGTACCGCCAACTCCCACTTTCAATATTGGCAATGCTTGCTCTTCCTGTATTGGCTCATTCGTCCTCTGAGCCACTGGCAATGGCTCAAGATGATTGACTGGCGCTTCTGCTCGCACAGTAACGGGTAGAAAAGCTAAAGCAAGCAGGCAAATGCTTTGCCAACCCAATTGGATTGGGTAATGGAACCAATAATGGTGTTTAAGGATCACAACTTTATCCTCTTTCTTCAGTAGAAGGCAATTTACTCTGAATCAAGTGTTTTTGCAACTTAGTGTGTTACGTTGTTTTTCCCAATTATTGGTTGACCTCCTCTTCAATTTGCGCGATCGCGTTCAACACTAAAGCTCTTTCTGATTCCGCCTCAACAGACCAAGCTTTGCTCATTGGCGTTGCACGCCACATGACGCCATGGGTTAATTCACTGTAAAATGTTGAAACACTAATGACCACTCCATTGACTAACCAGGGCTCATCCTCCTTGAGCCAACCGGATTGTTGCCAAATCATTTTGTTCAAGAGGTTTAGCCAGTGCCGAATTTCGTTCATACTTGGTTTCCTCCTTCTTTGAGCGATATTTTTTCAAGCTGAGCCCAGACTGGCAATGGTTAGGCTTAATTGTTGGATTTTTGGGTGTCGCGATCGCGGTGGGAACACGCATTCATCTCAACACCGAAGCCTCGACCATCGGCTATTCTATTCCATTTGGTTCCGTTATTGCCATTACCGTTGCTAGTTTTCTTCAGCACCGACGAGAAACTTCACCTCAAAATCATCCTTCCCTGAGTGTTAGCGAAACTTTATTTGATCAAAACCTTGCCACGACTTTAATCCTTGCGCTTGCTGCGATTACGATTGAACAGTTAGAGATTCAGCAAGAAAGATTCTAATCGTCAAACGAGCGATTGCCAAAACTCCTTGATATCTCTAGTAGATTGAAGATGGAACACTTGCTTGGTTGCCTTTGCCTTTTTGACATAGTCGCGATCTCAGTACAGGACAAAAAATGAAAAGAGGGGTTGCCAACTGAGACAGGAAAGGGGTTTCATGGAAAGTTGCTAGTCATAATCCACTACAAACGCCTGCAGCGATTCTTTAAAGAGTATGACTTGGACTATTCCCTGATTGCCAAAGCCATTGTCACCTTGATGGACTTACCGCAACCGTGGGTTCTGAGTCTAGACCGCACTAACTGGTCATTTGGGCAAGTCCACTTTAATATTTTAATGCTAACGGTGGTTCATGAAGGTGTGGGTTATCCTTCGACAAGCTCAGGAACATCTCTGATATGGACGTTTCTAGACAAGAAGGGAAACTCCAATACAGATGAGCGGATGGATTTACGCTCACCGCTTTGAGAGAGAATTTCCACAAATCGAAGTCGCTTATCTGTGTGGAGACAAGCAAGTTTATTGGTAAACCGTGGCTGACTTATCTTCTCCTCAGCCCGATGATTCCTTTCCGTCTTCGCATCAGGGAAACGGATTTGATTAACGATGGTCAAAAACAACTCCCTGCCAAGACGGTTTATGCTCATCTCCAGCCCGGTCAACAGGAAATCCTAAACTCTCGGCGCGCTTGTTTGGGGAAGATTATCCCATCTCTGATAACCTGTGCTACAATAGGTGCGAAAAAGAATGACTTGGAGTTAA
>CAZBPR010000215.1:0-4079 GCA_964493825.1 uncultured Dactylococcopsis sp.
TTAGGAGTCGGCATTTTATCCCTCACCTCTTCTAATGAGGAACGCCGTGGCTTACTGATGACCAGTTTAAGTAACGTTTGGGACGCCAATGAGACCTGGCTAGTCTTAATGGGCGGGGCACTCTTTGGTGCCTACCCCTTAGCTTACAGCACCATTTTAAGCGCCTTATACATCCCGATTTGGCTGATGGTCTTTGGCTTTATTTTCCGTGCTGTTGCCTTTGAGTTTCGGGAACATTCAGAACAGAAATTTTTCTGGAATGCTGCCTTTGGCTTAGGGAGTTTACTCGCCACGGTTGGCCAAGGATTTGCCTTAGGGGGAGTCTTAACCAGCATTAATGTCGATGAAGCTGGCCATTTCATCGGTGGGATTTGGGATTGGTTGAGTTTACCGTCTGTATTAGTCACACTGACCTTGATTCAAGGGTATGTTCTCAGCGGTTCAACCTATCTGGTGATGAAAACAGAAGGGGCATTGCAGCAAACTCACTATCGCACTGCCAAAATTGCTGCGGTTACCACGTTAGTGGGTGCCGTGTTAATCACCATTACCACACCCATTTTCTTAGAAGAAGCGCGATCGCGCTTGTTTGAACCCCCCTTTCTTTACATTTTTGCCACCATTCCCATTTTGGGCGCCTTCTTTATTTGGCAATTGCTACGCAGCCTCAATCAGCAACAAGAACGTGCGCCCTTTATTTGGACAATTTTAGTGTTCTTGCTCTCGTTTTTAGGCTTAGGGGTCATTGTTTTTCCCTACATTATTCCTCGTTCCATTACGGTTTATGAAGCGGCAGCGGACCCGAGTGCTTTAGTGTTTATGCTGACCTTTATTGGCTTTTTAATTCCGATTATGTTGGCGTACAACATCTATCAGTATGTGGTGTTTCGCGGTAAGGTTAGAAGTAGTAATTACGAAGGATAAGTTAAGTTTTGGGGGAGGAGTCATTTCTCCCTTTTTTTATAAACCACAGAGACACAGAGGGCACAGAGGGTTTAATGATTGAGAAGACGTTTGATTCCATTTTTGAGGATTGGTACATTAAAGTTGATGATTAATCCTAATCGGAGTTTACAGAGTTTCAAATAGGTTAGGGTTTGAGCTTCATGAATTGGGAGTATTTTTTCTACTGCTTTTAATTCTACGATTACTTTTTTGGCAATTAAGAAATCTAAACGGTAGGCACAATCAATTTTGACTCCTTTATAAAATACTGGGATTGGAACTTGTTTTTCTACAACTAAGCCACGTAATCTCAATTCATGAGATAAACACGCTTCGTAAGCTGACTCTAACAAACCAGGTCCTAAGTGGCGATGGACTTCAATCGCTGCTCCAATCACTTTTCCTGAGATCTCATTTAAATCTTTAATCTCTGCGCTCTCTGTGTCTCTGTGGTTCAAAACTCTTCCTCATGCTTCTTGATCAACCGATAACTGAATTATAAATAATTTCTGCTAAAATCTTCTAGAAAACCTAAATTAATCCCAACCTTGAAACCTCAAATCCCTTCACAACGCTGGCAAATTACTGAACTTGATCAAGAAAAAATTTCTCCTTTAATGGCAGCAACCGAATTATCTCCGCTGTTAGCTCAGGTGTTAATCAATCGCGGAATTTTAACTCCTGAAGCGGCAAAAGTTTATGTTGATCCGGAAATAGAAAAATTACCTTCTCCACAAACAGAATTTCCTGATTTAGACGAAAGTATTACTTTAATTACTGACGCGATCGCGCAAGAAGAAGCAATTATTATTTGTGGGGATTATGATGCGGATGGGATGACCAGTACTGCGCTTTTATTAAGAACATTACGTCATCTCGGGGCAAATGTCGATTATTTAATTCCCAGTCGGATGAAAGAAGGGTATGGGATTAATACTCGCATTGTGGAAGATTGTGCCAGTAATGGGGTGGGTTTAATTTTAACGGTTGATAACGGAATTGCCGCTTATGATCCGATTTATCGGGCGGTGGAATTAGGATTGCAAGTGATTATTACGGATCATCATGATCTCCCGGAAATGTTACCGCCAGCTGATGCGATTTTAAACCCGAAATTATTACCCGAAAATTCTCCCTATCGCGGATTAGCTGGGGTGGGAGTTGCTTATATTTTAGCCGTCGCAACGGCACAAACGTTAGGGAAACTCCAAGGATTTACCGCGCAACTTTTGGAGTTATTTACTTTAGGAACGATCGCGGATTTAGCCCCGTTAGTGGGGGTGAACCGGCGTTGGTTGAAACGAGGTTTACGTCAACTCCCCAAATCAGAAATTCCAGGGGTGCAAGCGTTGATGCAGGTGAGTGGGGTGAATGATACGCAAAAAGCGGTGAAACCGGATGATATTGGCTTTCGATTGGGACCGAGAATCAACGCGATCGGGCGCATTAGCGATCCGCAAACGGTCATTGAATTATTAACCACAGATGACCCAGGGATTGCGTTAGAACGGGCGATGCAGTGTGAACAAGTGAATACGAAACGTCAAGAACTATGCGCCCAAATTGAACAAGAAGCCATTGCCTATTTAGAAACGGGAGAAATTGATTGGTTGCGCGATCGCGTAATGGTCATTGTTCAACCGAATTGGCATCATGGAGTGATTGGTATTGTTGCCTCGCGTTTGGTTGATCGCTTTGGTGTTCCTGTTTTTATTGGTACTTATGAAAATGAAGAACAGACTCAAATTCGCGGTTCAGCAAGGGGAATTCCTGAGTTTCATGTCTTTGATGCCCTTGCATCTTGTCAAGATTTACTGGAAAAATTTGGCGGTCACAAAGCAGCGGGCGGTTTTAGTTTAGCAACCCAAAATCTAGCTGTTTTTCGAGAACAGTTGAGTGAATTTTCTCATCAATGTTTAAAACCAGAGTATCTTAAACCTTTAGTCAAAATTGATGCGACAGCAACCTTCGCCGATTTAACCCCTGACTTTTATCAGCAAGTAGATAGTTTGCAACCCTGGGGAATTGGCAA
Organism: uncultured Dactylococcopsis sp.; assembly: GCA_964493825.1. GTDB lineage: Bacteria > Cyanobacteriota > Cyanobacteriia > Cyanobacteriales > Rubidibacteraceae > Halothece. The sequence continues at coordinate 2,978 of CAZBPR010000215.1, forward strand.
TGAAGAACCCATCTTTTTAAGTCAAACTGTTACCGTCATTGACCAAAAAGTTGTTGGTAAAAATCATATCAAGTTAACGTTTAGTCAAACAATAGAAGGGAATTCTATCCAAAAAGTAGCGATGGGTTGGCGCTGGGGAGACTATTTTCCGTTACCGAAACAAATCGATATTGCTTATAAATTACGAGAAAATCACTGGCAAGGTCAGATGACCCTAGAATTAGAATTATTAGGCTTCCGCTTACCGCAACAAACTCAGCAACAAGAAACAACTTATGATTACCAAGGACGGACTTATCACTGTTGGCGGTGGGATCATTTAAATGAATTAAGAATCGAAAATGAGCAAGGGAATCTCCTGATCGTAACGAAGGGAGAACGCACGGGACACTTGAAGACAAATCGCCAACACCTCCAACCCATTAATGTTACACAACCTCCCTACTATGATGTTATTAAAGCAGCGGTTTCTGCACTTGATAAAATTTAGGTTACACTTGATGCCCTTGCTTCTAATTGAAAAAAATCAAGGATAATGCCACAATAAATAGTCCTCCTAGTAAGAACAATCTTCTCGTTGTTCGGTTACTTTTTTCCAAAATTTCTGAGTAAGAAAATTCATGATTTTGAATCAATAAGAAAGAATGCGGCTCAAAAAAGTAGGGAAATAAACGATGTAAGACTAAACGGATGAAAAAGTTAATTCCCCATAATTTTTTCTGTAGAGGCGCTTGGTTATATTGCCAAGGATAGCTGATTTGTACGAGACGAATTAAGGCTTTAACATCGGGTTCCCGTTGCGTTTGATAGCGGGGGAGTGCTTGCGATAGATGATCATTCGTCTCTTCTAAAATTTCGTGGAAGATATAGCTATCTTCTAAGGCAGCATTCACGCCTTGCCCAATATCAGGCGGAAAACAATGCACAGCATCTCCCAATAAAATGACAGCTGTCCCTTGATTATTGTCCGGTTTGCCTAAGATTTTATACAATCCTGAACAATATTGAGGGGTGGGAAATTGTCCTCCCTTACTGGAAAGAAATCGAGCCATTTCTTCAGCAGAGATGATTTTATCCAGCGGTAACTGCGGAAAGGCTTCCT
>CAZBPR010000216.1:0-4061 GCA_964493825.1 uncultured Dactylococcopsis sp.
TAATCATATCGGTGATTATCCCTGCCTCATCAATGATAAAGGTGGTGCGGACGGTTCCCATATATGTTTTGCCAAACATTTTCTTTTCTTGCCACACCCCATACAATTGATTGATCGCGGTATCGGTATCTGCGATGAGAGTAAAGGGCAACTCAAATTGATTGATAAACTTAGTGTGTGATTTTTCGTCATCTTTACTCACCCCAATTACCTCGTAGCCTTCTTTTTGGAGCACTTCATAATGATCGCGGAGATTACAAGCCTGAGCTGTGCACCCTTTGGTATTATCTTTCGGGTAAAAGTATAAAATCACCTTTTTCCCTTTGTAATCTTCGAGCTTAACGGGATTGCCATTTTGGTCTTTTCCTTCAAATTTTGGGGCTGGATCTCCAATTTTGAGTGCCATACATTTTTGGGAGGTCTGGTTAAAAACTGCTCTTAATTATAAATCGCGCATCTAAAAAAAATGGTTGCTCTGTATAGCAATAATCAATCGTGCAATCGGCAAGGATAGCGACTGAAAAATTGAGAGCCATAATCGGGGCATCAAATAAGGTTATTTTGTACCAAGAGTTTCTCTATTTTTAATGAACTCAGTTGCACCATAATTAGGACAAACTCTCTCTTGGTCTATTTCCATTATCAACTCAATAGCCAAGAAAAGATTTAAATAATTGAGGGGAAACCCTTGTCATGAAATAAAAAATAAAATTACTGCAATCATTCAAGTTTTAGTGATGAATCGGTGTTCAGTATCAAATCTTTCTTAGTTAATGAGTAATAATACTTAATACTGATTAGTGCTCCAGATGAGAAGATGATTGCAGTGGTTTATCTCTAAAATGAACTCAGCAACTCTTTTGATTGACACCGTCCTTCCTTCTTGTGAGTGTTAACTGTTAAGGAATGCTAAATCCCTAACGTCTTAGGAACAGCGACGATCATTTCATTATCTATTACTAATGGGGGACTTGGCAAATTTTCTTAGAAACGAGACAATAGTTAGAATAAACAAGCTGTCTATAATTAAAGAAACTGACATAAAATCTGTGGATACTCTTCGCACTCTTTCTGATACTAAACGGACCTTCTATACACTCCATACCCGTCCCCTAAACTCAATCTATCGCCGAGTGATTGAGGAATTATTAGTGGAAATGCATCTGCTAACGGTGAATGTTGATTTCAAGTATGACCCGATTTATGCCTTAGGGGTAACGACTGTTTTTGATACCTTCATGCAAGGTTATCAACCAGAAAAAGATAAGGAATCAATTTTTAATGCGATTTGCAAAGCAGTTGAAAGTGATCCTCAGCAGTATCGTCAGGATGCAGAACGAGTGAAATCGCTTGCGGATCATCATTCTGGAGAAGCAGTCACCGCTTGGTTATGTGAGTTGAAGCCTTTAGAGGATGCGGGAGAGTTAAACGAAGTTCTAAAAGGGATTAAAGAGAATCCTCGCTTTAAGTACAGTCGTTTGTTTATCATTGGCGTCTATACTCTACTAGAGAAAGCAAATCCCGAGATTGTTAATGATGATCAGAAGCGGGAAGAAGTACTAGAAAATTGCTGTCAAGCCCTGAATTTACCGAAAGAAAAAGTAGATAAAGATTTAGATCTCTATCGCAGTAATTTAGAGAAGATGGAGCAAGCGCGATCTGTGTTAGAAGATGTGGTCAGAGCAGATCGTAAACAGCGTGAAAGACGAGAACAGCAACAAGATTCTAAGTCGGGCGTTGAGTTAGAAAAGAAAGAGGAAAATACAGAAGTTTAACTGAGATAAGTAGGAGTTATTGGTTGCTGCTGCTGCATTGTCTAAGAGTAACCAATAACTGAGGCTTGATGATCGGTGAATAAAAACTGAATCAGGGTTTATTTTTGCTGATCATAAGCAGCGATCGCGCTTTCTTGAACTACTTTTAAGGGCACTTGATACTGTTGAGCGATTTTCACGCAGTCTTCATATTCGGGCTGGACGTTCATTACTTTTTCCTGTAAGAAAGCAACTTTAACCGGAATTTCACCATAGGGTGTGGTTACAGATCGCATTTCTCGTTTTAGGGCAGTACGATTTTGAACTTGCCGACGAATGCCAAGAGTGGTCGTTTCCTGAAACAAAATCGCTTCACACTCAGGAATTTTATCTACCGGACAAATCACAGTGACTAAGGTTCCTAAGCGAGATTTTTTCATCGTAATCCCTTGGGTAAAGACATCCCAAGCCCCAACGCTAAATAGTAATTCTTGAGAGTAGGCTAAAACTTGTGGCGAGAGATCGTCAATTTGGGTTTCTAAGACAGCAACGGTTTCTAAATTTTCCGCTGTGGTTGTTTCTCCGAGCCATAAACGGAGAATATTGGGAAGGGGTAAACGGGCAGTTCCTGCCCCTAAACCCACTTTTTGCACCGTCATCGCTGGGGCATTACCAAATTTTTGACTGAGAGTCACGACTAACGCTGCGCCGGTAGGAGTGACTAATTCTTTCTGAATGCCATTGCTATATACAGGAACTTGTCGCGACTCCCATAATTTAACCACAGCAGGAACCGGCACGGGTAAATGCCCGTGGGCGGCTTTGATGCTGCCGCCGCCCGTAGGAAGGGCAGAACAGTAAATGGCGTCTACATCGAGCCAATATAAGCCTAAGCAAGTGCCAACAATATCAATAATGGCATCGGTTGCCCCCACTTCATGGAAATGCACCTTATCAGGAGAGACACCATGTACAGCGGCTTCAGCAATGGCAAGTTCTTTGAAAACCGCTACACTCCATGTTTGAACTGGCGAGGGAAGATTGGCGTTTTGAATCAGGGTTTCAATGTCGGGGAGATGGCGATGCGGCGGTGGGGTTGTTGTTAGCTGAACATCTACTTTTGTTGCCACTTGCCCATTATGGGAGAGAGAATAAGTGGATAACTGATACTCTTCACTAATGTCCAACTTTTGCAACTGAGATTGGAGATAGTCGATGGGAACACCGGCATCCACTAACGCCCCTAAACACATATCCCCAGCAATTCCGGTTGGACAATCAAAATAGACAATTTTGGTCATGGTTACTGTTGACGATTCCACACCTCTACCAGTGCGTAGGTTATCTCCCACCAATCAAAGTTTAGCAACGACAATCCCACGAACCGTTTCAATTTAGATTCATGCCTTGCAAGATTGGGGAAGTTTGGGAACTTGGGTAATGAACAACACTGTATGTATTAGGGAATAACTGCACTGGCTGGGGAAAGGGGAACAGGTGTGCCAATAAACGACTGAGAGTGGGAGAGGGCGCGATCGCGCAAACCGTTCTTAATTCTTTCTGATGCAAGGGGGGCAATGCTCTTAGGGACAACTGTGATCCTTGGAGTATCCTGACGATTGCTTCTAGATGCGCTTGTGCTAACTGTTGCAGGAGGTCGCAATTTTCCCCGATAATTTCCTGAATGGAGACTGAGTTGAATGGCGCCAACAGCCTTGGCTGAGAAGGAAAATCAGGATGAAACGGTAACAGCACCAACCGCACTCCTTGCTTACCGGCTTTGAGTTTTGGCAAACTCCGATTGAGGGTGAAGTTGAGAAGATGGATCTGACTCCTACCCGGCGTTAGAATGTCGAATACGGTGAGACCGCTATGGGTTTGTTGAAAGCAGTGGTGATAGCGAGGAGAAATCCCCAAAGCCGTATTGATTAATGCCTGATTGGTACTGCCATGCCCAACAATGAGCAGGGTTTCTCCTGAATGCACGGGTAAAATGGTTTGCCAAAATTGCTGAATCCGTTCATATAACTCTAAAACTGGATAAAATACACAATTTTCCTCTGTCTGAATTTGAAATTGATCGGGTCGCACTTGCCAACACGAGTAACGGTCACTGTCTTCAGTCCGAACCTCCTGATAAGGTCGCCCTTCCCACGTGGGCAACTTGATTTCTTGTAATAACTCTGAAGTCTGAATCTGTTGCGGTTGCGTCTTCAGATAAGGCAGTAAATCAACAAGTGTTTCTTGAGCGCGTTGGAGAGGACTGACATAAACCGTGTCAAGCGGGCAATTTTCTAGAAATTGACC
>CAZBPR010000217.1:0-4058 GCA_964493825.1 uncultured Dactylococcopsis sp.
ACAAAGTAACCATCCGCTAAGCCTTGCATTAAGGCGGATGCGCCAAGACGATTCGCCCCATGATCCGAAAAGTTTGCTTCTCCCGCCACAAAAAGCCCAGGGAGATTACTTTGTAAGTTATAGTCCACCCAAAGTCCGCCCATGGTGTAGTGAACTGCCGGATAAATCATCATTGGCGTTTGATAAGGGTTAGTGCCAGTAATGCGGTTGTAGATGTCAAAGAGATTACCGTAGCGTTCCGAGATGGTTATTTCCCCAATACGGGAAATCGCGTCTCGAAAGTCTAAAAATACCCCAAAGCCTGTCGGTGCAACCCCGCGCCCTTCATCACACACTTCTTTTGCAGCACGAGAGGCAATGTCACGAGGGGCAAGATTACCAAAGCTGGGATATTTCCGTTCGAGATAGTAATCTCGGGCTTCTTCTGGGACATCATTGGGGGATAGTTCACCGTTTCTGATTTGGAGCGCGATCGCGCGATCATTCGGAACCCAAATCCGTCCATCATTGCGCAGTGATTCTGACATCAACGTCAGTTTTGATTGATGATCGCCCTGTACGGGAATACAAGTGGGATGAATCTGCGTATAACAAGGATTGGCAAACCCCGCCCCTTGACGATAAGCGCGATACGCAGCCGTGACATTACAGCCTTGGGCATTCGTCGAGAGGAAATAAACATTGCCATAGCCTCCCGTACACAGCACCACACAATCACCCGCCCAACGTTCAATTTCTCCCGTTACCAAGTTACGGGTAATAATGCCTTTCGCTTCTCCATCCACCACTACCAGTTCCAACATTTCATGGCGGTTGTACATCTTGACTTGTCCGGCTGCAATCTGACGGCTCAATTGCTGATACGCTGCGAGTAAAAGCTGTTGCCCGGTTTGTCCCCGTGCGTAAAACGTGCGACTGACTTGCGCCCCCCCAAAAGATCGATTGGCCAGTAATCCCCCATATTCCCTGGCAAAAGGGACACCTTGGGCGACCATTTGATCAATAATATTGACACTGACTTGGGCTAAGCGATAGACATTCGCTTCTCGGGAACGGTAATCACCACCTTTAATCGTGTCGTAAAACAACCGATAAACCGAATCCCCATCATTCTGGTAATTCTTAGCAGCATTAATCCCCCCTTGCGCTGCAATGGAGTGGGCGCGACGGGGACTATCTTGATAGCAAAAGCAACTGACTTGATAGCCCATCTCCGCTAAAGACGCAGCAGCAGATGATCCGGCTAGCCCAGTTCCCACAACCAGGATGTGATATTTGCGTTTATTAGACGGATTCACTAACTTAAGATTAAATTTATGATTCTCCCATTTATCGGCAAGAGAACCTTGAGGAATATTAGATTCTAATCTCATTTTTGTTCTTGGTTATTGGTTATAGCACTTCCTAAACTGGTGAGGTACGAGATTATTAGGTTTAGGGAATAGGGAATAAAGAATGTACTTCATGAGAGTAAGCATTGCTATATTGGTTTTTTGTTCACCTTATCTCCTTGTCTGCCCCTCTCCCCGTTTTGGTCACTCGTCACTGTTTGTAATCAATGGTAATTGTTCCCTTCCCATCCCAATCTTGAATTTGGGTTAAAACCGTTTTTGCTTGGACAAGTTGAATATCCGTTGTTTCAGAAAGTAAAACGAAAGAAGGAATCGAGGCAAAGCCAATAAAAACCACAATGCTATAAACCCAGGCGAAGCGATTTAACCAGTAACGAGTGCGCTCATTTCGTAGACCTAAACTTTGAAACAGACTGCTTGCACCATGAGATAAATGCCAGCATAATAGCCCCATGCTGATGATATAAAACAGCGATACATACCAAAATTGACTGGAAAAACCATAGATCATCATGGCATAGACATCTTGAGTAAGATGATTTTCCAGAGAATAAGTCAGTTGTCCAAATTCGGGGTGGACTTTCTGAACAGTAAAGTGGAGGAGATGAAAAATAATGTAAATCAGTACAACCCCGCCACTGTAAGTCATGTAGCGTGATGCACTGCTAGCTTGTACCCATTGATTGTTGACATAACCCATCGGACGCGCGGCATTATTTTCCAGTTTCAACCGCACTGCCATCCAGACGTGAACCCCTAACATTAATAAAAGTCCAATGCGAAGTCCCCAAAGAATTTCTCCTGGCAGAATGTGATGGAGGAAATAGGCATACTCGTTAATCTCTTCAGGAGATAAAAAGATTTGTAAGTTGCCTAGCAGATGTCCAAAAACAAAGATGACCATCCCTAAGCCGGTGAGGGCCATCAAGTATTTTTTAATTAGGGACGGAATCTTGCGAGAAGTAACAGCGGTCATGAAAAGCAGTTGATTTTCAAATTGAAAACAGCCCTATTGTATTAGATCTAGGAAAAAATCAGTCAACTGAGTCAATGTGTACTGTTGTTGTTCCAAGACTCCCTTACATCAGATCATTATTGACCGGCGACAATTATCTTCTCCGCTTGTCTATCAAAATACGTTTGAAATTGCTCATCTTAAGCGAACCCATAAAAATCAAAAGATACCATGTGATTGGATCTGAAGATCTCACTTAACAGCTGGGAAAGCCTAAATTGCTAATGATCAATCCCGTAATTGCAGTACTTTCTCCTATTCCTTGGTCTGAGGTCGCCGGTCGCTTAATCCTGGCTGTGGCTTTCGGAGGAATGATTGGTTGGGATCGTGAACGCGAGAGTAAATCGGCAGGTCTGCGGACCAATATGCTGGTCAGTTTAGGGGCAGCTTTAGTGATTTTAGGGGTGTTACAGAGTGGAATTGGTCAGCAAGATGAAAGCCTAGTGGGGCGGAGTATTCAGGGAATTTTAACCGGTGTCGGATTTGTGGGTGCAGGGGCAATTTTGCAGCGAGATAAAGTACATGGACTGACTACCGCAACTGCCATTTGGATTTCTTCCGCTTTAGGGATTGTCAGTGGATTGGGACTTTGGCAATTGGGATTAATGGGGTTGATGTTGACGATGCTGATTTTGCGGGTCATGAAATTAGTAGAAAAGTGATCTGGGAAGGCCACGTTGATCTTTCATTGATAAGTTTGAATTTTCATAACGTTCTCGCAACTTTGGAAAGGGGTAATTTTTCTCTAGGGATTTAACAAAACTAGAATAAGAATAGCCAAGGCTACGCTCAGGGGAGGCGATGAATAATGTTGCAATCTCATCTCACGACGAAGCAGGGACTGAGGAAGGGAGAAATTGTCGCGCTGCGAGGAACTGTGGTCGATGTGCGCTTTTCGGATCGCCTCCCGGAAATTTATAGTCAGCTACGAGCCGGCGAAAAGGGAGAAGTGATCCTAGAAGTGGTGAATCATCTCAGTGCTCATGTCCTGAGAAGTGTAGCGCTAACTTCAACCTCAGGCTTATCTCGCAGTTCACCTGTTACCGATATGGGAGTCCCGTTACAGGTTCCAGTGGGAGAACAGTTACTGGGTCGGGTGTTTAATGTGTTTGGGGAAACCATTGATGGCAAAGATCTGATTGAGGGAGGAGAGTGGCGTTCCATTCATCAATCTCCCCCCGCGATCGCGCAACATACCACTTCTTCTGAAATCCTGGAAACAGGCATTAAAGTGATTGATTTACTCTCTCCGCTCGAAAGAGGGGGAAAAGGTGGGTTATTTGGCGGTGCAGGTGTGGGAAAAACCGTCTTAATCACGGAATTAATTAATAATATTGTCAAGCAATACCAAGGCATTAGCCTCTTTTGCGGCATTGGAGAACGGGTACGAGAAGCAGAGGAAATGTACCGGGAAATGCAAGAGGCAGGGGTTTTAGAGAATACGGTCATGGTCTTTGGACAAATGAATGAACCCCCAGGAGCGCGGTTTCGCGTGGGTTTAGCGGCGTTGACGATGGCGGAATATTTCCAAGAAGACACTAAGCGCGATGTTCTCTTACTGATTGATAATATCTTTCGCTTCATTCAAGCGGGACAAGAAGTGTCCGGATTATTGGGACGACTCCCTTCACGAGTGGGCTATCAACCGACTCTAGGAACAGAACTCGCCGATTTTGAAGAACGGATTTCTA
>CAZBPR010000218.1:0-4054 GCA_964493825.1 uncultured Dactylococcopsis sp.
TGGCAGAATTATCATCAAAACTCAAAATACCGCAGGAGAAGAAAGCAGTCGTCATACAGATGTCACTGTGGTTGATAAAACAGCATGGGACTCACATCCTACTGCTTATTCTGCTTTTCTGGAAGCGCCTCAGTTATCCGTAGAAGTTGTTTCTACCAATTGGGAAGATGACTATATCGATAAATTAGAGGAGTACCGACTTTTAGGGATTACTGAATATTGGATTATTGATTATCAAGCCATTGCCTCTCGTAGCTATTTAGGCAATCCAAAACAGCCCACTGTCTTTGTTTATACGCTACAAGCTGATCAAAGCTATGGGATGCAATCTTATCAAGATAACAGTTTGATTCTGAGTGCTACCTTTCCAGAATTAAAATTAACGCCACAACAAATCTGGCTGGCTTAATTCAGTCCATCCTCTTTTTAAGATCGCTGCTTGTATGTTGTATCGAGAACAGTTCCTATTGTTTCTGTGCTGAACAGAATCAACTACAGCTGAATTATGTTAAATTATGAGTAACATTAAGAAATATTACAAGTATTTCCTTGCTATGATGAAGGAATACCCAAAATTCTATTGCTAGTCTGTTTTCCATAATCTACCCCCGCAAGCACCGTGACTATCTCAACTGACCCCTCCCAAAAAAGCGCAGCGATCGAGCAAGCCGAAATTACAGGCAGCATTAATCGGCAAATGATTGCCATCCTTGATTTTGGTTCTCAATACTCGGAACTCATTGCGCGACGGATTCGTGAAACCCAAGTTTATTCAGAAGTTCTGCCCTATCGGACAACAGCAGAACAACTCCAGAAACTCAATCCTCACGGTATTATCCTATCTGGAGGTCCCAATTCTGTTTATGACGACGGGGCACCGCAAGTTGACCCAAAAATTTGGGATTTAGGCATTCCAGTCATTGGTGTCTGTTACGGAATGCAAGTGATGGTTCAACAGTTGGGAGGAGTCGTCGAACGGGCGAACCACGCTGAATATGGCAAAGCTTCACTCCATATTGACCAGGAAGAAATTTTATTTCCTGGCGTTGAAGATGGAGCAACCATGTGGATGAGTCATGGGGATTCCTGCATTGAACTTCCCCCAGGGTTTCAAGTATTAGCTCATACCGAAAATACCCCTTGTGCCGCGATCGCGCATCCAGAAAGAAAACTTTACGGTGTTCAATTCCATCCCGAAGTGGTGCATTCCGTGGGGGGTGCCGTTCTGATTCGGAATTTTGTCTATAAAGTTTGTCAGTGTGAACCCACCTGGACTTCGGAAGCCTTTGTTGAAGAAGCAGTGCGGGAAGTTCGGGCAAAAGTGGGTGAAAAGCGCGTTTTACTCGCCCTTTCCGGTGGGGTGGATTCCTCAACTCTGGCGTTTCTCCTCCACAAAGCTATTGGCGACCAATTGGTCTGTATGTTTATTGACCAAGGGTTTATGCGCAAAGGAGAACCGGAACGATTACTTGAGATCTTTAAGGATCGTTTTCATATCCCGGTTGAATATGTGAATGCGCGCGATCAGTTTTTAGCGCAACTAGAAGGGGTGACCGATCCCGAAGAAAAGCGCCGTCGCATCGGTCACGAATTTATCAAAGTTTTTGAAGAAAAATCCCGAGAACTGGGACCCTTTGACTATCTTGCCCAAGGGACACTTTACCCCGATGTTATCGAGTCGGCGGATACCAATGTTGATCCGAAAACGGGAGAACGGGTTGCGGTGAAAATTAAAAGCCACCACAATGTGGGCGGTTTACCCGAAGATCTCCGCTTTAAGCTAGTGGAACCCCTGCGTAAACTCTTCAAAGACGAAGTCCGAAAAGTGGGTTCATCCTTGGGCTTACCGGATGAAATTATTCAACGCCATCCTTTCCCGGGACCTGGCTTAGCCATTCGCATCATTGGAGAAGTCACTGCCGAACGCTTAAACATTCTCCGGGATGCTGACTTTGTAGTGAGAGATGAGATTAAAAAGCAAAACTGCTACCAAGATTTTTGGCAAGCGTTTGCGGTTCTCCTCCCGATTCGCAGTGTTGGCGTCATGGGCGATAAACGGACTTATGCCCACCCAGTGGTATTGCGTCTCATCTCCAGTGAAGATGGCATGACTGCCGACTGGTCGCGAGTGCCTTATGACCTTCTAGAGACGATTTCTAATCGGATGGTGAACGAGGTGAAAGGGGTGAACCGTGTCGTTTACGATGTCACTTCTAAGCCACCAGGTACCATTGAGTGGGAATAATTTTCTACAAGGGGAATCTCCCAATTAGATGAACATCAAACTGAATCATCTCAAGTATGGTCAGCCGTTTCCCGAATTCAATTCCAGGGCTAGCGGCTGACCGTTGGTCAAAGATTACGCCTTCCTAAACCGCGGAATGAGGAGGGACCCTGCGCGGGTTTCCCGCGCAAAGGAACGCCCGACGATGCGGTGCCGCTTTCCAACTGGAATCGAATTCCAGTTGGGTCGGCACGGAAGGCGCCTGTCCTCACTAAAGCTCCGGTGACCGTTGTTCAATATGAGATCGTTACCGTATTCGGATCAAAAAGAAGCGGCAATGCCCCTCCCTCTTCTCCCAGCACAACCCCTTCAATAAAATCTTCCTGGGTTAAGCCTGCTTCGCGAGAGCAACTGGGACAAGCAATCACACTCCCCCCCTCTTCTATAAATGCTTGCAGTTTTTGATGAATATTCAAATCGCTGTTACCTTCTGTTGCAGGAAGTCGTTCTTGATCTGCAAGATACACCCCTCGCACATTGAGGAAAAGTGTGACTGGTTGATACCCACTTGCCAAGGCTTTCTGGGCGAGAGAGATTGCCATATTTGCGGTCCAGGTATCATCAGTGGTCAAATTGACCAACAGCCCTCCTGATGCAGGCGCATTTTCCGTAGTTTGAGCGAATGCAGTTCCTGAACGAGCCAGTAAAAGATTAGCTTCTGGGATGATACTCCAACTCAATAACCCACCCAAGAGTGAAGCAGCAAAAACATAAGGAAATTTAGATTTCATAATGAGGCTAGTCTCCCATAATCTTTTCTAAAGACAACAAGCTGAACCGCTTCCGGACAGAAGGTTACAACACAAAAGAGAAAAAATCTAATTGACCTCATTATTCTCGACTTGAATCGACAAACCCGTCAAAAGACAGCTTGTCAAATATTAACAACCTGTAATATCACTTTTCTTGCCATTCTGTTGATTGATTCAGATGGTTGAGTGCGTTAGAAATTGTATTCGGAGGCAACAATCATCGAGCCAATTCCTTCATCACTGAAAATTTCAAGGAGAATGGCATGAGGAAGGCGTCCATCAATAATATGGGCAGCGCGGACGCCTTGGGCAAGAGAGCGAACACAACACTCTACCTTCGGAATCATGCCCCCAGCAACAATCCCATCTGCAATGAGTTGTCGCGCTTCTCGAATGTCGAGGTGCGTAATTAAGGTTGAAGGATCTTGATAATCTTTCAGTAAGCCTGGTGTATCTGTCAGCAGGATTAATTTTTCTGCGCCGAGTGCTGCTGCCATTTCTCCAGCAACAGTATCAGCATTAATATTGTAAGCTTGTCCGGTTTCATCCGAGGCAACCGTTGAAATCACCGGCACATAACCAGCATTAATCAGAGATTCAACGAGTTGGGGATTAATCGCATTCACTTCTCCGACAAAGCCAATTCCTACTTCTCCTCGCGGGCGGGCGGCGATAATATTCCCATCTCGTCCACAAATCCCGATCGCGCTGCCCCCCGCTTGATTAATTAGGGCAACAATTTCTTTATTGACTCGCCCCACTAACACCATTTCCACCACATCCATCGTATCGGCATCGGTCACGCGCAAACCGTTTTTAAACTGGGGTTCAATCCCTAATTTCCCTAACCAACTATTAATTTCCGGTCCCCCACCATGAACAATCACGGGACGCATCCCCACACAAGAGAGAAAGACAATATCTCGAATCACCTGTTCTTTCAGGGCTTTATCTTTCATCGCGGCACCCCCATATTTAATCACCACCGTTCGCCCCGCAAATTTTTGAATGTAGGGAA
>CAZBPR010000219.1:0-4017 GCA_964493825.1 uncultured Dactylococcopsis sp.
CCAAAAAAAGCGTGACGAGGCGAAAGACAAGGGGCAAGCGGGGGTAAAGATGATAGGTTCAGGTTGATTTCTTCTGCTGTTTTCTTCTCTCTTAAAGCTCTCAACCCTGCTAATAAAGCTACTATATCTGTTTCTGTGTTACCAAAGGTAACAACAAAGGTCAGGGTTTTTGCGGTGGGTAATTCTGCCGTTACCCCAAACTGATGATGTAAAATTTCATCGGCGGTAAAACCGGTTAAGCCCAAGCCGGAAACATCAATGGTCAGGCGAGTCGGATCAATGGCTTCGCAACCGGGTTGAGGAAACTGAGGAGAAAACAACGCTAATTCTGGAATCGTTTGTATTTCTGCTTTCGCCCGTTGTGCTAAGCTCAAGGCTTGTCCGAGTAAGGTTTCCCCTGCTGTTGCCACTTGTTGACGCGCTGCATCGAGGGATGCCAAGAGGAGATGACTGGGACTACTCGATTGTAAACACTGTAGCGCTGCGGTGAGAGCCGTTGCACTGACTCGTTTTCCCTTTAAATGAAGTAAAGACGCCTGAGTGAGTGCCCCTAGAGTTTTATGTAACGACTGGATAACCACATCAGCACCGAGGGTGAGAGGAGAGGCGGGAAACTGCGGATGAAACCCAAAATGAGCGCCGTGGGCAGCATCCACAATTAGCGGAAGCTGATGAGAATGAGCAATTTGACCCAGGGCATCGATATCAGCGCACACTCCTTGATACGTCGGAGAGGTAATGAGAACGGCTTTTGCTTGGGGATATTGCGCGATCGTTTGTTCTAAAGCGTCTGGTGTAATGTTGTAAGGCAGGTCAAATGTAGGGTCATACACCGGGTGTATAAAAATCGGAATGGCACCTGAGAGAATTAATCCCGCGATCGCGCTTTGATGAACATTACGCGGTAATATAATTTGATCCCCATTACGACAAGTCGCTAAGATTGCCGCCATCACCCCAGCGGTTGACCCATTGGTTAAAAACCAAGTTTGATCCGCCCCAAATGCCCCTGCTGCTAAATCTTGCGCCGTTTTCATGACTCCCTCTGGCGGGAATAAATTACCAAATTCTGGTAATTCCGGTAAGTCATAACGAAAGACCGCCTCTCCCCATATATCTGATAACTGCGAAGCAATGCCTTTGCCTCGTTTATGTCCCGGAACATAAAATTCAGCATGAGGACGATTGCCACTTGCTTTTAAGACATCTAAAAGCGGAGTATCACCTTGGAATAAGGCATCGAAATCCGTCATTATTTCCCTGCTGCAAAGATAGAAGAATTTTGAGAAGCAAACATAAAATTTGCTAATTTATAAGCCAGCCTAGCTCCAACATTGGCATCCCATTCATCCTCAGGATCATTGAGATTAGGAGCAACTTCACATAAATCAAAACCGATAATTTTTTTCCCTGCTTGAACCAACATTTCTAGCAAATAAATCGCCTGATTAAAATCCAACCCACCAGGTACCGGTGTTCCCGTATGAGGGCAAAATTGCGGGCTTAAACCATCTACATCAAAGCTAATATAAACTTTCTCAGGTAAACCAGTTATAATTTCTCGACATTGCTCAAACCAAACATAACCGTGATAAGCTTTTTCTTTTAATTGCCAATCAGTAAACCATTGCACGCGCTGATCTGCTTTTGCTCTTTCTATTTCTCCTCGTGAAAAATCTCGAATTCCCACCTGAACTAAATGAGAAATTTCAGATAATTGGAGCACATTATGCATAATTGACGCGTGAGAATAAGTAAACCCTTCATAGGCAATTCTTAAATCAGCATGAGCATCAATTTGTAAGATTCCGTAGTGACCATATATCTCAGTTAATGCTTTTATGAAGCCTAAAGGAACGCTATGATCGCCACCAATTAAACCGATTAATTTATTTTGCTTGAGTAAGGAACTCGTTACTTTATAAACCCATTGATTCAAATGATCAGACGCTTGGTTAACCTCTCTTAATTGCCCTTGAATCGCTTGATCCTGAAAGTGACCTCCTGCTTCTTGGTATGCCATGACTTGTTTAACAACTGTCCGAATTCGATCATTTTTTGCTAATAATTTGGCATTAACGGGTAAGGTATAATGACCAATTTTCCAAGCTTCAGAAACATAAGAGTCAGTTGGTTCTAATTGAACAGAGGCATCAATGATTGCTTGCGGTCCCCTTGCAGTTCCAACTCCATAGGATGTCGTAACATCCCAAGGGACTGGAAAGAATACGACGTTTGCTTCCTCTAAGGAATAAGGAAATCCTAAAAATTGACCATTGGGGCGAGAAATATCATCTGGATCGATCCTGATTGGAGAGGATTCTGTCATAAATACTGCACCTAGGAAAAATTATTCTATCATTAGAAAAATAGAAAACAACCATCAAATTGTGGCCTAACTAAACCATCAATTCATCATCAACACATTAATATCGGTTGTCCTTTTTCATAAAAGGGACGAAGAGACTGTATAATTGCCCCCACAACTTGGGTTAATCCTTCTTCCTCATTAAAATGCCTAGCAGTTGCATATAATCGGCTTTCCAGTTCAGTTAAATTAGGAAACATTTCTATTACTTGTTTGAGCAAACTATCCAGCTGATGACTCATCATTAAGGTCCAGTCTTGCTCATTAAAATCAATCTTATAATAAAGCATTGAAAATAATAAAATTTTAATCCGAAGGGGAGTAGTATAACGAGTGACTTCATAGCGCAGATCAAAAAGACTACAGTAGTTACTCTCTTCTTCGGGGACTAAATCTTCTGCTGCTTTTTCAGATTCAGTTTCTTTAGCATCTGAACTGTCTGTAGCTGAGGGGAGAAAATGATAGCTCTCCTCCTGATTAAGTTGTTTAGATACAATTAAGCTATCAGAATCTCCTGTTTTTTTGAGGTGTGTGTAACCAGTAGAAGGAGTAGCTTGACTGGGATCTTCTTCTATGATGATGGTTTCTTTAGAAGAAAGCACTTCATTCTCTACGTCTACTAAAGGTTTGTTGACTTGATAGAGCAGTTTGACTTCTTCAATAATTGAATTAGCCACAATTTGATATTTTTCTTTTTTATTGAGAGTGTTAACCACTTCATTAAGGCATTTTTTAAACGCTTCTAAGTTGGTTTCCCTTTTATAAAGCTCTTGGAGTAAGTACTTAGTGCGGTATTTAGAAAGGATACCAGGACTATTTTCCCAACGGTGCTTATAAGCACAGAAAAGTAATTTTTTGATACGCGTGATTTCTGGATTTTGTTTTAAACGACGAACGATTTGATCAATTGTAGAGAGTTGACGCTGCTGCTTAGCTGGGTTTGGAAAGGATTGAGCCGGAATTTTTTTGAAGTAAGGAGTTAAATCATGAATTACTTCGGCAACAGTTTGATAACGATCGCGCGCATTCCATTTCACCATTTTGCTGAGAATTTCAGCAAATGCATCATCAACCTTTACAAGATGTCGCCATAACAATTCTCCTGTTTGTGGGTCATCCTTCAAGCGTTTGGGTGGCACCCCACTTAAGCCTTGAATAACAATTTTTCCGAGCGCATAAATATCACTATTGTAAGAGGGCTTTCCTCCCTGCTGTTCAACAGGCATATAAGCGGGAGTCCCAATGGCAACGGTAAATTCAGAATGCTCCCGCTCTTCATCATACAAAGTTGTAATCTTTTTCACCGAACCAAAATCAATCAGCACCAGTTGATTATCTTCTTTACGCCGAATAATATTCTCTGGTTTTAAATCGCGGTGAATGACTTTATTTTCATGAATAAAGCGTAAGATTTCCAGAATATCTCGAAGAAAAATAATGGCTTCTTCCTGGTTCCAAATCTGACCCTCTTTAAATTCCTTTGATAATAATTCTCCCTCAATAAACTCTTGGACTAAATAAAATTGTTCATTTTCTTCAAAATTCGCTTTTAACTGAGGAATTTGGGGATGATTGCCAATGCGAGCAAGAACCGAAGCTTCTAAATCAAATAGACGCCGCGCCGTTTGTAACATCCAAGGTTCTTTAAC
>CAZBPR010000220.1:0-524 GCA_964493825.1 uncultured Dactylococcopsis sp.
ACAGCTTTTGATAATTTAAAGCTTCGGGGTTTAATTCGAGAACAAGGGGATCCCAAAGGAACATTTCGTTTAGTTCTAGAAAATCGAACTCGTTTTATTATTACTCTCCTCCTAGGAAATAATTTAGTTAATAATTTTGCTGCGGTTTTAACCAGTAATTTATTTGCAATTTGGCTCGGTAATGCGGGATTAGGAATTGCGACTGCCATTGTTACAATCTTAGTTTTAATATTTGCTGAAATTACACCTAAATCTTTAGCAATTAATAATGTTTTATCAATTTTTAAGTTAGTTGTTCGTCCGATTTATTTATTATCAAGACTGCTTTCTTTCCTCGGGATTATTTATCTGTTTGAAACCATTGCTCAATACACAGTACAGTTCTTTCAGAAATTGCTTGGACAAAATGATCAGCAAGGAGAATCCCTCACTGATTTACAGCTCATGATAGAGTTATTGGGAGGAAAAGGAAAACTTGATATTTATAAACATCAGTTATTAAATAAAGCCCTAATGTTGGATCA
>CAZBPR010000220.1:534-4012 GCA_964493825.1 uncultured Dactylococcopsis sp.
ATGTGGTCAAGCCCCGCATTGCCATGCGAACCATTTCTCATCAGGGAACGTTAGAAGAATTAGTCAATCTTTGTTTAGATACGGGTTATTCTCGCATTCCGGTTCAAGGCGAATCAAAAGATGAAATTGTCGGAATTGTTCATTTGAAGGAAGCACTGCGTTTACTGCATAATCTTCCTGAAGAAAGTCGTAGCCAAGCTTTAGTAACGGAAGCGATGGCACCCCCTGTCTATATTCCAGAAACCAAACAAGTAGCGAGTATGCTGAAGGAAATGTTACAACAACGGCTACACATTGCCATTGTGGTCGATGAATATGGAGGAACCGTCGGCTTAGTGACGCTAGAAGACATTCTCGAAGAGTTGGTGGGAGAAATTTATGACGAAAGTGATTTTCCTCGTTATCGTCAGCGCAACAATGGAAGATCAAATTCGAACCAGTCGCGCCGACGAGGCTCTCAGCAAGGATAGGAAAAAAGTTTGTCTGAACCCTTCCCATTTCTAAAACCTTATGCTATTATCAATAATTGCGTGGAAAAACGGGTCGGTGCCCGAGTGGTTAATGGGGGCGGACTGTAAATTCGCTGGCTAAGCCTACGTTGGTTCAAATCCAACCCGGCCCACTTCCCACGCCCGTGTAGCTCAGCGGTAGAGCACACCCTTGGTAAGGGTGAGGTCACGAGTTCAAGTCTCGTCACGGGCTTTTTGAGTTTTTATAATAAGCGATAAATTTCTTGAATATTTTTGAGACTGGTAGCTCCCCTTCAATGACTGCCCACTTTCGGAAAGATTAACAAAGCTTGATTATACTTCTCCAAAGGTTCCTGACCCTGACCAATATTATTCCTAGTTCAATCCCATTCCTAAGCAAGCAAGCGCTTGTAAAGCTCATGTCATTATTATGGGGAATCTTTCTGCTTTGTTAGTGAATCATTGACGAGGGAGTGATTGCATTTCCTACGCATCGGATATGAAAGTGCGCCTCCCTGACCTTAATCTGTTTTATTACCCCGATTTAGCTGTTACCTACGATGAGCGCGTTTGCGAAGCTGTTGCTGAGCGTTCGACTGAGCTCACGCCGAAGTCTTGTCGAAGTATGGACGGAGTCCAATCACGCTTCTAACAAAGATTTTATTTTACATCCAAAGCTCATTATTGAAGTCCTCTTTGATTCCACAGAAGCCTTTGATCGCGGGGATAAATTGGCTGATTATAAATCAATCCCCGAATTAGAAGAATATATCTTGATTGATCAAAAACAAGTTTTAGTGGAACAGTTTTTGCGCAAGTTTGATGCTTTCTGGATGCCTCACCTTGTTCAGGCGGGAGATCAGATAGAATTTGTGAGTATTGGCTATACTTGCCCTTTTTTATATTCCAAAAACTAAATTTTTAGTTATTCAAATCACTTTTTAATAATATTCTCTGTTGCCTAGAAATAATCTTGCAAGAAAAGAAATTATAATGATAGCCAACTCTCGCACCTCAGAACAAGGGAGGGCAGATTCGATGGCGCAAACAGTCTCAGGTTCTTCCCAATGCCTCACGATGGAGGAGTATTTAGCCTATGATGATGGCACTGATACGCGCTATGAGTTGGTCAATGGAGAATTGACGGTAATGCCGCCGGAAAGCCAAGTTAATGCGAGCATCGCGAAATTCTTATTTTTTGAACTGGCAAAATACCTTTCTCTGACCTTACTTTCTTTCAAAGATACAGAAATTGAAGTCAGTGGAAAACGGGCTACTTGTCGCTTACCTGATCTCATGGTGCATTCTGAGGCATCGCGAAGTGCCTTAGTCGGTGCAAAACGCGCAACGCTAACCCGAGAGATGCCGCCCCCGGCTTTAGTCGTTGAAATTGTCTCGCCAGGGGAAGACAATCGCAATCGAGATTACCGCTATAAACATACAGAATATGCAGCGCGAGGCATTACCGAATATTGGATTATTGATCCCGAACCGCAACAAGTGACGGTGTGTCTTTGGGTGGAAGGGAAGTATGAAGATAGGGTTTATCGGGGTGAAACGCCGATTCAATCCACGGTTGTGACGGAATTTAACCTTAGTGCGGATCAGATTTTAGCGTTTGGGAATCATTAAGGGCGATCATTCTCAGTCAGCAGCGCGATCGCCCTCAGGTGACATCAACTACTCTTGGCTGTTTTCCGGACTTGCCGTGTTAGACTGTCCAATCCGTTCTGCCATCCCAGGCAAATCAATGCCGGTGCTTTCTCGCAACTGTTCGGTAAAGGCAGCTAATTTTGTGGCATTGCCACCCTTAGCCGGATCAATGACTGTCACTTTCTGCACATCAATTTCGGGAACCGTACTGACCATACTTGATAGCAATGGTTCCAGTTTTTGGAAGAGGAAGATTTCTCTGGCGTTTTCACCCGCCGCATTCCAAGACTTGGCTAAACTGCGTAAACCTTCCGCTTGCGCTTTCCCGTCTTCAATGATGCTGGCTGCTTGTCCTTTGGCTTCCGCTTGCGCCCGTTGACAGTCCGCTTCGGCAGGGGCAACCACATCGGCTTGTAATTGCTGTTCCACTTGCTTGCGTCGTTCCCGTTGTACCGCTAGTTCCGCTTGCGTGCGCGCCACTTCCGCTGCAATTTCCGATTCCGCTTCCGCAATGCCCGCTTCCCGTTGAGTCAGGGCATCTTGCAGACGGCGGTTCGCTTCGGCACGAACTTTGGCGGTTTGGGCTTCGACTTGTCGTAGAGAGGTATTTTTCTTGTTTTCTGCGGCTTGCAGGGCGGATTCGGTTTTCGTTCTCGCTTCGGCGATGCGGGCATCCCTTAGTAAGTCAGCGCGCTGTTTACGCCCAATCGAGTTGAGATAGTTGACATCATCAGAGATGTTCTGAACTTGTAAATTATCTAAGACTAAGCCTAATTTTTGTAAGTCGTCTTCGGCTTCTTCCAAGAGACTGCGCGCAAATGCCATTTTGTCTTCGTTGACCTGTTCGGGGGTGAGACTGGCGAGGACGCCTCTTAAATTCCCTTCTAGGGTTTGTTGGGCAATTTTTTCGATTTGTTTTTGGCTTTTTCCTAACAGGCGCTCGATCGCGTTGTGAATGGTGGGTTCTTCCCCAGCCACTTTAATATTGGCAACCCCATCGACTTTCAGGGGAATCCCGCCTTTCGAGTAAGCATTGGTCACTTTCAACTCAATGATCATGTTGGTGAGATTCATCCGAAACACTTTTTCTAATAAGGGTTTCCGGATACTACTCCCGCCTTTAACCAGACGATAGCCAACGGTTTTTTCATCAGCAACGGCTTGGCGACTGCCGGCAAAAATCAGGATTTCACTGGGCTGACAAATGTAATACAAGTTTTTGATCACAAGGGCAATCGTTCCTGCCCCACCGAATAATAGTACGAGTAAGGTAATAATCGCGCTCATGCTTCTTCCTCCGTTTTCGTTTCCTCAGCTGCTTCTCCCTTTTTCCCACTCAAAGTAATGCCCAAGGT
>CAZBPR010000221.1:0-3991 GCA_964493825.1 uncultured Dactylococcopsis sp.
GAGTCGCATGACCCTGTTTTTTGGCAATGTCTTTTAAACCATCAGTGAGCTTTTTCGTCATCTGATCGAGCTGCTCATAAACCCCAGGACGTTGCAAGAGTTCTAAGGTTTTAATGCCAGCAGTCATCGCAAGGGGATTTCCGGATAACGTTCCCGCTTGATACATGGGACCTGCTGGTGCGACTACTTCCATAATTTCTTTGCGTCCACCGTAAGCACCAACGGGTAATCCGCCGCCGATGATTTTACCGAGAGTAGTGAGGTCAGGGGTAACGCCAAATTTTTCTTGTGCGCCACCATAACTGATCCGGAACCCGGTCATCACTTCATCAAATACCAGGAGTGCTCCGTTATCAGAGGTGAGTTCCCGTAACCCTTCTAGAAAGCCAGCATCAGGGGCAACAAAGCCCGAATTCCCAACAACCGGCTCTAAAATCACTCCCGCAATTTCTCCAGGATTGTCCGCAAAGAGTTTTTTCACGGCTTCGAGGTCATTGTAGGGGGCAGCTAAGGTATTGCTAGTAGCCGCTTTCGGAACCCCAGGAGAATCAGGTAACCCCAAAGTCGCTACACCGGAACCGGCTTGAACCAAAAACATATCGCCGCTACCGTGATAGCACCCTTGGAATTTAATGACTTTATCCCGTCCGGTATAGGCTCGCATCAGGCGCAACGTTGCCATACAGGCTTCAGTTCCGGAGTTAACAAAACGCACCATTTCAATGCTCGGAACCGCGTTAATCACCATCTCAGCCAATATATTTTCTTGGACACAAGGCGCCCCAAAACTGGTTCCTTTATCGAGGGTTTCGTGGAGAGCTTTGATCACTTCTGGGTGAGCATGACCGCAAATCGCCGGTCCCCAAGTGCCGACATAATCAATGTATTCGTTACCGTCTACATCCCAAGCCCGAGACCCCTCAACTTTATCAAAAACGATGGGTTGTCCCCCGACTGAGCTAAAAGCACGCACGGGAGAACTAACGCCACCGGGCATCAGTTGCTTGGCAGTGCTAAAGATTTCTTCTGATTGTGTAGTGTTAAAAGCAGTTTTTGACGTCAAAAGATTACTCCTTATTTATAAAGCAGTTGATAATGACCACCCTTCGTCAAAGGATAAAATTACTATCTTCCCCTACTTTGACAAAGTTAATGGCACTTTAACCAAGTTTGATCCTAATCAAGGACGAAAGCAGATGTCTCGAGGATAAAGAAAATTTAATTGGATTGGTCTAAATGGAATATTTTTACATAAGTTTACATTTAATAAGGTAAATACTTTTTAATATGTAAATAAATATTACAAAATAAGACTAGTTTTTTGTCAAATTATGTCGAATTGAGGTGAATTCCTGTGCTGAGTGGCAATTTTTTGATACAAAACACAAGTGGGTACTGCAATTGGAAGGGCTAATCCCGAATTGCAAACCTTGAATTCAGTCCGAAGAAGTCATTGCTCATTGAAGGAGAAAGTGTGAATGTTCACTAACGTCAAGTCCACCATTCGCCACATTGAACCGGATACGATTGGGGATCGTTCTTTGGTTAAGGTGGTCTATGTCGTGCTTGAGCCTCAATACCAGAGCGCCCTCTCAGCATCAGTCCGCTCGATTAATGCTAATAATCCCAATGTCGCAATCGAGATTAGCGGTTATTTAATTGAAGAACTTCGTGATCCCGAAAATTATGAAGCCTTCAAGGGGGATGTGGCTCAAGCCAACTTGTTTATTGGTTCATTAATTTTTATTGAAGATTTAGCAGATAAAGTGGTTGCGGCAGTGGAACCCTATCGCGACCAGTTAGATGCTGCGATTGTATTTCCCTCAATGCCCCAAGTAATGCGCCTGAATAAATTGGGCAGTTTCTCCATGGCGCAACTGGGACAAAGCAAAAGCGCGATCGCGCAATTTATGCGCAAACGTAAGGAAAAGCAGGGGGCTTCGTTCCAAGATGGGATGTTAAAACTCCTGCAAACCTTACCGAAAGTCTTAAAATACCTGCCTTTAGATAAAGCCCAAGATGCCCGCAACTTTATGTTGTCCTTTCAGTATTGGCTAGGCGGTTCTCAAGACAACTTAGAGAACTTTTTACTGATGCTGACGGATAAATATGTTTTAGAAACAGAAAATAAAGACGAAGAAGTTAAATATTCTGACCCCGTTGTTTATCCGGATATGGGAATTTGGCATCCCCTCGCCCCAAAAATGTTTGAGGATGTCAAAGACTACCTGAGTTGGTACAACAGTCGGACGGATATCAAAGATGATCTCAAAGATCCCTTAACCCCTTGCATTGGGTTAGTTTTGCAGCGCACGCACCTCATTACTGGCGATGATGCTCACTATGTAGCTGTAGTTTCTGAACTCGAAGCCATGGGGGCAAGAGTGATTCCCATTTTTGCTGGGGGACTCGACTTCTCGAAGCCGGTAGACACATTTTTCTGGGATACGCCAACTGAGGGGGTCGAACCCTTACCGATTGTGGATACAGTGGTTTCTTTAACTGGGTTCGCCTTAGTGGGAGGACCCGCCAGACAAGACCATCCCAAAGCCATTGAATCTTTGAAACGGATTAATCGTCCCTACATGGTGGCGTTACCCTTGGTCTTCCAAACCACCGAAGAATGGGAAGAAAGTGAGTTAGGTTTGCATCCCGTACAAGTAGCGTTGCAAATTGCAATTCCCGAACTCGATGGCGGAATTGAACCGATTATCCTCTCGGGAAGAGATGGCGCAACCGGTCGCGCGATCGCGCTGCAAGACCGGGTGGAAATGATCGCCCAACGCGCCATGAAATGGGCAAAACTGCGCCGTAAACCCAAGCTGGATAAGAAAGTTGCGATTACGGTCTTTAGTTTCCCGCCAGATAAAGGCAATGTGGGAACAGCAGCCTATCTCGACGTATTCGGTAGCATCTACGAAGTCTTACAAGCCCTGCGCCACAACGGTTATGATGTGGACGAGTTGCCCGATTCCCCGAAAGAACTCATGGAACTGGTACTGCACGATGCGCAAGCGCAATATGCCAGCCCTGAGTTAAATATTGCCTATCGGATGTCAGTTCCCCAATACGAACGACTCACTCCTTACTCCAAAAATCTCCACGAAAACTGGGGTCCGCCACCAGGAGAACTCAATAGCGATGGCGAAAACCTGCTCATTTACGGGAAACACTTTGGTAACGTCTTCATTGGTGTACAACCCACCTTTGGCTATGAAGGCGATCCGATGCGGCTTCTCTTCTCCCGTTCCGCCTCTCCCCATCATGGGTTTGCCGCTTACTACACCTACTTAGAAAAAGTTTGGGGTGCCGATGCGGTGCTACACTTCGGAACTCACGGATCTCTGGAGTTTATGCCTGGTAAACAAATGGGAATGTCTGGAGATTGCTATCCCGACAGTCTCATTGGCAGCATTCCGAACCTCTACTACTACGCCGCGAATAACCCCAGTGAGGCAACGATCGCGAAACGTCGTAGTTACGCCGAAACCATTTCTTACCTCACACCACCAGCAGAAAATGCAGGACTCTACAAAGGACTGCAAGAACTGCAAGACTTGATCGGGTCGTATCAAAACCTGAAAGATAATGGTCGTGCAATCCAAATTGTCAATACGATTATGGATCAAGCGCGGATTGTCAATCTGGATAAAGATGTCGATATCCCTGACAAAGATGCCAGTGAAATGACTCCCGAAGAACGGGATAACTTAGTTGGCTTACTGTACAAGCAGCTGATGGAAATTTCCTCTCGTCTGTTGCCCTGTGGTTTACACGTCATTGGACAACCCCCAAGCGCAGAAGAAGCCATTGCGACCTTAGTTAATATTGCCTCGCTCGATCGCGAAGAGGAAGAAATTCAGGGCTTACCCCGCACCATCGCGGAAAGTATCGGACGGGATCTCGATGAAATTTACCGCAATAACGACAAAGGTGTTTTAGCCGATGTCCAACTGTTGCAAGAAATCAACAGCGCGGTTCAAGATGCGGT
>CAZBPR010000222.1:0-3984 GCA_964493825.1 uncultured Dactylococcopsis sp.
CTTTTACCAATTTTACTGCGCACTGCCTCGAGATCAAAACCTTGTTTTTGCGCCCAACGTTGGCGAGATTGTTGATAAATATCGGTCAGTTCAGGAAATTCGGGAAGTAGCGGATCAGCATTCCAGAATTGTCCACCCGGGTTGAGAGAACGCGCAATTTTCTGGAAGAGTTTTCCTTTCATTGCATCAGTGAGATGATGAATGGCAAGGGAAGAAATAATAGCATCAAATCGGCTTCCGACTTCAGCATCCGCTTCATCATTTGCCCAAGCCCCAAAGTCTAATTGCAACGTTTTGACGCGATCGCGCTCTCCTTCATCGTCTAGTTTTGCTCCCACAAAGTCAATCATGCGCGGAGAATAATCCACGGCGACCAGTTGCGCGTCAGGACACTGTTTTAGGACTTTTACAGTCAGTTCGCCGGTGCCACACCCTAATTCTAAAATGCGACGGCTTTGAGAAGGAACACACAGCGCGATCGCATCTAACATTTCATCATAATACGGCAATAATTGCCGAATATTAGTATCAAATTCTTTCGTTTCTGCGAATACTTCACCGGGAAAAATCATGATTCTATTGATGCTGTAATGGGTTTTAATTGCCAAGATTGATCTTCTGATAATTCTAAAATAAGTTGATGATATTGTCGTAAAGTGGGGCGGTGTCCAACACTAACATAAGTCATCTCAATGGCTTGCAATTGATCATAGAGTGCTTTTTCATTTTCAACATCTAAAGCACTCGTTGCTTCATCGAGGACAACATAGCGCGGTTGATTAATCAAAATTCTGGCAAAGGCAACTCTTTGCTGTTCTCCTAGTGATAAAACTTCTCCCCAATTCATTTCAACATTTAAACTGCCAAAGCGTTCAACGAGATGGGGAAGATTAACTTTATCTAACACTTCTGCTAATTGTTCGTTGGTTAACTCTGTTTCTTTTTTGGGATAGATTAATTCCTCTCTTAAACTTCCCAAAATCATGTAAGGACGTTGGGGTAAAAACAGAATTTCTGACAATGGAGGACGGACAATTTCACCACTTCCCGATTGCCATAAACCAGCAATTGCCCGGAGTAAAGAACTCTTACCACAGCCACTGGCGCCCATAATCAGTAATCCTCCCCCGTGGGGAATATCGACTGTTAAATTTCGGACTAAAGTGCGTTGATAATTGGGTGTTTGTAAGGTCAATTCTTTTACTGCAATCTGCTGATCATTGACCATTTCAATTGTCGGATTAGAACTTTCGTCTATTTCTGTTTCTTCAGAATCAGCAAGATTGATATAGTCAGCGAAACCAAAAATTCGGTTAATTCCTGCACCAAATTCGGTCAAGGATTGAAAGCGTGTAATGATAAAATCAAGGGCAAAAAAGATTTGTAAAAAAGCCCCTTGCGCTTCGGTTACTTTCCCTACTGCCAGTTCTCCAGAAAAAACTCGCGGTGCCAAAATCAAAAAAGGGATAGCATATGTAATTAGTTGAAACGTATTCGTAAAAGACTTTAAACCTAAATCTTGCCATAAAATTAAGCGCTTAAAATTATCAAAAACATCATCAAAGCGAAACTTAACTTGGCTTTCTTCTTGTTCTTCTCCTTGGTAAAAGGCAATAGATTCAGCGTTTTCTCGAATGCGAACTAAACCAAACCGAAAATTAGCTTCTCGTTTCAGTTGTTCAAAGTTGAGGCGAACTAATGCTTTGCCAAAAACGCCCACTGTAATTAAAGTTCCAACGATTGCATAAATAAATAGAAAAATTACTAAAGGATAAGAAATGGTCCATAGTTCACCGCTAAATCCAATTACTTGAAATAAAGAAGAAAGAGTAATTAATAGAAACGTGAGTGACTCTTGAGTAAAGGAACGAACATCTTGAGAAATCCGTTGGTCAGGATTATCAATATCGCCATAAGAGGTTAATTTATAGTAAGCGCGATCGCGAAAATAGTAATCAAGAAAACGTCCGGTCAACCATTTCCGCCAAAATAATCCTAAGAGATCGATTAAGTATTTTGCCCCTGCAAATAAAGGAATATAGGCAATAATGACACCAAAATAGACCAGTAAGCCACTCCAAAATTGATCCTCACTCATTTGCGAGAGGGCGGTAATTAAATTTCCTCGTTGCTGATTGAGAATGACACTGAGAATTGTATAAGTAATCAGCATGAGGGTAATGACAAGTAATAGCCCTCTCGCTTTCCATTTTTCATCACCAAACCAATAAAGGCGCGCGATCGACCAAAATCGCTTGAGTAACTGAAAATTAATTCGTTGTTGCATCTAGTTTTTTTGTCACACTATTCAATTAAACTGTTGCTAGTGTAACGAATTATGAAGGTCTAAGTTATCTGAACTAAGCAATCAGTTTTTGCTGTCCTTTAGTGTGCAAAATCAGCTTTAATCAGGATGATAGACGACGTTTCCAGTCTTCATCGATTTGATCGCTACGTTCTGCTTCTTGTTCTATTAAATCTTGCTCCGTAGAATAAGCAATGTTTTCCTCGCTTAAAATAGTTTGTGAAGCAAACGCTTGCGCTTCTTGTAATTTATTGTGTAATTCTTGATCACGACTGACTAAAATTCGCGCCCGTCGAAAACGTTCGTCATTGCGAGAAGTTATACCTTTATTTTTTTGTTGAATCCAAAAGTAGCGAATTAGAGGAATTGTCAAATAACCAATTGCATAAGCAAGTAATATACCATAAATTCCATTAACAAAAGCAACTAATCCTCCCATTCGTGCAGCGAGTTCTCCTGACAAGAGAGAACCTAGCATTAATGCTAAGATTAAGTTCAGTCCCCCTAATCCAATTGCAACAATTTTTTGGGTACTACTGGCTTTGCTAAATCGCCAAAGTTTCTCTTCTAAATAAGCTGGAACTGAAGATTTAGACTTACCAGTTGCTGTAACTTGTAATTCCGGAAAATAATAAATAATATGCCCCTCTTCTGTAACTTCTGGCACCCCATTAAATCGGGTTAGAACCGGTAACATATAATCTTCATTTTCCCAACTGTTAGCATCAATATCATCGAGATAGGGGGCAATTTGTTCACCAACAACTGCGCCTTTATTTTGTTGAATAACACTTCCTATTTCTTGCCAGCGCCGTTCTTCTAATTTTTTATTCGGATTACCATCACCAAAAAGAAAAGAAAAAATGGCTTCGAGAAAACTTAACTCACTTTTTTGGCGACGATTTGGTTTTGTTTTCTCTCGTCTAGCAATTGGTTCATCAGCTTCGTAGTATCCTGGCGAGAAAAACCAGAATAAATCAGGGCCAAACCAAAATGGAAAGAAGCCAAAGGAAAACCCTCCTCCGCCTCCTATTCCATTATCAGAATCTCCTTCGTCTGAGTTCATTTGCACGCCAATAATAATGAGAGAAATCGTAATTGCAATTAAAACAATGGATGCAATCAAGACAACCCCAAAGGAAATGCGGATGAGATAAAACAAAACACCCCAAATTTTATCCCACCACTCTTGCAAGCGTAAACGTAGATATTTATTACGTAGAATACCACGGAAGTTTTTTGGAAAAAGATAGGTAATATTGCCAGTTTCACTGACTTGCAAATGCCCACCGGCATCCGCTGCTACCGCGACTAAGCCTTGTTGAGCATCTTTTAGCTTTAAGCCAGTCTCAGCCGCAACATCACCGACTGTAACCCGATAGTTAAGTTTTTCAACTGAATTAGTAATGAGAGGATTAGGAGTCATGATTTAAAGTAATTGACAATTTAGAATTGACAATTTACGCCCCAACAAAAGGATTTTATGTTTTATCTTCGATCCTAATGTATCAATTGCAAAATGTAACCCACTCTGTCTTACTTCGTAAAAGCTAAAAGATTTAAAGAGAATGTACCCCCCTCAAAGTAGAGATAGAGGGGGGTAGGGTAAGGAATGAACCTGGCACCGAGCTATTTTCCCAGACAGTTCCCCGTCAAGTATCTTCGCCGCGGCAGCGTTT
>CAZBPR010000223.1:0-3976 GCA_964493825.1 uncultured Dactylococcopsis sp.
TAAGGAACAAGCAGAACATATTATGCTGCTTGATCTCGAACGGAATGATCTCGGACGGATTTGTCAGTGGGGAACAGTGAAAGTTGATGAGTTATTGACCATTGAGCGATATAGCCATGTCATGCACTTGGTCAGTAATGTTCAAGGCGTGATGAAACCAGAAACTAGTAGTGTTGATCTAATCCGGGCTTTATTTCCTGGCGGTACGATTACCGGTTGTCCAAAAGTGCGTTGTCTAGAGATTATTGAGGAGTTAGAACCATTCCGCCGGAGTTTATTTTATGGGTCTTGTGGCTATTTAGACCAACGGGGGAATCTGGACTTGAATATTTTAATTCGGACGCTCTTGTTTGTGGAAGGAACCGTTTGGGGACAAGTGGGGGCAGGAATTGTGGCTGATAGTGATCCGCAACGGGAATGGGAAGAGTCTTTAAATAAAGGTAAAGCTCAGGTGAGCGCGATCGCGCATTAGGTAACCCATTCCACACACGGATCACTCAACTGACCTATCTTATATGCTCTGCCTAACGGTGTTGAAGCTTTTTTTCGGAGGATAGTTAATTAATTAATTAACAAACATTTTCCATTTGAAATTTTGATCATTAGTTAAATAACACTTGAGTTTTAAAATAATCAGACACAAATTACAGTTTTGATGAGAATTCATATAGCCCTCAGCAACTGGGATCAAACAGTATTAGTGGTTTTAGCTGGTCAAGAATTCCTTTTGACCAATAAATAAAAGTTTTATATTATTATTAACTAGTTATTTGCATCACAAAATTTATAAATTTAAAGTAAATAAAAAATGTACTTTCAATCAGCAAAAAAAATGGTGTGCAATGCAAAAAGAGTTATTTTTTAGAATTATTTCAATTGATTTTTGTCATCGTGAATTTTATGGCAACTTTTTCTAAGAAAAACTATAAACTTAAATTAAGATAAAGGACTTAAATCTATATTTCTTAATTAACTATGAGTGATTCCTCATTATCAGAGACACCACTTTTAGTGATCGGTTATGGAGATAAAAGAAAAGCGGATAATAGCGCAGGGCGGCAAGTTGCAGAAGCAATAAGAAAGAAAAATATTAAGTATTTTCAAGCCCTGAGTGTTTATCATTTATCTTCTAGCCTTGCCTCTCAAGTTGCCAAAGCAAAAATGGTAATTTTTATCAGCTCATATCATCTTTTAGGTGAAAGGAAGTCTGAAATAATTATCAAACATTTTCTTCCCAACTATGAGCAACCTGAGATTGGTATTTCTTACCCCAATCCTCCTTATTCTTTATTATCTTTCATAAAAAGAGTGTATGGAAAACAACCGGATGCCTATTGGATTTTGATTCCTGCTGTTAATGAGCAACGGGATCAGTCTGTGTCGTATCTCACCCGAAAAGCAATAAACAGTACCTTGGAGTATCTAACCGGTGACAGTGATCAGAACAGCTTGCCGCTAAAACCGCATCAACAATCCAAAGTTTGCCCAAAGCCTTATGGTGAACTGCAAGTCTCATCTAATTGCTACCCGATTCGGTAGTGAGTCAGAAAATTCCCCTCTTTATTCTGTTCAAAATGGGAGGGGAAATGAGAGCACAATGATCACTTTAATCTGGTATAACGGCAATTCTTTTGCAATCACTAATACACTAATACACTGAGGCATAAGTTGACCCACTTTCTATCTTTGAATGGTTGTTCTTTTTGGGTAATCGTGCGCTTGCGCGATCGCGCTGGGAGCAACTGGTCGTTCACCATTAGGTTGTAAGGCAGGATGAGACACCCGCCCGACGTGCCACAATTCTAAATTTTATTAATTTAATTTACGTTCGAGTCATCAATTCTCATAAGTTGATCGAGGAGAGGAATGACCCAAAATAAGACTTTCTGCTGTTGCTAAAAAGTTATTTTCATTAGCAACATGAATATCATGTAAACTTGTCAATTCCTGAGTTAGTTGCTCCCGAATTCCTAAAATGACTAATAACGAACAGTCTTTAGGAATTGATAAAACACTGCGCATTTTTGAATATTTAGTAACATGATTTTGATAATCTCCCGTTTTACACTCAATCCAAAATGGTTGATTATTGACTAAAAATAAAATATCTAACTCAAAGTCTTCACCATTTTGCAAAACAATTTGCGGATTTAAAATACTCTTGTAAACTTGTTTGCTTTGCCGAAGTAGCTGACAGAGACTTAAATAAATATACCGCTCAAACCAGCCACCTGTAATAAAATTAATCACTAAGCCCTTCTTTTGCGGAGACGCATATAGCATTTTATTTTTTCGGTCATACTGATAAGAGGACAAAAAAGCATAGTCGCTCATTCGACTACAGAACTGAGTGGTATAGGTAATTTCAGTTTTACTCCGAGAGGCAAGATTAACTGATAAATTTTGTCCTTTAGAAAAACTCCGTTTTAATTGGATATAAAAATAACTTAAATCAGAATATTTTTCTCCTAAGTAAATAGCTAACTTATTAAAAACTTCTTCATTGTCATCAGGAATATGATACTTTTGTACTGTAATTCCTTGATGAACTAACCAATTAATAACTTCGCGATCGTCAGCAATTGCTTGGGCTTGATAAGAATTATTTTGAGAAAAAGAGGAAGTAATTAGCGCTGTTTCAGTACTGTTGATATCTTGAGATAACTCTTGTAAATGATCCTGAAAGAGTTGGACTTGTTCTTGCAGGAATTGTAAGCGTTCTTCAGGAGAATTAATTGTTGCTGGTTTTGAGTGTTGATTAGATTCTTGACGCGTCAACGAATATGTACCGATAATTGAACCCGTTGTACTTCCAATGAGGACAGCAATTTTTCCACGATTTGGAAATAAAATGGTAACTAAAATTCCACAACTTAATGTTAAGGTTGGCAGGATAAGAAAGTTAGTAACTTTTGAGTTCATTACTCTGTCCTTAGTAATGGAAAAACAAGCGCAAAATTAGCGTGACTCCCTCTCTGGATAAGAGATGATAATCTGATTACAGTGTACAAACAGTCAAAAAGGTGTGCAGTATCAACGGTTTGTCATTGACATTAAACAGCAACAAGGAACAACCATTCACTTGAATGCTGCCCAAACACACTATTTACGGCGCGTGTTACGCTTAGCCGTGGGCGATCGCGCCGTAGCTATCACCGGCAAAGGAACGGCTTGGCTTGTTCAATTGACTGCTGACAATGCAGAAATTATTGCCCCCATTGAAATTCAAACCGAACTTTCCGTCAACGTCACACTGTTGGTTTCATTACCCAAACAAGGCATTGACGAAATTGTCCGTTGTTGTACCGAAATCGGTGTAACAACTATCATTCCTATCTTGAGCCAAAGAACATTACTGAAGCCCAGTGCTAATAAATTAACGCGTTGGCAGCGCATCGCACAAGAAGCAGCGGAACAATCGGAACGCGCGATCGTGCCGACAATTCAGGAACCGATCCCCTTATCAGCAGCCCTCAGCAACTCTAATCCAACTTCTGCACATTGTTACTTTTGTACCGCCCGCTATGATATTCCGTTATTCAGTACCGTGTTATCCAGTCAACTGGCATTTGGAGACTCCGTGATTGTTGCAACGGGTTGCGAAGGTGGATGGACCGAGTCAGAAATTCTCGAAGCACAGGAAGCACAGTTTCAACTGGTTTCATTAGGAAGACGGATTTTACGGGCAGTAACCGCCCCCATCACCGCCATGAGTTTAGTTGCTAGCGTTTCGGAAGCGCTCGATCCAGAATCATCGATGAAATCGAGTTAAGGCGCACAAAGTTCTGTACCCAATCGTTGTTCACAAAAAGCTTTTTCTGCTGGCGTTAACGCTTCCCATTCAAGATCGCGACGCATAACCATACCATTACGACCAGCAAGAAACCGCGGTAGTTGTTCGTATGCAAGTGAACTACCCCAACCTGCTATCGCGAGGTTGGGGCTTCCTACCCATCAAACTGCGAAACGGTAGCTG
>CAZBPR010000224.1:0-3954 GCA_964493825.1 uncultured Dactylococcopsis sp.
CTTGGGCAAGGTCTTGGCTAAATTTTGGAAATTTGGTTGCCATAGCCTTTGTTGAAAATCCTCTTTGCAGATGAATGAGTCAATAAGTTGAGTTGAAACTTATTTTCGGGTTTGGAAGCACTGACTCCGAGAACCGAAGTTTTCAGGAGTCAGCCTTTGTCGGTTCACCGATTTTTTAAACCAGTGTTACCGTTTTTAATCGCAACCGTCAACTGACGGCGATAATTCGCGCTAAGAAGAACGCCCAAGTGGTAACAATTCCTCCTAGCAAGTAGTGGGCAACTCCCACCGCACGTCCTTGCACAATGCTCAGTGCGCGGGGTTGAATCGCTGGTGCAACTTTCAGTTTATTGTGGGCCCAAACAATGGACTCAATTAATTCTTGCCAGTAGCCACGACCGCTGAACAAGAACATTAAGCTGAATGCCCAGACAAAGTGTGCACCGAGGAATAACAACCCGTAGGCAGACAGTGCTGAACCGTAGGAGTTAATCACGTTTGCCGATTGTCCCCACAAGAAGTCACGGAGCCAACCGTTAATGGTAATGGCACTGGTGGCAAAGTTACCGGAGGTAATGTGAGACACGGTGCCATCGGGAGATACGCTTCCCCAAACATCCGACTGCATCTTCCAGCTGAAGTGGAAAATTGCAATGGAAAGGGAGTTGTACATCCAGAATAAGCCGAGGAACACATGGTCCCAACCGGACACTTGGCAAGTGCCGCCGCGACCCGGACCATCGCAAGGGAAGCGGAATCCGAGCTCTGATTTATCGGGGATTAAGCGGGAGCTACGCGCATATAATACCCCTTTGAGGAGAATGAGAACCGTAACGTGAATGGTAAAGGCATGAATGTGATGCACCAGGAAGTCAGCTGTGCCCAGCTCAATGGGCATCATCGCCACTTTACCGCCAACCGCTACCACATCGCCGCCAAAGGCATAACTAGCCGGCTCAATCGCGTTAGGAGCAGTGCCACCAGGGGCAACCGTGTGTAAGTTCTGGATCCACTGCGCAAAAATGGGCTGCAACTGAATCGCGTTGTCAGAGAACATATCCTGCGGACGACCCAAAGCGCGCATGGTGTCGTTGTGGATATAGAGTCCAAAGCTATGGAAGCCGAGGAAAATGCAAACCCAGTTCAGGTGAGAAATCAGGGCATCTCGTTGCCGTAACATTCGATCCAGCAAGTTATTCACACTCTTCGCGGGATCGTAGTCGCGCACCATGAAGATTGCCCCATGGGCGCCAGCGCCAACAACCAAGAAGCCGCCAATCCACATATGGTGGGTAAACAGAGACAATTGGGTTGGATAGTCGGTTGCCAAGTAAGGATAGGGCGGCATCGCATACATATGCTGCGCCACGATAATCGTGAGGGAACCGAGCATTGCCAAATTAATTGCCAACTGGGCGTGCCAGGAGGTGGTCAAAATTTCATAAAGACCTTTGTGTCCTTCACCGGTTAAGGGTCCTTTATGGGCTTCTAAAATTTCTTTAATGCTATGACCGATGCGCCAGTTGGTACGGTACATATGACCCGCAATAATAAACAGAACCGCAATGGCTAAGTGATGGTGTGCGGTGTCAGATAACCAGAGGCCACCAGTTGTCGGATTCAGTCCGCCTTTAAAGGTCAAGAAGTCAGCATATTCACCCCAGTTGAGCGTAAAGAAAGGTTTTAAACCCTGTTCAAAACTGGGATAGAGTTCTGCCATTAAACTCCGATCCAAAATAAATTGGTGGGGTAAGGGAACGTCTTCAGCTGCCACTCCTGAGTCCAGAAGTTTATTCACGGGTAAAGAAACGTGAATTTGGTGACCAGCCCAACCGAGAGAACCTAACCCGAGCAAACCAGCGAGGTGGTGGTTCAACATCGACTCGACATTCTGGAACCATTCCAGTTTCGGAGCGCGTTTGTGATAGTGGAACCACCCCGCAAAAATCATCAGCCCTGCCATCACTAAAGCACCAATTGCGGTGCAATAAAGTTGGAAGCTGTTGGTGAAACCGGACGCTCGCCAGAGGTAGAAGAACCCAGACGTAATCTGAATTCCTTGGAAGCCACCGCCGACATCCGCGTTCAAGATTTCTTGACCCACAATGGGCCAAACGACTTGGGCACTAGGTTTAATATTGGTGGGATCGCCTAACCAAGCTTCGTAGTTCGAGAAGCGAGCACCATGAAAATACATTCCGCTCAGCCAAACAAAGATAATGGCTAAGTGACCGAAGTGCGCACTAAAAATTTTGCGCGAAATATCTTCTAAATTGCCTTGACTATCAAAGTCATGTACGTCTGCGTGTAAATTCCAAATCCAAGTTGTGGTTTTGGGTCCTTTGGACAGGGTGCGGTCAAAATGACCAGGTTTTCCCCACTTCTCGAAAGAAGTTGGGACCGGGTCTTTATCCACTGCTACCCTGACTTTTTCCTCATTTTCCGGAGGACTAATTGTCATAGGGGGTCTCCTCTCTAGACAGTTTTAACTGTTATTCCCATGATGTAGGAATGAACCGTTAAAGAACAATCATTTCGTAAATTTATGATCACTATTGTTGTCGTTCGATACAACAATCGATCCCTTTTTACGGTTCACTGCTGTACCTTACTTGTAAATAATAGAGGGTGGTTTCGACAACTGTTGAGGGGGCTTAACAATACTTAAAGACTTTTCAAAACTTGGTGAAATGAGGATTATATCTCATTTAGCTCCCCAAAAAAGTCAAGGAGAGTTGCTTTATTTGTTACAAATTGCAATAATCAATTAACATTTATGTTAGTTATTGATTTTCCATTATTTGTAATTTATTATTAACTATTGGTTCGTCATACGGTCACTTGCTCAGTGATTTTAATTTTATTGGAGTAAATTTAATTGCTCCTTCGTGCTAGCCACCTCAGCGCTTTCTTCCTGAACTTGCCCGGTTAAAAGTTGTTCTGCGGCTTCTAGCATCTCTTCTGACATTTCTTCAAGATCATCGCGATTTCCAAGATAGGTTTTGAGGGCGCTCATGGGGTCAAGGCTGACTTGTTCTGAGAGTTCCGGAACCCGGGGGCGGGCTAACTGAGTGACCAACTCTGGGGAAATCGTGTAACTGTGGGCAAACTGCAGAGCATTTTGGAGCGTACGGGTTTCAATTTTGTCGAGTTGTTCCGAACGCAGCTTGTATTTGAGACGAACGACTGCATCGGGAATTTTTTGGCGCGCGATCGCGCTTTCAATCACTTTTTGCGGTTCTTCTTTTTTCGTTACATCCACATCAATGGTCAAGAAGGGACGCACGGACAATGGACAAAACTCCCACTGTGTCTTGCCTTTAGCCAAATGAATCAGAACATAGCCCTTTTCTTCCTTTTCTTCGCTAAAGTCCACCCGTTCAATGCTTCCCGGGTAGATCACCGGCGGTTCTCCCTTAGGATTTAAATTCTGATGACGATGGACATGACCTAAAGCAACATAATCAAATTCAGAGCGAATGAGAAATGAGAGGGGAATCGTAAACCCTTTTCCCACCGCTAAGAAGCGTTCTGCCCCCAACTCAGCGCGATCCGCCATTAAATGCCCCAGCAAGACCGTAGGAAGATTGGGATCAAGGCGACGAATTTCTGCTTCTAGAATCGGCTGTAATTTTTTCAGGAGTAGTTGATTGACATCGCCAAGAGAGAGTCCTTCTGTTTCCGGTCGAGTCAGCAAAGCTGAATGGGTTAACCAAGGGAGGGTAATCACTTGCACTGCGCCATTCGGGGTAGTGATCTGATGGGTTTCAATTTTATCGCCGACAATAAAGCCGGGAACCCCTAGCGTTCGATAAATCGATAAACTCGCCCCTCCTTTCCCTTGGGCGTGCTGGTCATGATTGCCCACCAGAAGAATCGTTGGAATATTGGCTGCCACTAAGCGGCGAAATTCACCGGCAAATGCTTCTTGAATATAAGGGGGTGGGGTGGCAT
>CAZBPR010000225.1:0-3894 GCA_964493825.1 uncultured Dactylococcopsis sp.
CAAGACAAACCTAGCATTCCTTCATAATATCTATCCATTCCCAGAGATTGAGAAAGTTATCCAATGCTATGATTTAAGTTACAATCGAGATCAATATGCATTGTATACACTGATTCAATGGATCTGGAGATCTGCAATCAGGGAAGGCGAAAGGATTAAACTTTATATACCTAGCAGTCGAATGAGACAAATACTAGAGGATTGGCTGGAGAAATAAACTCGGAAACCAAGATGATTAAAGGCTGAGCGCCTAGCGACTCAATTACATTCATAGATATTTGAATTACTTGATTTTTCTAGGCGTTCCCTTTAATAGAAGAGAGACTTATCTCTAAGATACTTACTATTACTTACTGACTTACTTGTTACGGTGCCACATAAATCCGGAAAAATTTCCGTTTTAAGGGTAACACTCTCTTCCAAGTTTCAGGTTGACAACTGTTCAACCCAATCAATCATCTCCTGACGCTGAACCATCGACACATCATTGATACCAGCCAATGCCTCAAAGATCCGCTTCTTCAACACACCCAGATAACTATATTGCTCTTTGAGCTGTGCCAACATTCGTTCGACTTGGCGCATGGCTATCTCTTTTACTGAAGCGATCGGCAGAGCAATGGCCGATCGCAGCATATCCACCAGGGTCTTAAGGGAAATCTGCTCACTCTCCTTTGCTTGCTGCCGTTTTCGCTCCACCATTTGTTGATAATAGTAGCGTCGCCGGCAATATTCCTTCTGTTTGACGATATCTATTTCCTCCTGCATGTTTTTGAGAATGCCAAAGAAGTAAGGTAAAGTTCTTCGTCCGTCATCTCGGGAAACCGCCTTGAGGAAAGCCGCTTCTGCGGCGGCGATAACAGCAAGATCGTACCAGACGATACATTTTTCCGCGCGCTTGAGGACCGGTCCATCGACCTCCAGCCGGTGATGATCGAGCAGCCAATGTAACCGGGTAAGCTTGTCGCTCTGCTCAGGGCCGGTCACTGGCGGTCGGGCTTGACGGCGATAACGGTCTTTTTCAGCCTTTCGCAATTCCTCGGCAACCGGCATAGCCATTGCCGAAAGCGGTGACACCTTGTCGCCTCGTCGCGGCAGTCTATTACGCATGGTGACATATACCGAGACGATCTTTGCCAAGATACTCGTTACCAGCGTCTGGGAACTGCTGGTATCGAGGTGGATGGCGCCGATCACCTCGGCCATTTCCGAAAATGCGCCCTCAACCGTGCCGTTGCCCTTGGGGTTGGCCGGACCGGCCGGCAGAATTTCGATATCGTGGCGCTTGAGATAGTCGAGAGTATTGCCGGCGAGATTGGCGCTGCCATGGTCGGTCACCACCGCCAGGGGACTGCCCCAGGTTTGGCGGTGCATCTCCAAAACCTTGATCGCTTCCTCGGCGGTCTCGCTTGCGGCAATGCTGTAGCCGCTATGAGTAAAGCTGTTGACATCCACACACAGCTCCAGGTTGAGACGATGCATTTCGGTACCGAGCATTATCGTAAATTCCTTGCCATCCAGGCTTACCAGGCCATTGGCATGCTTTTGCCGCAGCTGCTGGTAAAAACGCGGCCGACGTTTGCGAACTCTTGCCCCATGGAGGTCATTGGCTATCAAAATCTCGCTGACCGTCTTGCTGCTCAACAGGATGTCATGAGCTCCAAGATGGCGAGTAAAGGCCTTGATGCGTAGCCGTCCGCCATGTGCTTTATATTCCTGGGCCAACTGAACCACGGCACGGACCAGAGCCGCAGTCACCTTGGCAGATCGGCCACGGCGGTCGGGTTTACCCAATGGCCGCATCCGCTCATCGAACCGAGTATTCCACTCGGCCAGGGTACTCATTTTCAGGTGCAGGAGTCGGCCGATCTCCTGCAAGGTCCGTCGGGTATCGCGGAGAAACCTTACCGCTTCCGTCTTTTCTTCGATTTTGCAGAGATTTTTTTTTCCGCAAGCAACTCATCCACGTGGTGGATCTTCCAGGCCAGTTTGCGTGCCTCGTTCTCGAATCGCACATCGTCCAAGAGTTGCTTCAGTTTGTCGTGTTCCTCCTGGAGTTGTTGCAGTTCCCGCTGCACCCCCTCCGTCTCCTTGGTCGCCGGTTCAAGTTTCCCGGCCCATTGATACCCGGTCTTCCGCGAAATCCCAGCTTGGCCGCAAATGCCGGTAACATCGATATCCCTGGGTAAACCTTTGGTATTGCATATCTTCCTCGCCTGAATGAGGATGGCTACTTCCTCAGGGGTCAATTCGTCCGCCATCTTCACCTCCCAGTGTCGTTATCAGTTGACCAAACAGATAAAACCGTATCTTTCCATCGGGGAGCAGTACAACATTACATAGATTCCGACCGATCCCTGTCGTTTCATAACAGGTTTCCTTGGCCGGGTCCAGATGTTCGGCAATGGCCCGGGTCACTTCCGCCGTCCGGCCGTGGAACCGATCGGCAGGGACCAACAATCCGCCCAATCCCTGATGGGTTCGCCGGTAGTTATAGCCATCCACCCACTTGCCGATGGCCTCCTCCGCCTCGGCGACGCTATCGAAGTGTTGTCGGCGCAGTAGCTCTTTCTGCAACTGCTTGTTGGTCGCCTCCACCTTGCCCAGAGTCTGCGGATGGTGGGGACGGGCATGGGCTTGATGGATGCCTTCTGTCTCCAGGTATTTCTCAAATCGGTTGCAGCCCTTCCAGGAGTAAAATACAAAACCTCGGTCGCTCAGGATCTCTTCCATCTTGCCGTAACGGCCAATGGCCGTCTCGACCACCGCGATAACCCAGTCGATCGAGGTTTCCGCCGTCAAACGCCAACCCAGAATGAATCTGGAGAAATCATCCTGCAGCAACAACAGATACACCTTGAGCTTATTGATATAAAACTCAAGGATATCCATCTGGGCCAGTTCCAGTGGCCGGGTTGCTTCGAAGCGTAGTCCCTCCTTTCGTGGGGTACGCCGGCGTGGCCCGACATAACCGCCCGCCTCCATGATCCGTTGCACAGTCCGCGTCGAAACCGTCATTCCCTGGCGGCGCAACTGGTTGCGGATCTGGCCTGGGCCGAATCCCGGATTGTTTTGCCAGGTCTCGAGAACGGCCTTCTCCTGACTTTTACTGATCTGCTTTATGCCACGGCCTCTCGATGGCGTCTCTTTGGCGAGAAAAGCTTCCCGGCCTAAGGCCTCCAGCTGATTCCGCCATTCGTAGACGGTGGTGTAATGCACCCCCGCAATCTTCGCCGCCTCCTTTATGCCGATTTCTTCGGCGCTTCCCAGTATTACAACTTTCTGTTCCTGACTATACTGCTTCTTGGGCTCCATGATTCCTCCTTCATTTTGAGGAAGGAAGTGTTACCTTGAAGCAACCTTATTTTTCTGGTTTTATAGTAGCCGATACATTTACTCTATCTATTTCGAAATGTCTTTAAATCCGAATTTGGAAAAATTGATGGTGTTGTCCGGGCTAAACGAAAGCCGTATATTCCGGTTGTTCTATCACGGCAGGAAATTGACCGAATACTGTCTTTTATGAGTTATCCTTACAAATTGATGATCAACCTCATGTATGGATGCGGACTGAGAATCTCCGAATGCATTTCTTTTCGGGTCCACAATTTCAACTTTGACATGGGGATACTGACCATACATGATGGGAAAGGTAAAAAAGATCGAACTGTTCCAATACCGGAAAAGCTGAACAATGAGCTCAAAAAACAGTTGGATTTTGTTGCCGGTGTTCATGATGCCGATCTGCGAGCAGGTTATGATGGTGTATTTCTTCCTGACAGCCTTGAGAAAAAATATAAGAATGCGCCGAAGGAATTTATCTGGCAATGGTTTTTTCCAGCCAAAGAATTAACACACGTCCCTAAAGATGGTGAGAACAGGCGTTATCATATC
>CAZBPR010000226.1:0-3862 GCA_964493825.1 uncultured Dactylococcopsis sp.
TTGCCGTGCTGGAACCGGTCCATGATGGCTACCGGAACTGGCTCAAGAAAGACTACGCCGTCAGCCCTGAAGAGCTAATGCTTGATCGCACGCAACTGATGGGGTTGACGGCTCCTGAAATGACGGTGCTGCTTGGCGGGATGCGTGTTTTAGGGACTAACTATGGTGGCAGCAAGCACGGTGTGCTCACTGACCAAGAAGGGGTATTGACCAACGACTTCTTCGTGAATCTGACGGACATGAATTATACATGGAAGCCTGCTGGTAATAACCTGTATGAAATCCGCGATCGCGAGACCGATCAGGTTAAGTGGACGGCGACACGAGTGGATCTTGTCTTCGGTTCCAACTCCATCCTGCGTTCCTATGCTGAAGTCTATGCGCAGGATGACAATAAAGAAAAGTTCGTGCAGGACTTCGTGGCAGCATGGACAAAGGTGATGAATGCTGACCGCTTTGATCTGGCCTAACTTTTAATACGAATTCCCAGCTTGTTCATCATCGCAATGTGGGGATATGTATGTAGCTGTGGCCAGAGTAATCCCGCGATTAGGAATTAAGTTGATCCCTGTGTCGCATGACTTCATCAGTTTCATGTAATCACCCGAGGAAGACGATGTTTAAAGCCGCATAAAATTTCCCAAGAAATGGTTCCTAATGCTTGCGCCCAGTCATCAGCAGTAATCGTTTCTTTGCCTTCTTCTCCAATTAAAGTGACCAGATCTCCTGGTTCCACATTCTTACAATGAGTCACATCTAACATGAGTTGATCCATTGTAATCGCCCCAATTTGGGACACTCTTTCTCCCTTTAAAAGCACTTGTAAGCGGTTAGACAAATTGCGGGGAACGCCGTCAGCATAGCCAATGCCCACAACGGCAATACGACAAGGGCGATCAGTAATAAATTGATGTCCATAGCTAACGCCAGCACCGGCAGGAAGGTTTTTAATTTGAGTAATCCGAGCTTTGACTTGTAAAGCTGGTTTGAGATTAGCAATTGAGGCTAATTCTGGAGAAGGAGATAACCCATAAAGGGCTAAACCAACACGTACTAAATCATAGTGAAAACT
Source organism: uncultured Dactylococcopsis sp. (assembly GCA_964493825.1). Taxonomy (GTDB): domain Bacteria; phylum Cyanobacteriota; class Cyanobacteriia; order Cyanobacteriales; family Rubidibacteraceae; genus Halothece. The sequence continues at coordinate 1,073 of CAZBPR010000226.1, forward strand.
GGCATTGCGTAGAGTAGCAGCAGAGTTGGCAAGATGGAGACAGGGGGGCGTAAAGTGAATTGCTTTGAGTTGCGCGATCGCGCTTTCAAATCGTTTTTGCTGCAACTGCATAAACGTATCGTCTTTTTCATCCGCCGTTGCGAGATGAGAATAAATACTTCTGATCTCTAATTCGGGACATTCTTGAATTGAAGACACAAAAGAAACTGCGTCTTCCCACAGTACCCCCAAACGAGACATTCCTGTGTCTAACTTCAAATGTACGGGTAAGGTTTTTCCCATTTCCCGTAAGGTGTGGGCAAAAAATTGCCCTTGTTGAGGGGAACACAAGGTTGGTTCTAAATGCCAACGACTGAGGGCTTGTATTTCCTCAACCGTGTTAATGGCACCTAAAACGAGAATGGGTACATCAATGTCTGCCAAACGTAAATCAATTCCTTCTTGTAAGGTTGCCACAGCAAAGGCATCGCCGCCAGCCGCAATCACTGTTTTTGCGACTTTGACGGCACCATGACCATAAGCATCCGCTTTGACCACTGCCATGAAGCGGGTATTGGGGGATAAGAGTTGCTTAATCGCTTGAACATTATGGTAAAGGGCAGCTTCGTTGATTTCTACCCAAGCGCGATCTGTGTTTAAAGATGACGGAGAGAAGACCTCAATGTCTCGCTGAACACCATTCCGACTCAATACCATGACTCACTCCTCACTCACAAACCTAAAATGAAATTTTGTTATAACTTTATCAAGTTAATGCCATAACAACTTCTAACAAGGTTTGTTAAATGAGGCAACTTTTAAACGTGATATGCGCGATCGCTGCTGTCGCTGTACGATAAACAATACGATCAAAATCGGTAAAGCCACTGCACAACCTTACTTATAGAAACTCATTTCCACTTAGGCATCAAAGCCACAAACTTGAATTCCCCGTTGTACTGCTGGACGTTGCATACAGCGGTCAACCCAGGGCTGAATATTTGTAAAAGTATGATATTCGAGATCGTCTTTTCCTTGATAAAAATCTAGAGCATTAATCCAAGGAAACGTTGCTATATCGGCGATGGTATATTGTTCTCCCACGAGATATTGGCGACCTTCCAGACGCGTATTCAGAACACCCAAAAGGCGCTTAGTTTCATTGGTATAACGATTCACGCCATAGTCATCTGTGGTTTTATCACGAGCAAATTTATAAAAGTGACCAAACTGTCCAAACATGGGACCTACACTTGCCATTTGGAAGAACAGCCATTGTATGGTTTCCCATTCTAAAAGGGGATCGTCAGGGAGAAACGTGCCAGTTTTTCTCGCTAAATACAAAAGAATCGCGCCCGATTCCATAAAGGTAATTGGTTTTCCTTCCGGTCCATTAGGGTCAATGAGAGACGGAATTTTAGAGTTAGGATTAATCTTTTTGTACTCTTCATCAAACTGATCGCCAGCGCCAATATCAATCTTATGCGCTTCGTAAGGAAGACCAAGTTCTTCTAGCATGACGCCTACTTTTTGACCGTTTGGCGTTGCCAGAGAGTAAAGCTGAATTTGATCAGGATGTTGAGGAAACCACCGTGAGGGAAAAATGGTATCAGCCATTGTCATTTTGGTGCCGCTTGACTGGACAGGCTAAGCATAGCATTAGACAGATTGATTAGTACTCTGTCGATGTTTTGATCTTGTTTCTTAGAAATACTTGTGAGATATTAAAGCTGTCTTTCTTGGGAGTGCTTATTAATCATGTCTCCGGTTCGTTTTTTCGTTCTCCTCATGGCGACAATTTTGGTTACGGTAACTGCCAGTGCAGAAAGAGTCGATGGAGAAAAAACAACTGACCTTCCACCGAAAACGGCTCAAATTGTTCAAGCAGTGGGCAATATTTATAATCCACCACGTCAGGAGGTGCGATTGGTTGTGATCAGCGATTTAAATACAGTTTATGGTGCGACTGATTATCCTCCAAGTGTTGATCAAGGAATAGCGCTCATTCCCTATTGGCAGCCCGATCTGGTACTTTGTGGCGGGGATATGGTTGCTGGACAAAAGTCTGATTTAACGCTATCCCAAATTCAAGCGATGTGGAATGCCTTTGATGACCATGTCGCCCGTCCCTTACGAGAGCAAAATCTGCCCTTTGGCTTTACCATTGGCAATCATGATGGATCCAGTGCAAGAGATGGGAACGGAAATTTCCGGTTTCAGCAAGAACGCGACTTAGCTTCCCAATACTGGAATCATCCTGACCATAATCCCGGCTTAGAATTTATTGATCGCGCTGATTTTCCCTTTTACTACACGTTTAAGCACAACGATATCTTTTTCCTGACTTGGGATGGATCTTCGAGTTCTATTCCCCCAAAAAAGCTAGCTTGGGTAGAACAAGCCTTAGCCAGTCCTGAAGCGCAACAAGCAAAAATGCGAATTCTACTGGGACATCTCCCGTTATATGGCGTGGCGCAAGGGCGCAATCGTCCCGGAGAGGTAATGCAAAATGGTGACGATCTCAGAGCAATGCTAGAGAAATATGATGTCCATACTTACATCAGTGGTCATCACCATGCTTATTATCCGGGACATCGAGGAGACTTACAATTATTGCACACGGGAATTATTGGGGCGGGCCCCCGTCAACTGATTGATAGTGATCTTTCTCCGCAAAAAACAATTACCGTCGTTGATATTGACTTTGATTCTCCGGAGAAAACGACCTATGCCACCTATAACCTCGAAACCCTAGATTTAACGACGTGAGCGAGAATTCCCCCATCTCAACGAAGTAGATGGGGGATGAGA
>CAZBPR010000227.1:0-3790 GCA_964493825.1 uncultured Dactylococcopsis sp.
GCGGGGTTGGGGTATGGCATAATTAGTTTTGCTTTCAATTACACTGTGATTCTATTCGGAGCAATGATTAGTGGGTTCGGCTTTGGTTTACTAATGCCCAATGCAAAAGTTTGGATTTCAGAAAAAGTACCCGAACCGATTCGAGGACGGAGTTTAGGGGGACTCAATACCTTCTTCTTTCTCGGTGAATTTGCTTCGCCGGTAGTGGTGCAACCATTGGTGAGTGCAGTCGGAATTGGTCAGGGTTATGCCGTGATTAGTAGTAGTTTGTTACTTTTAGGCGCGATCGCGCTAATTACTGGCTCTTTATTCCTCTCTTCAAATTCCCATCATTCCTAAACTTTCAACTGATAGATTTCTTAGGCAAAAAGATACCAGTTTACTTGAGTTATGAAATACTTTAGTTTCAGCAAATCAACTCAAGAAAAAACTGGTATGGCATTGATGACAACATTTGAACTAAGCAATCAGTGGGTTGAGATTCAAGCTATCCAGTAGGGCTTAACCATAACTAGGAAAGCTTCTTTTTGAGCCACTTCCAGAAATTTTTGCCATCGTCGTCGTCATCTTATCCAGCCCAAGGCGGCTTACCATCGCCAGGTTTCCAGTCATCGTCGTCATCATCGTCGTCATCTCCTCCAGCCCAAGGCGGCTTACCATCGCCAGGTTTCCAGTCATCGTCGTCATCGTCGTCGTCATCATCGTCATCATCATCATCGTCATCGTCGTCGTCATCGTCGTCGTCATCATCGTCATCATCGTCGTCATCATCGTCATCATCGTCGTCATCATCGTCATCATCGTCGTCATCTTGACTGTCACCAAAATCATCTCCGGAATCACTATCAGAACTTTGCTCAGAGTCATTATCGGAGCTCTCTCCAGAATCACTATCAGAACTTTGCTCAGAGTCGTTATTGGAGCTCTCTCCAGAATCACTATCAGAACTTTGCTCAGAGTCGTTATCGGGGCTCTCTCCAGAATCACTATCAGAACTTTGCTCAGAGTCATTATTGGAGCTCTCTCCAGAATCACTATCAGAACTTTGCTCAGAGTCCTTATTGGAGCTCTCTCCGGAATCACTATTGGAACTTTGATTGGAGTTACTATTCGAGTTATTGCTGGAATCCGTATCAGAAAAGCTACTACTGGAATCACTATCGGAGTCGCCAGCCCCATTCTCAGAAGAACTACTGCTGGAATTACCACCGGAGCCGCCACCAGCATCATCACCAAAATCCCCGCCAAGGTTATTACCGCCATCACCCCCAGAATCGCTGCCGGAACTGCCATCGGCAAGCATGACACCATCAACAAAGCACTGATCGTTTTCTTCTGCGTATAAACTTCCGAGAATTGTCGCTACTGAAACGCAACGTTTGATGTTTGTGGCTTGAGAGCTCGTGACTGTCAAACGACCAAGATGAATTGGTTTAGATGTCCCTTTACGATCAAATTGAGCAAACCAGTTGCCATCTTCTTGCTCGAGATCAGTCCCTTCTTCTGCAATGACAATATTTTTTTCTCCTAAGTTCTCCCAAGCTACAGTGCTAGCATTATCAGGATGAATCGCATACTGAGCGACTCCATTCTGTTCTCGAAAACTGACTTGCCAAGTCTGTTGCGATGACTTCGCTTTACTCTGTGCTTTCTGCAGTGCAAGCATTGCTTTTTCCTGAGCCAAATTAACACGCTGACGCTCAACGAAGTTAAACCAGCTTGGTGAAGCAACTGCCGTTACAACCCCTAAAGTAATGATTGTTATTAAGACTTCTAATAAAGTGAAACCCGCTGCAGATTTACGGCTTGGGAGATTATTGTTTAGGATTTTGCTTTTAATTGCCATTGCCTTGCCACCATTCTTGATTGATTAAAAGATATAAATATTTGTGATTTGAATCTTATTATACCCTGATCTCTTAAAAAATAAAACGTGACTTTAAAGAGGGGGCTTTCTTGGTACGACCTTAAATCACTTTTTTAAATGACTATTAAAATAAATAAAATATGACTTAAGACTAGGGGATTAATCTCAGCCAGGAAGAGATTGGGAAAAAATTGAGTTTGAGATTTCTTAGTCACTCCGCTTCACAGGAGAAATCGTTAGCATACGCAATAATAGAGTTTGACCTTAACCCAATGGCGCAACGATGAATCAACAAGCGGAAAAATTAATCTGGACAGCAGAAAACGAACTGACCGAATATAGTACGGAAGCGCGTAAAATTGAGAAATTACGCCGTACTTTTAGTTTTGTTGTCCCTTATCCGGAACAAAAAGCAATTCGGGATCAAATTGCCGCGGAAATCCCCAAAAACTTTGTGGCAAGAATAGTAGAAGAAAATCGGCAAACGGTTGCTCTCCCTTTTTGGGGCATTGGTGGATTAGGGTTGCTCTTTGGCATTTCCTCACAACAACCTCTTGATTTCATTGCGACCGCGATCGGGTTTTATGCGGCGTATCAAATTCAAAAATGGGGCTGGCAACTCCAAGCCAAACGACTCGTCATTAAAACCTTAGACGCGATTGAAGCGAGTGTTCAAGCTTCTAAACAAGAAACAGCCACTGAATAATTTGTCCAAAATTTAATGCAACTTTTGCATAAAAAGAGCTCAATCAGCTAACCTAAGAGGAGCCTGATCTGTTTTATCTTATGATCCCTTAATGCATCTTCAACATCATCTGAGTTGAGACAGAAGCAGTGCTTTCTGTTAAAGACCCTGAGGATTATTTCACCTTGAAAAATTCAAAACCATATCGCTTTGCGAAATATATTGTTTACAAGCAAACCATTCTCAGACCCATTGATCACCTTTGGACTTTTCTCGGAGCACTGATTGGGATTTCCTTAATTGGAGTAACACAGCAAAGTCAATTACTGGTGATGGATACAGTGTTTTTAGTCGGCTCGTTTGGGGCATCAGCAGTTCTGATTTATGGGGCAACGAACAGTCCTTTAGCCCAACCAAGAAACCTATTTGGCGGGCATTTAATTGGTGCTTTGATTGGAGTAACCATTGCCTTATTATTTCCGCAAGAAAATCTACTGTGGTTTAGTTCTGGTTTAGCAGTCGCTTTGTCGATTGTTGCGATGCAAATTACCAGAACGGTTCATCCCCCTGGTGGGGCAACTGCTTTGATTGCAATTATTGGGTCGGAAGAAGTGAAAAGTTTAGGCTACAAATATGTTTTTAGCCCGATTTTAGTTTCTGTTTTAATTATGTTTTTTGTTGCGCTGGTCTTTAATAATATTCCTGACGACCGCTGCTATCCTTACAACCTAAAAAAAGATGAGTAAGTCGTCCGGACTCCCGATTTCAAGTCGAGAGCTTGTGGATGAGCGTTGGTCAATCGCACTCAAATCTAGAGTGATTAAATTTCTGGAGAGGCAACTCTTAATTGAAGCTAACTTTGTAACAAGCTATTGATTTTTCTTGCAGTATCAATGAGGAAAAAGACATTGATGCCTACAATTGATCAAGAAAAACTACTCCTCGTTGTACAAAACTGATGTCAAAACCTACTATCGAATCAATCTTAGAAGAAAAACGTTTATTTAATCCCTCTCAGGAATTTGCTCAACAAGCTCATATAAAAAGCCAAGCCGAATACCAAGAACTCTATGCCGCAGCAAAAGAGAACCCAGAGCAATTCTGGGCTGACTTAGCCGAACAGGAACTCGACTGGTTTGAAAAGTGGAATCAAGTTCTCGATTGGAATCCGCCTTTTGCCAAATGGTTTGTCGGTGGCAAACTCAATATTTCCTATAACTGTTTGGATCGCCATCTCA
>CAZBPR010000228.1:0-3760 GCA_964493825.1 uncultured Dactylococcopsis sp.
AACAATTAAAGTTAATAACGTTGATACCGTTAATCCGCCTAAAATAACCGTAGCAATGGGAGAATAAGCATCCATTCCTGTTTCGGGATAAAAGGCAAGTCTAAATACCACAATCATTGTGGTTAAAGTCGTCATGAAAATTGCTTTTAAACGTACGGGTCCCGCTTCTCGGATGGCTTGACTTCTCGGCATCCCTTCTTGACGTTTTGTTAAAATTAGTTCTAGTAACAAGATTGCGGAAGAAACGGCAATTCCTGAGAGGATAATAATGCCTAAAATCGAAACAGTGGATAAAGTTTGTTGGGCTAAAAGCAACGCACCAAAGACTCCCACTAATTCTAACGGAATCGACAACATCATCACCAGCGGTTGAATAAAAGAACGAAATTGAATCACCAAAATTAAATAAATTAAAACTAAGGAAACAATTAATCCTTTCAGCAGGCGATCAAATTCAATCATCATATCAGTCATATCCCCCATAGAATCTAATCCATAACCTGGGGGAAACTCGATTTCTGCACCCGCTTCCATCGCAACAGCCATTGATAAATTCATCGAAGCAGGATTACTTTTTCGATAGAAACCATTTACATAAACGACTCTACGCCCATTCACTCTTTCAATTAATGTTGGTCCTTCACTGCGTTCTAAACTAGCGACCATTGCTAAAGGAATTTGTTGACCATTTGGTGTGGTAATGTAGGTGGAAGCTAAATCTTGAAAATTGGCGCGATCGCGCTGTTCATAACGGACTAAAATCGTGTTTTGTCGTAAGTTGGGACGATTGTAAAATTTACGAGTCAAGCCACCGCTGAGAGCATATTTTGTTTGTTCAGTTACATCTTCAACGGTTAAGCCTAATTCCTGTACTCTGCGACGATCAATGTTTAGACGATATTCAGGTTGATTTAAACTAGAACTGGTATGAGTCATGTGTAAATCAGGATTGTTTTCTGCAATCTCCAACACCTGATTAGCTAACCCGTGTAAAACTCCTAATTCTTCACCGTAAACCGCAATTTGAATCGGTGCGCTGGAAGTTGCCATCACATCAACTCCCATTTCTTTCATAGCAATTTTTCTTAATCCTGGAATGGTCTGCTGGGCTTCGGCTTCGACACGATCCATGACTTGCCAAATATCCCGTTCCCGTTCTCCTAATGGCTTTAGAGTTACCATCATGGAAGCGCTATTGACTCCTCCCATACTGTAGCCACTAAAATAAGTGCTGTTGCGCGTCAATTCAAAGCCAATTTCAGCAGATACCTTTTCAATTTCAGGTTGTTCTAACAGGATTTCTTCAAATTGTCGAGATGCTTGATCAGTGCGTTCAAAGGAGGTTCCTGCTTCTAATTCCAAGTTAACCATAAACTGTCCCGAATCCCCTAAAGGCATCATTTCTTGAGGAATGAAGGGATATAATGCAAAAGCGAAAACAATCAATGCGCCTGCGATCGCGAGGGTAATTTCTCGATTTTTGAGGCTAATATCCAATAACCGACCATAGCCCCTTTCTAGGGCAATAAACCCATAATGGAAAGGACTGAGTAACCAACGCAAGGGGGTTTTTTGTCTTCTTTGATCAAGAGGTTTCAAAAAGAAGGCTGCAATGAGAGGAATGAGGGTAATTGAGACTAAAAGGGAAGCAACAAAAGCAAATACCATTGGATACACTAAGCCAACAAACATTAACCCTGTTAACCCTCCTGCGGAAATCGTTGGCAATAGGGCTGCAATCATCACACAACTGGCTGCTGCGCTGGCTAAAAATACGTCTCCTGTCCCTTCGATCGCTGCTTTAGCAGGTGTTTTTCCCGCTTTGAATTGACGATCGATGGAATCAATGACAATAATTGAATCATCCACTAATTTCCCAATTGCCATCATCATCCCCACTAAAGTAGAAGAATTTAAGGACATGGAAATGGGTATAAAAGGCAGCAGTGACAACGCCAAAGACATGGGAATCGAAATCATGACAATGGCTGTGGCGCGAAAATCTTCTAAAAAGATCAGAATGACAAGTCCTGCCAAAATGACACTAATTAACAGTTCTTGTGTGGTACTATCCTTGATTAAATTCACCAAGAAAGCATTATCGTAGGCTTCTTGAAATTCCAGACCAGGATATTGCCCTTGCAGTGTTGTTAATTCTTGGCGCACCCGTTCAATGACTTGCGGGGAACTTGCATCGGGTTTTTGGATAATGTTAACCGCAAGTGCTGATTGTCCGTTATAACGGTAGCCACTCCGCCTCTCTTCATACGTATCTTTGACTTGAGCCACATCCCGCACATAGACAATGCTACCGCCCCTTTCATAAACCGGATAATCACGCACGGTTTGAGCATTTAAAGCGCGATCATCCGTTCTCACTAAGATTTCTTGGTCTCCTTGGGTTAATACGCCAGCCCCCTGACTAACATTATTTTCATCGATCGCGTCTCTAATCTCTAAAATCGAAAGTTCGTAAGCCCCCAATTTTTGAGGATCGACAATGACTTGTAATTGTCGCCGATAGCCTCCAAAGATGGAGACTGATTGGACATCTGTCACTTGCGTTAAGCGATCAACTAACGTATTATCAGCAAATTCCCTTAACTGTATGTCATCCCACCCCTCACCGGTTAACGCTAAGGTTAAAACGGGACGATTTAAGGGGTCGATGGGCAAAACCCAGTAAGAACGAGTATTAATCCCGTCTAGGGGCAAATCTCCTTCCGCTGCCTTCATCACGCTTTGTACTTGTTGGACAGCGTTATCAATCTCTCCCTCCCAACCAAATTGTACACTCACCAAAGACATATCCTGCTGCGAGCTTGATCGCACAAACCGCACACCATCCAGCACCGTTAATCGTTGTTCAATAGGTTTGCTAATATCGGTTTCTACCTCAGTGGGAGACTGCCCAGGAGCCATTGTAATCACTGCAACTAGAGGACTCTGAACATAGGGCATCATTCTCACAGGAATGAGGATTAGGGTCAAAATAGAAAGGACCACAACTCCAATATAGAGCGCGATCGTGACAACGGGATTTTTAATTGACCATTTGGTGAGGAAAGTTTTCATAAAGAAACCGATATTAGAATAGGATCGGGGGCTGAGTTATTAAAGTGACATAGGAATAAGCTGATGCGCATTTAAATTGGGATTTTTGCAGCCCAGACTCCTTGCAGTAAGCCTTTTGAGCAATCAAGATAGATGCATAACAGCTTATGAAATGAGGATGAAATGATAATCAAAAATAATTGTTCTGGATGATTTCTTATTTCAGCTTTTTCTAAATTTTCAAATAAGATGACCCGATTTAAATGTACATCAATATTTTCACTCAATTCAAATGCAAATTATTGGACTGAAAATTAAAAATTATCGAAGTTTGCAGAATATAGAACTAAAAAACTTACCTGCTTTTTGTGTCTTTGTCGGTGCAAATGGCACAGGGAAAAGCACTTTGTTTGATGTTTTTGGCTTTTTAAGAGACGCATTAACAAATAATATTCGTCAAGCCTTACAAATCAGAGGTGGCTTCAAAGAAGTTGTAACGAGAGGGCATGAAAACGAGAATATAGAATTTGAAATCAAATTCAAAATGAAACTTTTAGAAAAAGAGAGAACTGTGACTTATATCTTAATAATTAGTCAAGATGGATCTCAACCGATTATACAAAAAGAAATTTTACGTTATAGAAGAGGTAATCGCGGTAAGCCTTTTCATTTTTTAGAATTTACCAATGGCAAAGGTTATGCAATT
>CAZBPR010000229.1:0-3752 GCA_964493825.1 uncultured Dactylococcopsis sp.
TCAATCTCCACCTCCTCATCCTGAGTCACTTTAATGACTGCTTCGGGTAAACTAATACTGATTGACCCTTGGGACTGACGCCATCGTTTCCGTTGTTCTGCCCAGTGGGCCAGTTGGGTAATTTCGGGTTCAGCAGTGACGCCCAACTCCAGCATTTCATCCACATCATCATAAGTAAGGCGATAGGTGGGTTTCACCCAACTTGCTGCAATCGTATAATCGGCAATTTCTCCGTTTGCCGCTAAAGTAACCCCAAAACTCATTGCCGGACAGACTTGCCCTTGCACCAAACTCATCGGACCCGTTGCCAATTCTGAGGGAAACATCGGAATCATCCCTGTCGGGAGATATAAGCTGGTACTACGCCGACGGGCTTCTTGATCCAGTGCATCGTCGGGTTGCACCAGGCGGGTGGGATCGGCAATATGAATCCAAATCCGATGTCGTCCATCAGATAAAGTTTCCAGGCTCACCCCATCATCAATTTCTGTTGTACTTTCATCATCAATGGTGTAAACCTTTTGCTGGGTTAAGTCTACGCGATCACGCTCACTATCGTCAGGCGGGGAATCTAAGTATTGCTGCGCCACATCTAACACCTTTTTCGGGAACTGTTTAGGATAGGAGCTACGGCGCAAGAAAAGGTTTTCATGGCGACTCCATAAGCCGAGGTCAACCAGCAAGCGAAACGCTGCATCAGGGGTCTGTTCCCGTCCAATTTCCGCTAGGGTGTCTTGGGCGAGACGGACCTCTTGTTCCGGTTGGAGAACGTAACGTTCTAAAGCTTCAAAACGGGCACGATGCTTTTCGTAAAAACCGGCAAAGCCCTCGCTGCCTTGCCACTGAATGGACTCACCCGTTAAAGCTTGCTTCACTCGACGAATAAATTCTGCTTTTTCTTGATTCCGTTGTTGCTCAACTTCCAGTTGGTGTTTAATTTCCGCGACTTGTGACGATGACCGCGGTTCAAAAACATTCCCTTTGCGCTTAAAGTAAATTTTATCTTCGGCTAACAGAGAATAGGCAGCGTAGCGCGGTGCTGCACTTTGATCTGAAAATAGCACTTCCGCCATCTGTTCTGGTGTAACCGTTTCTCCGTCTTCCACCAGTAATTCCCAAGCCACTTCTAGACTAGACGGATCTAAATAGGATTCGACTTCTCCTAAAAAAGCTGAAATTTCTTGGCGTTTGGGGTCGCCTCCCACTTCATACTCCACTTGTCGGGGGTGTAAGGTGTGAGACTGACCCCATTGATCCAAAACAATCCAATGTTTTTTTCCTTCTGGTCGCTCTGCAACCGCAAGACGACGCTCGCCTTGAGCTTTAAATTCGATTAACGTTCCCTTTTCCACCAGCTTTGCGCTTGTTAAACAACTCGTCCTCTAGTGTAACTTTCACTGGTAGTAATTCAACATTGGAGTCATTCGTCATTCATCATGAGTTATTCATATCCAACAACAGGAACAAAGGATCAACGACAAACAACAAAAGACCCATTGATTTAACTTTCTGCATCCACATAGGGCAGTAACGCTAGCATCCGAGCATAATTAATGGCTCGGGTTAAATCCCGCTGCTGCCTTGCGGTTAAGCCGGTAATCCGACGCGGTAAGATTTTACCGCGCTCAGTAATAAACTTTCGTAGAAGTTCTACATCTTTATAATCAATGGGATCCCCCGGTTTAATTGGAGAGAGACGTTTGCGATAATAGGCCATAATTTCCGAGTTCGATTCGTGTGCTACTTAGTTTCCTTGTGAACAGTATGTCGGTTACAGTAAGGGCAATATTTTTTAAATTCAACCCGTCCTGAATGATTCCGACGATTTTTTTCCGTGGTGTAACGAGAAACACCTTTTTTACGTTTATCCGTACTGGTGCGACACTCTGTGCACTCTAACGTGATAATAATCCGGACACCCTTTTTACTTGCCATAGTTGGGGGTTAATGTAATGGTTAGCTCAGTTTCTTCAATAATGATGACACAGCCCACTATTATCTCATACGATCCAAAAGAAGATCAACCCAACGGCGAATCCGAAGATCCAATGAGTAACCCCGACGACTAGGAACAATCACCGTATCAAAAAACCGATCATGAATCGCTTGCTGGTTTTCTTCATCGCCAATTGCCACCACTAAATCAACTAACATCGGGGAAAGTAAGAGGGCAATGGAAAGAAAATTCGGAAATCCATACTGTAAGCCCACCAAGCCGAGAAACGCAATTAAACTGAGCCCTCCTTCGCGCTTCGTTAACAAAGTCACATCAGGAAATCGCCCCCGTCGCCCATCAATAATTTGGATATCAAATGCCCAACGTCCTAAACTTTGCCCTTTAAAGCGCGATGCACCGAAAACCCGCAGTCCCCACCAAGCAGCAACAAACACAATCAACTGCAAAAGGGCAACTCCCACTAAAGCACTAACAAACCATGCCACCGCAAAATCTAGCAAAAAAGCATAGATCCGGCGTTGAATCGGAACACGAGGATAACGGCGAGGGAGAGGTTCTTTGGACATGAGGGCTGTTGTTTTTTCCATTGAGTACAGCTACAAATCACAAATCTGATTTCCGATCAAACTCTGAGTCATCTTCTTCTTGTGGGGTATTCATTTCATTACGAAACCCTTTCAAGGTTTTGCCCAGAGCATTGCCCATTTCGGGGAGTTTTTTTGGTCCAAAAATTAAGATGGCAACGCCTAAAATGACACTTACTTCGAGCCAGCCTAAACCCAACATATTGTTTCAGTCGATTATTAAATATTTTTTACAGAGATTCGCCAAACAATTGACAATTGACTATGAGCAATTGACAATTAGGGCTTGTCACCTCTCCTTGAGCGAAGTCATGATTAGAGATGGCTTTGAGAGAGGGGAATCATCTTCAGTATATCTTGAGAACCACTGTTTCTAGCGAGGGAATTATGTCTGAACCGTCATCGTCTTTGCGTTCCCAACAACATCCTCTGATTCGGGGTCTGGCTGATACCATCAATACTGTATGGCAAGAGCAGTTACAATTATTGCCTTATGAGTTACCGGAGGATCTCGGCTATATCGAAGGACGACTCGAAGGGGATAAACTCACCATTGAAAATCGCTGTTACCAAACCCAAGCCTTTCGGAAACTACATTTGGAATTAGCGAAGGTGGGTAACAATCTCGATATTCTCCATTGTGTGGTTTTCCCGCGACCGGAGTATCATTTGCCCATTTTTGGTTGTGATTTAGTGGGCGGACGGGGTCAAATTAGTGCGGCGATCGCGGATTTGTCCCCCGTCACTCAGGAGGGTAAGTTACCAGACGCTTATACAACTGCGTTATCCCAACTGCCTCCGATCCCCTTTTCCCAACCCCGGGACTTACCGCCCTGGGGAGATATCTTTTCGGAATTTTGTCTATTTATTCGTCCTGAAGATCAGCAAGAGGAAGAACAATTCTTAGGACGAGTGCGGGATTTTTTAACCCTTCACTGTCAACAAGGGCAGATGGCAAACCCCGTGTCTCCCGAGCAACAAAAAGCCAATTTAGCCGGACAACAACGGTACTGTACCCAACAGCAAAAAAATGACAAAACCCGCCGTGTGCTAGAAAAGGCCTTTGGTGAAGCCTGGGCAGAGCGTTATCTCAGTACTGTCTTATTTGATGTACCAGAAGAAGACGCTAACCGTTGTCCTTGAATTTTCTTTTTCAAAATTTAGCAGTTCACCCTTATTATGCAACAATAGTAAAGCTATATTCGCTAATT
>CAZBPR010000230.1:0-3749 GCA_964493825.1 uncultured Dactylococcopsis sp.
TGATTTTGAATGGGATGAGGGAAATTCGCTTCATCTCCAGCTCGGTCATGGGATCGAGCCTGAAGAGGCAGAAGAGGTTTTTGCCAATAGACCTTTTTACAGAAAAACAAAAAAGGGCCACTATGCAGTTTTTGGTCCAACACTGGATGGCAGGTATTTAACAATTATTTTCGAACTAAAGCCCAAAAGTATCGCCCGCCCAATAACCGGTTGGGATATGAGTCGAGCTGAACTTCATTGAGAGTGGACTCGGTAAATGATGGAGCCACAGACAAGAAAAACGATGGACTTAAGTTGAAGAAAAGGATGCGCTTCGCGCTCTGATCTTATTGGGTTTTTTAAGGCATGGGCAGGAAGGCTTGAATAATTTGAGTGCAAGTGCGAGAGGGCGGCAATTATCGAGATTGCCACCCCCTCCGGGCATTATTCAATGCCACCTGCACCCGGCTATCCCTTGACAGGTTGCTCCCCAGCAGAGCCTATCTCCGTTTCACCGGGCCACTTTAAATCTTGATTCGAGCCACGCCGTTACACCAGTGCATGAGCGGCATTATTGCGTGGTGATTTAGCCCCGGGTGGTGCAAACATTTCAAAAAACAACGACTCGTCGATTCGAGATAGATTACGTTCGACCGCAGCGGCCAGCAGTTCGGCGGCCATTTGGTTGAGCAGTCGCAGGTTTTTTGCCGAATGAGCTGCCAGGGTTTTGATCAGCTCAGCACTCATCAATTGACTGTTACCGGCCTGTTCGAGGGTAAAATTAAGGTAGTCCTGTAGCTGTTGAGGGGACAGTGGTGTCAGCACAAGGCGCGAGCTGATGCGGCTTCCCAAGGGTAACAGTTCGGGAGAACGGAACCGTTCAGGCAAACGGTTGTCCCCGCACAGGATGGTAAACAAAAGGTTTTGTGAGTCGAAGTGATGGCTTTGTAAAAGTCTCAGTTCGGTCAGGCACTCCTCTGATGTCTGCTGGGCCTCATCGATGAGCAGAACTGGTTTGAGAAGGGTGGACTGACAGTGGGCGCGCCATCGATTTCGCAATGCTTTAAATCCGCCATAGCGATTGGCCGGGGTTAACCCGACGTCGAACAGCTCGCCCAGTTCACGGTAAAAATCTGCTAACTTGCTCTGGGGCCGCTGCATGACCCTGACGGCCAGATCCGGGATCTTTTCGAGCCGATGGGCGATTTGCTGCAGGGTTTTGCTTTTGCCCACCCCCGGATCCCCGGTGAACAGGGCAAAGCCGCCTTGGGCGGCCATGGTTTCCATGCGCAGGGCAAAACGCTCGGTGCCGGGTATCGTATACAACGCCTCGGTGGGCAAGTCAGGTAAAAATGGATTGTATTTAAGCCCGAAGAGGCTTCTGATCGCCGTGTTATTCATGGGTGATTTCCTCCTTGGGCAAGTAGGCCGGCGGCAGGCCGGTGGCTGAGTAATCCGCCAGCCATTTGCGTAACAGCGCCGGCAGAGGGTCACTGGATAAATGAGTAGAGGCTGTATTGACCGGTTGGATGATCCGTCGCAGACCGGTGGCATTTTTTGTTTTATCCTGGGGCAGCAGTCGAACCAGGGGCGCGTCGGTATCCGGATCCACAAGAACCATAACGGCTTTGTCCCAACTGGCAGAGCGTAAGATCACCCTTTTAAGGTGAGCAAAACGCACCGGCAGTTCATAGCGGATGCCGCCAACAGTAACAGTAGCATCGCTGCGGCGCGGGGTTCTGCTGATCCGGCGGGTGAAGGCAAGGCGCAAAGAGTCGGTATCCGGCGCGGGGCGAGCGACATCGGGGCCGTCAAGCATGCGTTGTAAGGGAGTTGTTTTGATTTCACTGTGGATTTTGCGGTGGTAGTCCTGTTCGACCCATGCCTGTGCGACTTGGTTGACAAAAGACAGTTTAAGGTTTTCCACCCCGCGCAACAGCTCCAGCATGCGGCTTTCCAGCTGAGCCCAGAAGGCCTCTTGTTTGCCGTTCTGATAAGCAGAATAAGGCAGGATGGTTTGATGCTGGATGCCGAGCCGCTGCAGTCCGCGGGTGGTTTCCTCGGCAAGCATTGCCGCCCCGTTGTCGGTCATCAGCGCCCGGGGCAGTCCCCGCTTCATGAAGGCTTGGATTAAACCGTGGACCAGGCATTCGGCGGTTTCCGCCAGATAAAACTGCAGGTGACAGCACAGTCTGGAGCGGTCATCGCAAATGGCAAGGGCAATGGGACGATGCCACAGACCAGCGGTGTCCAGGATGCTGATCTTTGCGTGGTGGAAGTCCAGATGCCAGAGGCCATGGACATGGTCGACTTCAAAGCTGCGCACTTCCCGTTGCTGGTGCCTGTCAGCGGCTTTCTGCTGTCCGGGACTGGGCCGGGCGGGTTCAGAGCTTCTCAGCCAGCCGTTTTCCCTCATGCAGCGCAGCACGGTTTTGTAGCTGGGCAACGGTTTGAGTTGCGGCTGCTCTACGGCAAGCGCCACCAGGTTGTCGTAGTGCAACTGGACATTCCACCGTCTGTGGGATTCGTATTGCTTTTTTAATTCAGCCAACAACACATCGGACATCGACCATCGAACACCGGCGTCATGACGTATTTTTCGGCCCAACGCGGCAATGGGATCGGCGGCTGATTTCGCCTTGTAATACCAGCGCTCGATGGTCGAGGCGCCGATGCCGATCCGCTGGTTGGTATCTGTGGGATGTTGATAATGTTTTCGGGCCAGCCGGGCAATGGTCTGCTGCAGTCGCCCCTTTTCCGGCGGGCTTGACAACAGCTCTCCAATCACTGAAAACCGGAACTGGGCCCAGCGCTGCCACATGGGCACTTCAGGCTCGCTCATTGGGTCTCTCCTTTCCGGTTCGCTTCCACCGACCTCCTCCGTGGAGGCAAACGGGGTCGAACCAGTCTGAAGAAACTCTGTAGCGGATTTATTTGCCTTTGACAGCCGCCCATCTTTTGCGTGAAGCATTTTCCGATGACGGCGGCATCGAAGATTGTGTCAGGGACCCAGGGCAAAAACCCCCAGGCAGGTCACCAGTGCCATTTGAGCATCAGGGCACTGTCGGCTAAAACGCTGCAGTAAATCCCGGAGCAGAACGTCCGGGTCGACCGGCGGCATCAGATATCCGCACAGACCTCGGTAACGGTCGCTTTGAATGAAAAGATCTTTAAAGTAGCGCTGCCACCGTTTGACCGTCGACCGCCATACTCCGCAAAGGGCCTTGAGCCGCTGTAAGGTAACCACCGGTTTGTGGCCTTGCCGCAGGGCGGTGACCAGCAGTAGCACGGGGGCCCAGTAGACCCGTCTACCCCAGAACCGAACCGATGGGGGCTTGACACGACACCGACAACCTTCCCGACCACAGCACAGGCTGAATCGGATTTCAAAAGCCTCTTCAATCTCCGGGGGGCCGCCTCGAGGCTTTCGCGCATAGTGGGCGCAATGCAACGGACCCCCACAAAAGGGCAGTTTCTGGCTCGGGTCTGCTCGGTCAGATCTAAATCTATTTTGTATAGAAGGGAAAATAACGATTTGCTATTGAGGATCTCTGGTGGTATCATGATTCCTGCCATTATGGTTATGGTGACAGGAGCCCCCTACTACGCTCTGGCCAAGGAACGCGAGGGGGCTCCATCTTTTCTCCCTCGCTTTTCTTGCCCATTTTTCTTCATTTTACCATCTTTTTCTTTGTCCAAGGTCACATAACTATAAAAAGCATAGGAAATAAAAGATGAGCAAACCGAATGCGAAATCAAAAAATTGGATC
>CAZBPR010000231.1:0-3741 GCA_964493825.1 uncultured Dactylococcopsis sp.
AAGTTATGATGATTGCCAAAATCTCTTTGTTATTTTGTTGTCATTAATTTCAGTTTAACTCAATTATTGATCCTTCATTCCATAAGGGAATTTAATTAATCATCCTAGCGAAGTGGAAGGATAACAAAGTTACGCATCATCCTAATTAAATCAGCCTATTCTGCATTGGTTATGGAACAATTTGAACTGCAAGGGATTAATCACTTAGCCTTAGTGTGCCAAGATATGGCTCGTACTGTTGATTTTTATTGCAATACACTGGGGTTACGACTGATTAAAACCCTAGAAATCCCAGAAGGCGGACAGCACTTCTTTTTCGATATTGGCAATGGCGACGCGCTTGCTTTTTTCTGGTTTCCAGACGCGCCAGCGGCTTCACCTGGTATTGCTTCTGTTGATCCCAACGGGTTACAAACGGGTAATCTTCAAACCGCTCATGGTTCAATGCATCATGTTGCCTTTCAAGTTGCTCCGGAGAAGTTAGAAGACTATCGGAGTAAACTGATCGCTAAAGGGGTTCAAACGACTCCCATTCTGCACCATGCCGATGTTCCCGAAGGCTACGTTCCGGAAGTGGATGAAACGACTTTTATCTCCTCCTTTTATTTTTTTGACCCCAATGGGATTTTACTGGAATTTGCGGCGAATGTACGGGAACTGGGCGATCCCGAGCGAGATTTGCAACATCCACCCGCAACCACAAAAAGTTAGCTAATCGCGGGGAAGCCCCGTCCTCACCTACGCTCCGGTCTGTGCGTAGCACGAGCGTCGGGTAGTTTACAAGGTGAAAAATGTCATCATAGCAAACAATACCTTCAACAAGCGATCACCGATGACAGTAACCCGCGCTAACCCTTATCTAGAAGG
The DNA here is from genome assembly GCA_964493825.1 of uncultured Dactylococcopsis sp. GTDB lineage: Bacteria > Cyanobacteriota > Cyanobacteriia > Cyanobacteriales > Rubidibacteraceae > Halothece. The sequence goes on from CAZBPR010000231.1 coordinate 868, forward strand.
CAATTATGCTCCCATTCGCCAAGAAATTACCGCTCAAGATCTCACGGTAATTGGCGAACTGCCAACCGCAATTTCCGGGATGTTTCTCCGTAATGGTCCTAACCCACAGTTTTCTCCCCCTGGCACTTATCATTGGTTTGATGGGGATGGCATGGTACACGGGATTCGGCTTGATCAGGGTAAAGCGTCTTATTGCAATCGATATGTTCGGACCCAAGGTTTTCAAACCGAACAAGAAGCCGGTCAAGCCCTCTGGAAAGGACTGCTAGAACCGGCCCAGGATAATCCGGATGGGGCAGTAAAAAACGTGGCTAATACCGCTTTAGTTTGGCATGGGGGTCAACTGTTAGCCCTTTGGGAAGGAGGTGCCCCTCATGCGCTACGGACCCCGGAGTTAGAAACCATTGGTCTTTATACTTACAACGGAAAACTGGCTTCCCCTTTCACAGCGCATCCCAAAGTCGATCCAGTAACCGGAGAAATGATGTTTTATGGCTATTCCTTTGCCGAACCACCTTTTCTCAAGTACAGTTTAGCTGCTGCCACCGGAGAATTACTATGGACGATTCCCATTGATCTGCCAATGGGGGTGATGATGCATGATTTTGCGATTACAGAACACTATACAATCTTCATGGATTTGCCCTTTACCTTTAGTGTGGAACGAATGCAGCAGAGAGAACCCCCTTTAATGTTTGAGGCGGATCGACCGTCTCGCTTTGGAATTATGCCCCGTCATGGCGATAAAAATAGTATCCGCTGGTTTGAAGCGCCCGCTTGTTATGTCTTCCATACTCTCAATGCTTATGAAGATGGAGAGGAAGTGGTTTTAATTGCGTGTCGTATGAGTTCAACCAATGTTCTCGTTAGTGACAGTGCCTTCAAAGATCCCGAGGGTGATATTCCCCGGTTACATCAGTGGCGGTTTAATCTGAGTACAGGAACCGTGCAGGAAGAGAACTTAGAACCCACTCCTTCTGAATTTCCAGCATTGAATGAGCGCTGGTTAGGCTATCCCACTCGCTACGGTTATACAGCGCAAATGGCAAATGGTGAAACGCCTTTATTTGAGGGCGTCATTAAGCACGATTTTCACCAGAAAACCTCTCAATTTCATGCCTTTGGAGAAGGACGATATGGTGGCGACCCCTCTTTTGTGCCGCGTCCAGGGAGTACAGAAGAGGATGACGGTTGGTTACTGACTTTGATTCATGATCATCAAGCCGACACTTCTGAGTTATTGGTCATTGACGCACAAAACTTTACAGCAGACCCGGTAGCGCGAGTGATGATGCCCCAACGGGTTCCCTATGGGTTTCACAGTGTTTGGGTCGATGACAAGCAATTGCAGACGCAAAAGGTTTAGTTGATCCTTTACCCTCTTCCCCTGTCAAAGGAGGAGGGTGTTTTTTTTCCTCATCACCAAGAGATTAAAGGGCTTCCGATATTGCCTTAATCATCGCTAAGGTTAATCCTTCCTCTCCGGGTTCAATCACCTGAGTGGCACTGTAATAAAGCATGGCATTAAAGCCTTTAATATCGCCACTGTCTCGAAAATCAGTGCGCACAGCAATGACTGGAATTCCTTGACTGACGGCATAACCACATTCCCAACAGGTACCACTATCGGCATCCGCTCCATCTAAAATCGCAACCACTAAATTGGATGAACACAAGCCCGAGAGACAGGTTTCATAAATGGCTTTTTCCGTGACTTCAGCACATTCTTTTTGTGGTAAGAAAATGGTATAACCGTGTTGTTCTAATTCTGCTGCAAGATTCTGATTAAAGCTTTGTTCGGCTTGCGTAAATAAAGGGGCTGCCCAATAAATTTTTGGTGTTGCCATAGAATATCAGGTAATCCTCAATCAATAAAAAAGTTCTCATCAAACTTTCATGAATTCTCATGAATGGGTTCTCATATTAACTTCATTTAATTTTTATAAAGTTGCGTCAAGATAATAATAACGATACCACTTAACCCTTGAGATCGTTACATCCCGTTATTGCCGGGAATAGGTTTCACTAAGTAATTTCTCAACCGCGTTTGCAGTTCCTAGACGCCAAACTCACTCATTTAAGGACAGTTTCCCTATGAAGTTAATGGTCTATTCCCATGATGCGTTTGGATTAGGCAATATTCGCCGGATGCTGGCCATCTGCGATTATCTCCTGCAAGCAATTCCGAATTTATCAATTCTGGTTGTTTCCGGATCGCCTGCCTTACATCAACTCCGACTGCCTAAAGGACTGGACTATATTAAATTGCCTTGTCTCGGTCGCAATGAGGAAGGAAAATTGAGCGTTACCTTTCTCAAAGGACAATTTGAGGACACGCTCACTCTTAGAGAACAGCTGATTTGTACCGCTGCTGCTCATTTCCAACCGGATCTCTTCTTGGTGGATAAAAAACCAAATGGTTTACAAGGAGAATTGCAAGCAACCTTGGACTATTTGAAATATCACCATCCCCAAACTCGTTATGTGCTTCTGTTACGAGATATTTTGGATAGCGCTCCGGCGACGATCGCGCAATGGCAACGAGAAAATTATTATTTCCTTGCGGAATCCCGCTATGACCAAGTGTGGATTGTGGGGAACCCGGAAATTTTCAATGCGGTAGAAGAATACCGCTTTTCGCCAACGCTGAAGGCAAAAACCCAGTTTATGGGGTACATCCGACGCCCGCCCGGTCTTCAGTCTCCCCAAGCGATTCGCCAAAAGTTGGGGATTACGGACAGAGACCGCTTCATTTTAGTGACTCCCGGTGGGGGACAGGATGGGTTTTCTTTAGTCAATACCTATTTGCAAGCCCAAACCCAATGCTTTTGCGATCAAAAAATCATTAGCTTAATTGTGGGCGGTTCCGAAATG
>CAZBPR010000232.1:0-3738 GCA_964493825.1 uncultured Dactylococcopsis sp.
GGACGGGCTAATTTTGCGGCGGTTCATTCTCATGGACTCGCTGAACCCGAAGATGAACGGTATCCTTACGTTTTAACCACTGGACGCTTATATGGCCACTGGCACACGCAAACTCGCACCGGACACATTCCCAAAATTAATAAAATGCACCCCTATGCGGAATTAGAAATTCATCCCCGGGATGCGAAGAACATTGGATTAGAAGAAACCGAGGCAGAACTGTGGGTCGAAGCGCGATCGCGCCGTGGCAAAGCTCGCTTTCGCGTTAAAATAACCAAAGCCATTGCCCCAGGCACCGTATTTATTCCCATGCACTGGGGGGCACTTTGGGCCGATGATGCCGAAGCCAATGCCCTAACTCATCCGGAAGCTTGTCCCTCCTCTAAACAACCGGAATTAAAAGCCTGTGCGGTACAGTTAATTCCCATAACAAAAGACATGGACAAAATAGAAGAGACTGAAGAACCCAAATTGCAAACATCCCTCAAAAAACTCCTCCCTACTTCATAACCTGACACAAAGCAAAGGACGAATGACTAATGACCAATGACCAATGACTAATAAACTGATGTTCTTTCAATTTGAAGCCGACTTTGTTAACGATTTGCGTTGCATTCCCATGCAAGTTCGTCTCAAATTAGATACTTGCGGGGTTAAACTCAAACTCCACCATTGGCACCAATTGAGCCAGGAAGAACGAGATACACTGGTCAAGCAACCGTGTGAAACACCGGATCAAATGACGGCTTATAAAAATTATCTACAAAATCTAGTGACTCAATATACAGGTGCGCCGGCAAAAGAATTAGACATTGATCCTCATCCCCCTTGGTTGAATGCTCAATCCATTCCAGCATCCGTCCAAGATAAAGCCAGTGAATTTAATCTTCACATCACGGTTGAAGCCTGGGAAAAACTAACTCCCTTACAGCGCTTTGCCTTGATTAAGTTATCTCGCCCTAGTCATGAAAATAAAAACTTTTATCCGGCAATACAAGAATTTTCCCTTGACACTATTTAAAGAGAAATCGAGTTTGCCGAACGCCAATAAGATAAATCAATCGTACTACTGTAAATAGTTAAAGCAATATTCAGGTTTTCTAAAGACTTGAAAAGCCAATGCACATTATCTCTTGGCGTCTGTTCGTAATGGGTATATAGAATGGCAAAACGGCTCGTTAAATAAGGGTTAATCTTAGGAGACAGTAAAACAATCTTCAATAATAATCCAACGGTTTGAGTCGGTCCTAAATTGGTAATTAAATCGAGATAGAGATAATGGTTAATATTTTGGCGACTTTCAACAACAATAAATTTTAGTAAATTATTGGCGACTCGTAGAACTAGTTGTTCATTTGGTTTTTGCCGATCCCAATCCCCTAATGTTTGTTTCAGGTGATCCGCAAGACGGTGTTTAAATTGTTTTTGCACATAATCACCACTAATTGAACTCATTAAGTATTCATAGAGATCTTTTTTATAGGTTTTAAAGTTATCAGCTTTACTACTATGAATAAGAAAACGTTTCGCTAGATCCTGATAGGTTGATTTTCCTTGCACTCCACTGATAAAATGCTGAAGGGTTGAAATTAATTCTGGCTCTTTCAAGAGGGTGGGATTAGGGGTAGGAGTAATTAATTCTCTTGCTTGCTCTAGAGAATCGTAACGCTTAGCTAATCGTGCTAGACGAACTTGATTGGTGACATAGCTAGACAGAGAAACTTCAAAATTATATTGTTGCCTTGCCTGAAATTTTTTTAGCGTTTTTTTGGTTGCAGGGGAAATTTCTTGAGGAATAATGCAATCTTGATATAAAAAAGGATAACGTCCTAAAATTGTTGCTAAAGGTTGTGATTTATCTCGCTGCGTTTCTTCTTGTGTTGTTAAAACACCCCGTAAGCGTTTCATTTTGACTAGATAGTCACTGCAACTAAATTGAGAAACCTTTTCTCGAATGCGACGAGAAGCCATGGTTTGAGAACGGGCAAAGGGAGGAATTCCTTCAAAAATTTTGACTAAATCACCAACAAATTGTTGAGTTTCAGGTTCTTGTATCAACCAGTGATTGATAGCAATGTAACAACAATCACTTAAAAAAGAAGAAAAATCTGTTTTTGCTGTATCCGCTTTGGTAATTTTTTCTAAGGCTTCGCGAATCTCTGGATCTTCATAGCCAGTTGCTTTAACAAAGAGACGATCATATCGCCCGACCACTTGTTCCGGTGTTTCTTGTAAGACACACGATTTTAAGTGATTATATATTTTTTCTTGTATTTCGTTAGTTGGCATTTTTTACTAAAAATGATATAAAAATGGGCGAGACGGAAATAGAGATGCCTATCGCTAGCAACTTTTAAAGTGACGCTAAATAAAGTTCAGAATTTGTTTAAGAAAAAATAATTTAAATTGACCATAGGGGAAGCTTAGCAATGAATCAACCTCTAACGTTGCCTATCTTAGCAAAAATTATTCAGCCTTCAAATCAAGTTTTAAGTGAAGATTGGACAAGCAAAAAAGTCACAGGGATTAATACCGATACCCGACATCTCAAAGCAGGAGAAATTTTTGTTGCTTTGGTTGGAGATAAATTTGATGGTCATCGTTTTTTAGAAAATGCCATCCAGGCGGGAGCAAGTGCATTAATTCTTCAGCAAAATTTTTCGGGTCATCTCCCCACTCATCTCTCTCAATTTTATGTGGAAAATACACTGCGTGCCTATCAACAAATTGCTCAGTGGTGGCGACAGCAGCACAAAATACCTGTTATTGGCATTACTGGTTCAGTGGGAAAAACAACAACAAAAGAATTGATTGCTGGTGTTCTCGCTCAATACGGGACGGTCTTGAAGACAGAAGCAAATCAAAACAATGAAATTGGTGTTCCCAAAACATTGCTCCGTCTTAATTCAAATTATGACTATGTTGTGGTAGAAATGGCAATGAGAGCCCGGGGCGAAATTGCTGAACTCACGGATATTACCCAGCCCACTGTGGGCTTAATTACAAATGTGGGAACGGCGCACATTGGTCGCTTGGGATCGCGACAAGCGATCGCGCAAGCCAAGTGTGAACTCCTTGAACAGATGCCTCGGGAAGCAACAGCAATTTTAAATCATGATAATGACCGCTTAATCAACACAGCAGCCACCGTTTGGAACGGAAAAACTTTAACGTATGGGTTAGACGGTGGAGACTTGCAAGGGCGGTTACTGGATGGAGAAACCTTAGCCGTCGAAGATTTGACCTTTCCCCTGCCTTTACCCGGTGTGCATAATGCGTCCAATTATCTGGCAGCCCTAGCGGTGGCGAAAACCCTCAATTTAGACGTAACGCCGTTACAAAAGGGGATTACCGTGGAATTACCAGGGGCGCGATCGCGCCGTTATACCCTAGATAATGAGATTGTGCTTCTCGATGAAACCTACAATGCCGGGGTTGAGTCCATGATTGCTTCCCTACAGTTACTGAAAGATACTCCAGGCGACCGTCACATTGCCGTTTTAGGTACAATGAAAGAATTGGGAGAGCAATCGGAAGAACTGCATCGGCAAGTGGGAGAAAAAGTGGCGCAATTGAACTTGGATCATCTTTTGGTTTTAGTGGATGAACCGGAAACCGAAGCCATTGCCACTGCTGCCCAATCAGTGCCCAGCGAATGTTTTCAAGATAAAACTGCCCTGGTGGAACGGTTAAAGGAAATCTTAGCCCCGCGCGACCGCGTTTTGTTTAAAGCCTCCA
>CAZBPR010000233.1:0-3630 GCA_964493825.1 uncultured Dactylococcopsis sp.
AGCCGACGCCCATGACCTCCGCCGCCTCTGCAATGCTGCGCTTTCCTTCGACTACCATCCCCATGACCTGTGCCCGTCTGATGTCCTTTTCACCCATCGGTATTCGCGTGCCACTCATTGCCGCCATACTACCGAAGGGGACATTTCTATTGAGTCTCTATGGGGACATTATCATCGAGCTTCAGGGCCAGGGGCTGGTGCTAATAGAGAGGCAGAAATTTCCTCACGGCTGGGCCTTGCCGGGAGGATTTGTGGATTACGGGGAAACTCTGGAGGAGGCCGCGGTCAGGGAGGCCAAAGAAGAGACCGGGCTCACGGTGAAACTGTTGGGGCAGTTCCATGCCTATTCCGATCCGCAGCGGGACCGCCGCAAACACACGATTAGCATTGTGTTTCTTGCCAGCGCGATCGGCACGCCACAAGCCGATGATGATGCTAAAAATTTGGACGTTTTTTACCGGTGGGAACTGCCAGAAAACCTATGTTTTGACCACCACAAAATTCTGACAGATTACCGTCATTATCGAGATTATGGTTGGCGTCCCAACTTAATGGGTTCTTCAATGGGGGAATAAGCTTGATAGTCGATATTAGGGAAAATATTATCGATTTTTTCCACTTTTTCTAACCAAGCGCGATCAATTGTCTCGCCAATAATTTCATCATAGAGTTTATTAAACCGTCTAAGATGCGATCGCGTTCGGCGCACGGCATAAGGCACCATGGTTCCAGTGCGCATAATAAACGCCCAATCGGAAGACTGCGCTAACAATAACTCTCTTGCTGCTTGATTCAACGCCCGTTTTTCCCACTCATTTTGCGCTTGACGCTGACTCAATTCAATCATCCGTTCCGTTGCTTCGTGTAAATGGGGATAGATCCAAGCATTTGCTTCATTGACCCAATATTCATGGAAACCTTTGTAGCCCCAACTCGACTGGGAGGGTTTACACACCTGTTGCACTGGTTCCAAGCGGAGATACTCCGCCAAATGCACCATCTGATAAGTTCCTTGGTCGTACCACGATTTACGAATCAAATAATCTACAAACCAAGGACCCTCATACCACCAATGACCAAATAACTCTGCATCATAGGGAGACACCACTAATGGTTGACGCTGCATAATCCCGGCTAAATGCTCAATTTGCCGTTCCCGATTAAAGACAAAATTCCCGGCGTGTTCCGCTGCTTTTTCTCGCGCCCAGTAAGGATCATACAATTTCTTTTCTCCTAACCCGGCGGTGCGACTGGTAATTTTATGATATTTAATCCCTGTGTTTTTCCGTTGTCCATTGGGAAGGATGTAAGGTTTAATATACTCATATTCCGCTTCCCAGCCTAAATCTTTATAAAACTCGCGATACACGGGATCACCCGGATAACCCACTTGCGAAGACCAGACCTGCTGCGATGATTCATGGTCGCGCCCAAATGCTGCCACTCCGGTTTCGGTATAAATGGGGGCATAGGTGCCATAACGGGGACGGGGACTGGCATATAAAATGCCATGTCCATCCATGAGGAAATAGCGTAATCCGGCATCCGCCATAAAGCGTTCTAACCCATCATAATAAGCGCATTCCGGTAGCCAAATCCCTCGGGGTTGAGAGCCAAAATTTTCTTCATAGTGTTGACAAGCAATTTCAATTTGCGCTCGTACGGCTTCTGGATACATTTTCATCAAAGGGAGATAACCATGGGTCGCCGCCGAAGTAATAATCTCCAAGTTATTGCTATCTTGAAAGCCTTTGAACGCACTCACCAGATCGCCGTTGTGATTTTCCCAAGTCCGGCGGACTCGGGAAAACTGGTTAATGTAGTGTTGTGCTAAATATTGCAAATGTCCATTATTGGCGTTATTTTGCAGTTCTTTCGCGGCTAATTCCTGCAATTTTGCCAGATGACGATCATATCGTTGTTGTAAAAAGGAATCTCGTAGCATTGACACCAAGGGCGGTGTCATACTCATGGTCAGCTTAAATTCAATGCCATCTTGTTTTAACTCCTCAAACGTTTGCAAAAGAGGAATATAGGTTTCAGTTATCGCCTCAAACAACCATTCTTCCTCTAAAACATAGTCACTTTCAGGATGACGAACAAAAGGGAGGTGAGCGTGTAAAACAAGTGCAAGGTAACCAAGAGCCATAAATTAATGTTTCCCTAGACATACTTACCCTTTATTTTATAACTCTGATGTGATGGACAGAGATGTCTCTAGCCAGAAATTTTGAAACCAAATTGTTTTACAATCAAGTAAGGAAATAAAGTAAGAAAAATTACGATGGTAACTGCAAAACTGACCACTAAAGGACAAATTACGATTCCAAAAGTGATCCGAGACTATCTCCACATCGAAGCAGGAAGTGAAGTGGATTTTGTACTTGATGAAAAGGGTCAAGTTACTCTGATCCCGATTAATGTCCCCATTGAAACTCTTTCTGGAATTCTTCATCGCCCTGGAATAAAAGCAGCAACCATAGAAGAAATGGAGCAATCCATTCAGGAGGGGGCAAGTGATTGGGATTGATACAAATTTACTGGTTCGTTATTTAACCAAAGATAATGAAGAGCAATGGCAAAAGGCGACTTTTATTCTCCAAAGTGGTGAAACTTGTTTTATTGCCAATATTGTTCTGTGTGAACTGGTTTGGGTTTTAAGAGGAAAGCCTTATCAATACCCGAAACAAGACATTCTCTCTACAATAGAATCCATACTGCAAAGCCCTGTTTTCGAGTTTGAAAACCGTCCCCTTGTCTATCAGGCTTTACGGCGAACTCAGAAAGGAAAAGCAGATTTTTCGGATTATTTAATTGGTGCCATTTGTCAAAATGCAGGATGTGAGAAAATTGCAACCTTTGATCGAAAGCTGAACAGAGAGTCTAGTTTTGATCTGATCTGATGGATTAAAAGCGAATTTGACTGTGATGAAGATCTAAGTAGGAGTTACCCGATCGCGCTGCAAAAGATCTTTAAACCATACTAAAAAGCGATCGCGCAAGGCAGATAAGGAATAGTCTTCCTCCGCTTGTTGGCGACACGCCCAACGGTCAATTTCGTCAAGGCGATGAATGGCTTTGACTAACCCATCGACACTGTCCGGTTCCACTAAAAATCCGGTTTGACCATCGCGAATAATTTCCGCGGGACCGCCGCGACGATAAGAAATGACCGGTACCCCACAGGCTAAGGCTTCAATGGCGACATTGCCAAAGGCTTCCACCCAACGCGGGGTCATCAATAAGGCACGACATTGACGGATTTCTCGTTGTAAGGCAGTGGTTGATAAAAATCCGCCATATTCAATGGGGGCGTTGGGATACTGGGTGCAAATTTCATTCCAGTAGTCTTCATCTTGCATCCAGCCGAAAATCTTGAGGGGAATGCCTAATTGTTGCACGGCTGCAACGGCATCTTCTAAGCCTTTTTCCGGTGCAATGCGCCCCAACCAGACCAGAGAATCTTGACTTTCGGCACTAAACTCATATAACGATAAATCCAGACCACTACTGAGACACCGACAGGCATTAGCAAAGGGAAAAGTTTCCGCTTGGGTATGGGTGTAAACGCCAAAACTGCCCGGAAAGCGAGTGATTGTTTTGCTCATGATCTGATCAATTGCCTCACTC
>CAZBPR010000234.1:0-1478 GCA_964493825.1 uncultured Dactylococcopsis sp.
CCAAGTCCATTTGGCGTTACAAACCCTTTTTACCCGTTACAGGCGAGGTCATCGATGTGGGCACTGGCATGACCCCCTTAATTAAGTCCAACCGCTTAGCCCGTCGCTTAGGCTTAAAAGAGCTTTATATTAAAAACGATGCGGTGAATATGCCCACCCTGAGCTTTAAAGACCGTGTTGTTTCGGTTGCCCTGAGCAAAGCGAGAGAGTTTGGCTTTTCTACCGTTTCTTGTGCCAGTACCGGCAACCTTGCTAACTCAACAGCAGCGATCGCAGCGAGTGCCGGTCTAGAATGTTGTGTTTTCATTCCTGCCGATCTCGAAGCCGGGAAAGTTTTAGGAACTTTGATTTATAACCCCACTGTCATGGCGGTCAAAGGCAACTATGACCAAGTGAACCGTCTCTGCAGCGAAGTCGCTAACGGTTATGGCTGGGGCTTTGTCAATATTAATCTTCGTCCCTACTACTCTGAAGGTTCTAAAACCCTGGGTTACGAAGTTGCTGAACAACTGGGATGGAAACTACCGGATCATGTGGTTGCGCCCTTAGCCTCCGGTTCTCTCTATACAAAAATTTATAAAGGCTTCCAAGAATTCGTAAAAACCGGGTTAGTCGAAGATCAATCCGTTCGTTTCAGTGGGGCGCAAGCCGAAGGCTGTTCTCCGATTTCCCAAGCCTTTAAAGAAGGACGTGACTTTATTACGCCGGTTAAACCCAACACCATTGCCAAATCTATTGCCATTGGTAACCCAGCTGATGGGGTTTATGCCTTAGATGTTGCCCGTAAAACCAACGGCAATATTGAAGATGTCACTGATGCTGAAATCATTGAAGGCATTCAACTCTTAGCCGAAACCGAAGGAATCTTTACTGAAACCGCTGGCGGAACCACCATCGCTGTTTTGAAAAAACTCGTGGAAGCCGGCAAAATTGATCCCGAAGAAAGCACCGTTGCTTATATCACCGGTAATGGACTGAAAACCCAAGAAGCAGTACAAGGCTATATTGGCGAACCCTTTGCCATTGACCCCAATTTAGATAGCTTTGAGCGCGCTTGGCAACGGTCTCGCACCCTTGATCGTCTGGAGTGGCAACAAGTGTTAGTATAATTTCTTGTCCCTCTTGGCAAAGTGGTTAACACTCAGTAACCAAGAGAAACCCTTCAACTCATTACCGATAGATTTCAGAAACCAATGAGCGTCAAAGTTTTAGTTCCGACAGTTTTACAAAAATATACTGACAACCAAGCAGTTCTCGAATGCAATGGCAGTAGTGTCAAAGAATTAGTCGAAACCCTCGAACAAAACTATCCTGGATTCAAAGGGCGGTTGCGAGACGAGGAAGGGAAACTCCGTCGCTTTCTCAACTTCTACGTCAATAGCGAGGATATCCGCTTCCTGGAAAACGAAAAAACCTCCTTGCAAGATGGGGATGAGGTGAGTATCGTGCCCGCCGTTGCCGGGGGATGAACCGTTAAG
>CAZBPR010000234.1:1488-1719 GCA_964493825.1 uncultured Dactylococcopsis sp.
AATTCAGGCAATGCTTGTTCGCGTAAAGGATCGCGCGTGAACATAATCAAGTTGCGCGATCGCGAGTCCTCTCTCACTTCCGATTAACAAGACGAAAAAGATTAAGATATCGTTATTTGAGTTAAGGTCTATGTCTGAAGAAGAAAAGTCTAAGCAAGGCAGCAAATCAGGTTCCTCTGCCAAGAAAAAAGAAGAAGAACCCCCAATTGAAGATAAACCCTTTCCGGAATT
>CAZBPR010000234.1:1729-3620 GCA_964493825.1 uncultured Dactylococcopsis sp.
ATTTAAAAAAGAGCAATTCCCTCTTCCTGACGCTGATGAATGTTCTCAAGTCATTGGTCGCTGGGATGGGGGAAAACGTCGTTTTAATGTTTATTTTTTAGATGACGATATCAGTGGACAAAAAGCATTTTCTTATACAGCCAGTGATTCTCCTCCCAGTACCATTGAGTCATTTATGATTGACGAGCGTAAAGTTAACCTAGAGTTACTTGTGATGTACACGGTGCAGCGCTTAAATGGACAAAAATGGTTAGCTCGTAATTAAATGAAAGTGGGTTGGGTATATTTAGCTTTTCCCAACCCTAAATGAGCGATGCGGAAACAATTACGGTTGCTGAGTTAACAACGTCAAATCAAGCAAGCGCTCATTCTAGAGTGTTAATTATTCATTTTTTAAGCCCAGCCAGCGCGATCCATGATTTTAACGGCTAAAGGATTATTGCTTCCGAGTTGGGACACATTGACCTGGTCTTCCTTAAAGTCGCCAAAGCGAGCAATGACAGGATCTAGCGGAACATTTGGCACTACAGGATACTCACTATTACTTTGAGCAAAAATGGCTTGCGCCGGGGGGCTAACTAAATATTCTAAGAAACGAATCGCGCCCTCACGATTTGGTGCTGTATTAATGACGCCGCCTCCGCTAACATTAACATGAGTGCCGCGTCCCTCTTGGTTCGGGAAGAAAACACCAATCCTGTCAAAAATTGCCGGATTACTAGCAGAACGACCCGGTGCAAAGCGAGCAAAGTAATACGTATTAGCTACTGCGAGATCAGCAACCCCGGAAGCAGCCGCTTTAATTTGATCCATATCGCCACCGCGAGGCGGACGTGCCATGTTTTCAACAATTCCTCGACACCATTCTTCTGTTGCTTCTTCGCCTAAGTTAGCAATGAGAGAAGCAACTAGAGACTGATTATAAACATTGTTAGAAGAGCGAATCGCAATGCGATCGCGCCATTTAGAAGACGCTAAATCTTCATAGGTCGATAACTCCGACGGATCAACCTGAGCTTTGTTATATAAAATCACTCGTGCCCGTTTCGTCAAGCTAAACCACAAACCATCGGGATGACGGAGATTTTCGGGAATACTCCCCTCTAAAATCGGAGAAGACACTGGGGCAAAAATACCCGCTTCTTCTGCGCGCCACAAACGAGCAGCATCCACTGTAACTAACAGATCAGCCGGACTATTGCGTCCTTCATTTTTAATTCGAGAAATCAGTTCATCTGCATTTCCTTCCAATAGATTCACTCGAATCCCGGTTTGATCCGTGAAATTTTTATAGAGAAGTTCATCTGTATCGTAATGACGTGAGGAGTAAAGATTAATCTCTCCATTTTGAGCATAGCTTGGTTTCGTTTGAGCCAGCTGGCTGACTGTAGCAGCAGCAGTTGCAGTTCCCGCACCAATAAAAAATCGTCTCGTAAATTTCATCGATTAAGTATCTACTGATAAACATCAACTGAAAAATTATTGCATCTAATGACGGAATCCACAAGTAGACCGGTGCCAGAGGGAAATAAGCAAGGAGTCAGAACAATTAGAGGCAAAAATTATCCTTTTTCCTTGAACCTTATAAGCTTCTGTTATATCCAGACTTGAGCAGGAAAAATCAGGCTGATCTCAAAAGGATGAGTGTCGGACAATCTTGCGAGGGTCAAAGTCGATCCCTTAAACTTAAAAGGCAATTTTTATAATTGATAATCTTTCTTATTCAGTTATGATTCTCTGTATAGATCATGTTTTAACCTCAGAAGAGTTACACGCTATTCACTCCTCCCTCAAGAACGCCGAATTTGTAGACGGTAAGCTTACTGCGGGCTGGCATGCCAAACAAGTCAAAGAAAACCAGCAACTATCAACGAAGGATAAAGTTGCCAAA
>CAZBPR010000235.1:0-3589 GCA_964493825.1 uncultured Dactylococcopsis sp.
GCTGAGGATTACTGAAACAATGGCAAAACTAAATGCCCATTTTATTGCCACTGAACCGTTTGCCCAGGCAGGGCAAAGTGCGGAAAAACAGGTTTGGGAAGCAATACAAGTTGCTTTTGCCCAACGGCAGTGTATTGCTTATTGGCGCTACCCGATTTTTTCTACCGTTGGTCATTTTCGCAAAGAACCGGATATTTTACTGCTCGATCGCGCCCTCGGGATCATTATTATTGAAGTCAAAGCACTCCTCATTAATCAAATCCAACAAATTACAGGACACCTTTGGCACTATCAAAACTTTTATACCAGCAGCGGCAATCCCTATCAGCAAGCAGAAAATCAACTGTTTTCTCTTTTAAATTACTGCGATCGCGAACCGAGTTTAAATCAGCAAATAACCAGTCGTATTTTAGTAGCTTTACCGAACATTAATGGTACTGATTGGGAAAACCGAGGCTTTCATCATCTTCCCAGCCAACCGCCCCTTCTCTTCGCGGATGATTTAACCGCCACCACCGATTTATTCGCTAAACTGAAGCAGACCCCCCTCCTCACGCAAGGGCATCATCTCAGCGATCAACAATGGCAACTGCTGCTGGCGCTTGTCAGTGGAAAACCTGTCTATCAAAAGCCCACCCATCGGGTGCTCGCGTCTCCAGAAAGTCGCGGCAAAGTCCTCCAAAAAATTGATCAACACCTCTGCGAACTAGATCAACAACAAGAAAAAATTGGGAAACAAATTCCTCCCGGATGTCAACGGATTCGTGGGATTGCTGGTTCTGGAAAGACGGTTCTTTTGTGTCAAAAAGCAGCGCACATGCACTTGAAATATCCTGACTGGGATATTGCATTGGTTTTCTTTTCGCGCAGCCTCTACCCGGTCATCCTTGATCAACTCTGCTATTGGTTAAATCGCTTTCAGGAGGAGAAACAGCACTTTAACCCTAAAACTTCCAAACTGCAAGTTCTTCATGCCTGGGGCGCAAAAAAACAGCCTGGTCTCTATCGCGTCATTGCCGAAGCCGCAGGGGTATCGCCCCTCACCGTCTCTGATCTGCCCAAGCCCGAACGCTATCAACCGCAGGTTGCCCTAGCCCTTGCTTGTGACCAACTCCTTGCCCAAACCGCTATTCCCCAGGTCTTCGATGCCATTCTCATTGACGAAGGACAAGACCTCTTAGTTGATGAAACAATTCAACTCAAAACACCACAACCTTTTTATCAACTGGCCTATCAAGCCCTGCGTCCGGTTCATTCTATGCAACCGCAACAACGCCGACTGATTTGGACCTATGATGAAGCTCAAAGTCTTAATCATCTGAGTATTCCGACGCCCGGTACCATTTTAGGCGAAAAACACGCCCATCTTCTCAGTGGAGAGTATAAAGAGGGGATCCAAAAAACAGAAATTCTCTCTCGCTGTTATCGCTTGCCACATCCAGTGATTACCTTTGCCCATGGCATTGGTATGGGCTTATTAAGACGAGAGGGAATGCTCACTGGTGTTAGACATCCGGAAGACTGGGCAGCTTTGGGCTATGAAGTAACTGGAAACTTTCAACCGCAAACTGAAATTACCCTCAAACGCCCACCGGAAAATTCTCCCCATCCCTTACCCCAGTTTTGGCAAGGAGAAATTATTCGCTTTCAAAGCTATGCCACGCGCCCAGAAGAATTAACCGCGTTAGCGGATCAAATTTTACTCAACCTGCGCCAAGAAGGATTACGTCCCAGTCGTCAGATTTTAGTTCTCGTCTTAGGCGAAACCTTTACCGCCCGACGTTTAGAACTGGCAGTCGCACAATTTCTCTATCAACAAGGCATTGATATTTATCTGCCCAGTGCCCCGGATTGTAATATTTTTGAGACGCCTCCTAATCAGCGTAACCCGAATCAATTTTGGTGTGAAGGGGGCGTAACGGTTTCTCGCATTCATCGGGCAAAAGGACAAGAGGCAGATATGGTCTATATTGTGGGGTTAGACCAAGTGGCACAAGCCGAAGCCAACCTTTATCTGCGGAATCAGTTGTTTACTGCCATTACCCGCACTCGCGCCTGGGTCACGTTAAGCGGTATCGGTGCTTATCCTTTTTATGAAGAGTTGCAACAGGTGCTTGACAGTGGCGACACCTTTCGCTTTGTTTATCAGCAAGCGCCGTTAAGGGAAATTCCCATTACCCCAGTTGGAGAGTTTTTGGCGCGGTATACGGCTGGAGAACGGAATTTTCAAAATATTGATTTACCCAAGGCCGAGTTAAGTCATTTCGATCTTAAAGGATGTAATTTTATTGGGGCCAATTTAGCGGGGGCGAATTTGAGTTTTAGTTGTTTGGAAGGGACAAAATTAGTTGCGGCTAACTTAGAAAATGCCAATTTAAGCCATGCCAATTTAAGGAAGGCAAAATTAGTCGGGGCAAACTTAAAGAATACGTATTTTGAGGGGGCTGATCTGACTTATGCTGATTTATATTAGATCTAGCTCAACCGAAAATAACTAATTGTTATGAGTTTATTCAAGCGCGATCGCGTTTTGGTTCCCATTGATTTTTCCGAATCCTCTTTTCAAGCCCTCGAAGAAGCCATTAAAGAAGTCGAAGATCCTGAGAAGGTTCATATCCTCCACGTGTTACGCCCGCTGAATCCTGGCGATCCGGGAATGATTTGGCATACCGTTGATAATGACACGCGTCGTCGCCATGTCGAGAAAGTCTTTTATAAACGCTGTTCTGATCCCAAGTATAAAAAAGCACCGTTTAATGTGGTGATTGGTAAGCCCGCTAGAAAAATTATCGACTATGCTAAAAAAAATGACATTCAATTGATTATTATTCCCTCTCATGCTCATAAAGGGTTAAACCGCTTTGCGTTGGGATCCGTGGCAGAACGAGTGGTCCGTCAAGCCCCTTGCCCAGTTTTAGTCTTGCGGGATGACGTGGTGAGGTATGGAGAAACCACATGACAGTGCCATTAAAATTGGTTGAGGAGTCCCTGTTGTCCTAATAAAAGTTCGCGCAATAAGGTAAAGATTCCGACCCAAATGACAGGGGTGATATCAACCCCGCCAATGGGAGGAATCACCTTTCGTAACGGAGCTAAAAACGGTTCGGTGGGAAAAGCGACTAAACTGTACGGGAATTCCTTTAAATTAATTTGGGGATACCAAGTGAGGACAATGCGAAAAATAAATAAAACTGTCATCACGGCTAAAAAGATTCCTAAGCCCCAATTAACAACTGTTGATAACTCCATTGGCAAATTATTAAAATTATTAATAAGTATAAGGTCTACTGACTAACGGGTAGAATGAGTCCCTTTTTAAGCAAAGGTGTCGGCTTGAAATTTTGAGCGACATTTTTAAGACCGAAGGCTGTAACTGCAGCCTGTTATCCTGTAAAGTAGCATAGGGATAATTCCTGTAGCCATTCACATTTAATCATAGAGTAACAGAAACCATGACACCATCTTTAGCAAATTTCCTTTATAGCTTACTCGCAGGAACCTTGATTGTTGTGATTCCTGCAACCGTTGCACTTGTTTTCATCAGCGTTAAAGACCGCGTTCGTCGTTCTTAAGCGATTATTCCGGTCAT
>CAZBPR010000236.1:0-2954 GCA_964493825.1 uncultured Dactylococcopsis sp.
CCTGGGTGATCCTGTCGAAATTTTGGTGCGGGGCTTCAAATTAAGTCTGCGTAAAGACGAAGCAGCAGCACTGGTCGTCGAGGAGTTGCCTTAGACCAGATAGCAAAGCTTGACTAATGGGCAAATGTTCCATGGAATGTCTTTATTTAATTCTTTACTGAATGACTAAGGAAGAAAAAGCATGAAAAAACAGACCATTGCCTTAATTGGCAATCCCAATTGTGGCAAAACCACTCTTTTTAACGATCTCACGGGTACGAACCAGCGGACTGGCAATTGGCCAGGGGTCACCGTTGACCGCAAAGAAGGAAAATATCAATACGATGGCACGGAAGTGACCGTAATTGATTTACCAGGGGTCTATTCTCTCGATGGCGAAGAAGAAGGGTCTGGACTCGATGAGATTATTGCGCGAGATTATCTCATGTCTGGAGAGGCGGATCTGGTGATTAATATTGTTGATGCGTCTAACTTGGAACGGAACCTTTATCTCACCACACAGATTATGGAGATGCGCGTTCCTATGGTCGCTGCCTTCAATATGATGGATGTGGCGCGCGATCGCGAACTTGATATTGATACGGAGGTTCTTTCCCAACGATTGGGTTGTTTTGTCATTCCCATCAGTGCGTTTTTGGGAGAAGGCATTGATTTGCTCAGAAGTCGCATTAATGAATTCGTTGATAATCCGGGGAACTTGCCCACTGTGGTCGCTTACCCGGCTGTCATTGAAGATACCCTCAATCAAATTGAGCCGTTAGTCCAGGCAAAAGGGAGTAATCGTAAGATTTCGACCCGTTGGGTGGCGCTGAACTTACTCGAATACGAAGACCGCGTTGCTCCAGAACTCAAAGGCAAAGAGCTGGATCAGATTGTGGTGGAAAATCGGCGCAAGATCCACCAACTCTTGCACGAAGACATTGATATTATTGTTGCCGACAGTCGCTATGGCTTTATCCGCAGTTTAATCCAAAATGCGGTTAAACAGAAACGGCAGGTGAGTAATACCAAGTCCGATCAAATTGACCAATTTGTTCTCAACCGTTGGATTGGT
The DNA here is from genome assembly GCA_964493825.1 of uncultured Dactylococcopsis sp. Lineage (GTDB taxonomy): Bacteria > Cyanobacteriota > Cyanobacteriia > Cyanobacteriales > Rubidibacteraceae > Halothece. The sequence continues at coordinate 1,055 of CAZBPR010000236.1, forward strand.
ATTCCCCTGTTTTTAGGGGTGATGTATTTGATGTTCTTCATTGCCATTAATATCGGAGGAACGTTTATTGATTTCTTTGATATTTCCGTGGGAACAGTCTTTGTCGATGCGCCACAAGCCTGGTTGGAAGGAATCGGTGCGCCCGGTTTACTCATTGGCTTTGTCACCTCGTTCGGTGGCGGTGTGCAAACGGTGGCGACATTTATTCCCCAAATTGGCTTACTCTTTGTCATTCTTTCCATTTTGGAAGACTCCGGTTACATGGCAAGAGCCGCGTTTGTCATGGATAAGTTAATGCGTTTTGTCGGTTTGCCCGGGAAAGCCTTTGTGCCGATGCTAGTAGGATTTGGCTGTAATGTCCCCGCCATTATGGCAACCCGAACCCTAGAAAACAAGCGCGATCGGCTGATGACGATTATGATGAACCCGTTTATGTCTTGTGGGGCAAGATTACCAGTATATGCGCTATTTGCTGCTGCCTTCTTCCCGCGTAACGGACAAAACTTGGTGTTTGGTCTTTATCTGATCGGGATTGGGGCTGCCATCTTTACTGGGATTGTGATGAAAAATACCATTATGCAAGGGGAAGCGGCTCCTTTTGTCATGGAATTACCCCCCTATCACATTCCGAAGCCAAAAGGCGTGATGATCCGCGCTTGGGACAGACTGAAAGGATTTTTAGTCAGAGCCGGTAAAGTAATTATCCTGATGGTGCTGGTTTTGAGTTTCTTAAATTCCGTTGGCACCGATGGCTCTTTCGGTCAACAAGACAGTAAAGATTCTGTCCTCTCCGCAACAAGCCAAGCCGTGACCCCAATCTTTTCTCCCATGGGCGTTACTCAAGAAAATTGGCCCGCAACCGTTGGCATTTTTACGGGTGTGTTTGCCAAAGAAGCGATGGTTGGTTCCCTGGATTCCCTTTACGGTCAGCTCGCGCAAGAAGAGGCAGCCGCATCAGAATCAGCAGAAGCCGAAGAGCCTTTTCGTTTTTGGGGCGGTATTGGTGCAGCTTTTGCCAGTATTCCCGCTAATTTAGCTGATTTGGGCAATCAACTCCTCGATCCGTTGGGCTTAAGTGTGGGTGAGGTTCAAGATCCAACGATTGCTGCCACTGAACAAGAGGTTGCATTGGGAACCTTTGGACAAATGTCACAACGCTTTAATACGAATGCTGCAGCCTTTGCTTATTTACTTTTCGTACTGATGTACTTCCCTTGTGTGGCTGCAACAGGGGCAATTTATCGCGAAACCAATCTCGGTTGGACTCTTTTAGCTGCCGGTTGGACCACTGGGTTAGGCTACTGGGTGGCGAGTATGTTTTATCAAATTGCTACCTTTTCTCAGCATCCTGGGTTTTCTCTGGCGTGGATTATCGGTGGCGTCGTTGTAATGGCAGGAGTGATTTTCTTGCTCAAACTCTCGCGAAATCGTCGCAGCAGCGATCGCGCAACTCGACAACAGACTCAAACCACCACTCGTGTTTAAACTAGAAGTGAAATAGAGGGAGATAAACTCACCCTTTTAACAGTAGCGCTGTTTTCTGCAACCTCGACTTCCTCGATGTTGCCTTCTCCCTCTTTCTCCTCCAACTGGAAATTCAGGATTGCGAGATCGTTGCACACACCGTTGAAAAGCCCGTAAATGATTTTCTTGGGAGGCGCGTTGTAAATTCAAAAAAACCCGCTGGACATCCGGATATGCTTCTGTCATTGCCAGCAATCGCTGATACATTTCCCCATTTTCAATTTCTGCTTGCACGCCAGCTTCGCAAGCTGACAAGACCGAATCGGGCGTTTCCACTCGGTCTTTCCAAGTATCAACGGGAATGGGAATTTGATAGTTTTGAAATAAAGAAAATAAGGCTTGAATATGTCGTTCCTCTGATTGAAGAATATTCACA
>CAZBPR010000236.1:2964-3589 GCA_964493825.1 uncultured Dactylococcopsis sp.
GGTCGAATCTTGCCAAACTTTTGCAGTACTAATTGATAAGTTGCTCGTGCTTTATATTCATCTTCCAGAGCTTCTTCCAGAGCTTGTTTTAATTTTTCTAACATCAGATCAACCTCGCACAAAAATTGTTGCTAATTTAGAGTAGGTTATACTAATGATTTTAAAGGAACTACAAAACTTTGTCCTCGAATATCATCGGGTTTCTTTGGCAGAAATGGAGCTGCATTTTCACATGGATGGAGATGCCCTCCGGCAAATGCTGAAGAAATTAGTGCAAAAAGGAAGAGTCCGCCAGTTACCCATTCCTGACCATTGTGATGGCTGCACGTTTTGCAATCCCGATACCATTGAGTTCTATGAATGGATTGATAAAGAAGACCCGCAAACTGCCAATTCTTCTAAACTGACTAAGGCACAAATTCATAGCACGAATGCTTCGGAAAAAGAAGTGGATCAATCTAACGCAACGGGAATTAAATATGCAGTAATTCTACACGATTGTCAAAAAAATCATTAACATTTAATCAATTTAACCCAACTTGTGATTAACTAAAAAGGAGATTGTTTTAGCAATGACCACAACCACAGCCAATAACGACTTGAATAATGTTTCTCCAGAAGATGC
>CAZBPR010000237.1:0-3511 GCA_964493825.1 uncultured Dactylococcopsis sp.
TTGGGTGAAAATTAAAGCGCGATCGCGCTCAGCAGTTAACTCTTCTAACATTTCAACTAAGCGCAATAATTTGCCAGAGCGTTGGGCAGAATCTAAGACTTTTTCTTTGTTTAATAATGCCGGATGATTACACAACTGTTTGAGCTTCATTAACAGTGTTAGGATTTTACCATGACGTTGAATTCCTTCGGCTGCTTCAATATCAGCTAGGGCTTTCTCGACAATTTCTTGATAGAGTTTCGCCTGTTCACTGGATAACCCACAATAGACATTCATTTCCTGTTTTTCCGGTAAATCTTGGATAATGTCTTTATCCGTTTTCACCCGTCGTAATATGAAGGGTTGCACCAGAGAACGTAGGGTTTGTAAGGAATCGCGATCGCCGTATTTTTCAATGGGGGTGGCAAAACGGCGTTGGAAAAATTGCTGCGACCCTAAGTAACCCGGATTCAAAAAGTCAAGAATTGACCACAATTCAGAAAGGCGGTTTTCCAGGGGGGTTCCCGTGAGGGCAATGCGAAAATTGGCTTCTAATCCGCGCACGGCTTTCGACTGCTTGGCTTGCGGGTTTTTAATATTTTGCGCTTCATCTAAAATAATCCCGTCCCAAAGCACAGTCTTGAGTGTGGTTGCATCCCGCTGGGCTAGGACATAGCTCGTAATTACTAAATCATATTTCTGGGCTTGTTTGGCAAAGGGCTGCCCCTGCTTGCGCTTTTCACCGTAATGAACCAGCGTTGAACAATAATGACTGGCAAAGCGTTGCACTTCTCGTTCCCAATTGCCTAAAACAGAAGTGGGACAAACGAGAAGGACAGGTGCAGATAGTTCTTCCTTTTCCTTGAGATGGAGGAGTAGCGCGATCGCCTGAATGGTTTTCCCTAACCCCATATCATCAGCTAAACAAGCCCCTAAGCCCCACTTTTGCAAAAATGCCAGCCAACCTGCCCCTCGGGCTTGATAGGGACGTAATTCTCCGCGAAAGCCTGCTGGTTTCTCAATAGGAGTCAGCGCCTGATTGCCACTGAGATTGGTAATTAACTCCCGCAATGCGCCACTGGCTTCAAAATCAACAATGGGTAATTTGCCCATGGTCTGGGTTTCACCACTAGTGAGACGCACCGCATCTTCGACTGAAAAATTCATTTGTTCATCACTCGCCTTGAGAAGATTTTGCGCCGCTTTCACATCACTGGGTTGCAAGGCTAACCATTTCCCATTCACTTCCACCAATGGCGATTGTTGGGCTAATAACTGTTGAAAGGCTTCTGGGGAAAGGGTTTGTTCATCCACTGCTAATTCCCACTGATAGTCGAGTAAACTCTGTAAGCCTAACTTTTGTCCTTTTTTCGGGGCTTTTGCTTTTACCTTTACCCCCAAGCGTCGTTCACCGCTACCGGGGGCTAAACCAGGAGGAAGCATAATACCAAAACCATTTTCTGATAAACGCCAGGCACTGGCGCGAATAAACTCATAAGCCGCGATCGGATCGAGAGAACAACCTGTGGGTGTGGGCTGTTGTAAACTATCGCGAATCGTCGGATACAGGCGTAAGGCTAAACCTAACCCTTGTAGTAAGCTTTCTTGAGGCTGTTTAACCTTTCTTTCTTCATAAATCAGTTCAGTGGTTGCAGCCTGCCAAATGGTAGTTGCGGGTAAAAAACAATTTTCATCGTCACGGGCTTGTAAACCATATTCTAAATACCAATTTTCCGTTGCCTTTTCTGGAGGAAGCAGTTGGAAACAAGGGCGAAACGGGTTTTGTCCCAAAGATTTTAAAACCTGATCTCCCAAATAATCCTTGACAGGCGCAATCCAGAGCTGCAACGCTTTATCGAGACGGTGTAAATTCATCTCATCTACCGAAAAAGTCGGTTCGGAACTCGCCAGCGCGGTAAACCATTGTTTGAGGAGAGGGGTGGTGACAGGGGGAAAGGTTTGTACCGAACACCGTCGAATTTCCGTATCAATGACGGTACTGATAAAACTGATAATGAGCGCTTGGGGAGATCCCTCTAAATCATGGGCGCGGCAACTTGTGGGCATTTGTTCGGCAAAAGCTTGTAAACGGGCTTGGTCACTCGGGGCATCAAACAGAGGTTGCCAAACCGTTTTTCCTTTCCCTGGGCTTGGCACTTGCAGTTCCGGTAAAAACTTAGATCGCGCCAGTAACTGACAACTCCAGCGGTAAAGATGCGACCAAAATTGTAAACTTCCTGTTTCGGTGGTTGTTGATAAGAACGGGAGAAGACTCGCTAGAGGGAGGTGATAGCCTGACACTCGCCAAGGTTCTAGAGAAAGATTGTCCGGCGCTGGCGGTGTTTGCTGCGAAAGCAGGGGTAGGAACTGTTGTTTACCAGTGTCTTGAGTGGGAAGGGATAGTAATAATGAGCGGTAATCGGTTAATTCATCAGCAGAAATTTGTTGCTGCCTCAACACCTGTTTCAGTTCAGCTTCATCCAGGGCAAAAGGGTGGTCACTCGGCAGATTTTCTGCTTTGATGCCCGTACAACTGCGCCAGGTTTCTCCCCAAATAAAAAATGTTTGTTCTTGCGGATGAGACAACCAAATTCCGTGTAATTTCGTCATTATTGATACTTTTTTGCTTCCTGGATATAACAACGCTAAAGATGCCAAGGGAAGCGCCGCTTGCTGGTTCTCCCAAGACATCTTTTGAACTGATACTTTCTACCTTACCGTGAAATGAGAGAGGGAGTAACGGAGACAAGTTGAGGCGGTGAAAGACCAATAACCAATGACCATGTTCCTGAGCGGCTCGGGTGAGCTCGCCGAACCCCTGTCGAAGGATGACTAATAACTAATGACGAATAACCAATAACAAATTCTTTAGTGCTAGCATTGCCACAGAGAAAGAGCATAGCTATAGTCACATAAGGAAAAGAGACGATAATGATGGAATTTGAACAGTCAATATCCTTTGATGGTCGGGATATTCGGCTTCAAGTCGGACGGTTTGCACCACAAGCCGGTGGTTCTGTCCTCATTGAATGTGGAGATACATCAGTCCTGGTCACAGCGACTCGCAGCGGAGGACGAGAAGGAATTGATTTCTTACCGTTAATTGTCGATTACGAAGAAAGACTCTACGCCGCCGGTCGCATTCCCGGTGGTTTTTTACGACGAGAAGGTCGTCCCCCAGAAAAAGTGACGTTAACCAGTCGTTTGATTGACCGCCCGTTACGTCCCTTATTTCCGCAGTGGATTCGGGATGATATTCAAGTGGTGGCAACGACGTTATCAATGGATGAATTAGTGCCACCAGATGTGTTGGCAGTCACTGGGGCTTCCCTTGCCGTCATTTGTGCGCAAATTCCCTTTTATGGTCCCATGGCAGCGGTACGCGTCGGTTTAGTGGGAGATGACTTTATCATTAATCCCACCTATGACGAAATTAATAACGGTGATTTAGATTTAGTCGTCGCCGGAACCCCTGATGGCGTGGTCATGGTAGAAGCAGGGGCGAATCAACTCCCGGAACAGGATGTCATTG
>CAZBPR010000238.1:0-3475 GCA_964493825.1 uncultured Dactylococcopsis sp.
CCCGCAACTTCTGCCGTGACAGGGCAGTGCTCTAACCGGTTGAACTACAGTCCCTTGTAGTGCGAATACTATAGTAGCGATTATTTTTAGGTTTGTCAAACATTTTGGCAATTTTTTTTGTAATCGGCGGAAAATAGGGATAATTAAGAGGGAAACAGCCACAGCAGATTAGAAAATGAAGATTCGAGTTGGGAACGGTTACGATATCCATCAACTGGGAGCAGATCGTCCTTTAATTATTGGTGGGGTTAAGATTGAACATCATCTAGGATTGGTTGGACATAGTGATGCCGATGTTTTAACTCATGCCATTATGGATGCGCTGTTGGGCGCATTAAGTTTAGGTGATATTGGTCACTATTTTCCACCCTCGGATCCCAAATGGGCCAATGCAGACAGTATTGAGTTACTGAAAGAAGTAAAAGACGTGATCTCTGCACAAAGTTGGTCAGTGGGCAATATTGATGCCGTTGTCGTTGCGGAAAAACCCAAGCTCAAACCCCATTTAAAAGCAATGCGCGATCGCGTTGCCCAAACCCTCGCCATTCATCTCGACCAAGTCAGCATCAAAGCCACCACGAACGAAAAAATGGATGCTGTGGGACGCGAGGAAGCAATTGCCAGTTATGCAGTTGTCTTGTTGGTGAGCCAGCAGTAAGCCCACCTGGGTCAGTGATAAAATAATCACAGTTTAACCTGGTCTTTCTATGGCTACTCTGCACTCGACAACGATTCGCCGTTTACTCAAACTCCCTCAAACGAACGCGGTTTGGGAGGGAGACCGGAGAAACTTGCATTCTTTCAATGCAGAGGACAAAAATGATTTTGAGCATAAAGACTGCGTGATTTGGCTCGATAGTGCAGAAGGCATGGTGCGCGGGATGGAAATGGTGTCCCCTCAGGTAGGGATGGAAGCCGTAGTGCGCACGTTATTACGAGCCATGGAAGTCCCGCAAGGGTATGGAAAAGCCTGTCGACCGCAAAAAGTTGTCGTGCGCGATCGCGAAATCCAATTCTTTCTGCGCGGTGTTTTACAAGAGTTAGATATCAAAATTGATTATCACGCTGAACTCCCCCTCATTGAAGCACTCTTTCAAGGCTTAGCGGAAACCAACGACGACCGCCCGCCCCTATTACCTAAATCTTACGAGCAACCGCTCCTCAAAACCGCTCAAGAAATTTGGCAGCATCCCCCTTGGGACTTTTTAGATGATAGCGAAATCATTACCATTGCCTTTCCTAACTGGGACATTGACCCACTTTATGTCTCTGTGATGGGGATGTTAGGCGCTGAATACGGCATCTTGCTTTATCGTGCCTTTGACTCCCTCAAAACCTTTCGGTCGCAAATGTTTCAAGGAGAGTCGATGGAAGATCTCGAAACCGCCTTTCTCCAACAAGATTGTTGGTTTCTCAACTACGACCTCCCAGAAGAAGCAGAAGTCACTGAAGATCTAAGCACAATCCAATCCGAGCCTCATTTTGGTAGCGTTAATCCCTATGAAGGTTTACGTCCTTACTTCGGAGAAGATGAAGCTGCTGTTGTATATATTGCGCTGAAAGCTTTGCAGCGATTCCTCAAAAACCATCAATCCGAACTTGAAACTGAATTTGCACGTAAAATTGAGAGTCAATATCAAATTAAACTTCCAAGCCATCTTAAAAATCCGAAATCAGTTACTGTTACCGTTGCGACCAACCCCGACTTGGAAACGGAATTGATTGATTTACTCGATGCAGAGGAAACCGAAGCTTTCAATACTGCCGAAGAAGCGCAATTTTCTTCCCCTGTTAAAGAAGATTTAGTTCCTAAAGACTCGTTTCTCAGTATTGGTATGATTTCTTGGGATCTGATTGCGCAGATGCGAAACAATGAAAAACAGCTTTACCAATCTCTCGGCATCTCAGAAAAAGGGGAAGGAATGCCAATTATTCTCATCCAAACCTCTCGCCCTAAAGCAAAAGCAATGATTGATCAGATTCAGCATTCTGGCGGACTGCTGGGGATTGGCTTTAATGCAGGAGAAGACCCAATCACCGATACTGTCTATGACTTGGGAATTGTGCAAACCGGTAACGGTGAACTCTACTTATTTGGAGAATTTGATGAAAATGATCCCACTCATTTCAATGCCCGTCAACAGTGGGAAAAACGGTGTCGACAAACCAAAGGCTATTGCGGTTTAATTATTGCTAGAGGCTTGAAAGGGGCTTCGAGCGGACAACCTCAACTCCGAGATATGATGGCACTGTTTGAAGCGAAAGCGCTCTCAGCAGAAGAGTTAGGGCTAGGAGTTTTACAGTTAATCGAATAACCGTTGGACTGAAATCTCTACTTCAGGAAACGCAACCGGATGAATTATTCCTGTGGTTAAAATCATCTCAACCGTATAATCCCCAGCTGTCGGTTCACGAAACACTTTTAATTGTTCATGTTGTAAATCTCTGACCCAGTACTCCCTAATTCCGGCGGTCGCATACGTTTTCCGTTTAGTCGTGAGGTCTTTCTCCAAGCTGGTGTTAGAAAACTCAATCAACCAAAAGATATTTTCTGGATAGGGATGATGTTGCAAGTATTCTCGTCCTAGAGGTTCAACAATCGCTAAATCCGGTTCGGGTTCAGAATCACTATTGATAATAGTAATGGGTTTTCCTTCTCGAATCGTTACTTGATTTCCTAAGAGTTGTGTTAAATAATCTTTGGTTGCAGTGCAATAATAGGCATGAGGCTCGCCCTCTGGGGACATTTCAACAATTTCTCCGTTTAAAAGTTCAACCCGGCGCTCATCGAGCAAGCCGACTTCAATCATGCGTTGATATTCGTCAAGGGTCCACTTGGCAATAGTTAGACTCATCGCCCTTGCTCCTAGATTTCTAATTGACTATTTCTATCTTATGCCCCTTCGATAGCCATCAAGAGGGAGATTGCCAGGAAAATTCTTTGATGGGAAAGGCATTTTATCAGTAGAGTTAAGAGTGGGGAGTACAGCTAATAGAATAAGCGTTCAACAGAAACAATGACATCAGGAAAGGCAATGGGACTAATTTTGCCCGTGGTCAAGGTCATTTCAGACGTATAATCGCCAGCAGTGGGGGCACGAAACACGTTTAATTGTTCATGTTGTAAATCTCTGACCCAGTACTCCTTAATTCCGGCGGTCGCATACGTTTTCCGTTTAGTCGTGAGGTCTTTCTCCAAGCTGGTGTTAGAAAACTCAATCAACCAAAAGATATTTTCTGGATAGGGATGATGTTGCAAGTATTCTCGTCCTAGAGGTTCAACAATCGCTAAATCCGGTTCGGGTTCAGAATCACTATTGATAATAGTAATGGGTTTTCCTTCTCGAATCGTTACTTGATTTCCTAAGAGTTGTGTTAAATAATCTTTGGTTGCAGTGCAATAATAGGCATGAGGCTCGCCCTCTGGGGACATTTCAACAATTTCTCCGTTTAAAAGTTCAACCCGGCGCTCATC
>CAZBPR010000239.1:0-3466 GCA_964493825.1 uncultured Dactylococcopsis sp.
CCTAACGGGAACTGTGATGCGCAGTGGGGGAACCCAACAGCATCCAGCGGATGAATTAAACCAAATTTTAGAACAACGAGCGGCTTCCATTGAAACGGGAATCAATACGACTTCTGGAAGTGCTAATTTTGACTGTCTAACGAAAGACTTAGCTACAGTTTTTAACTTATTTGCAGAAGTGATTAAGACACCTGCCTTTGCCGAAGATAAAGTTGCTTTAGCCAAACAGCAGGCAAAAGGGGAAATTTCTCGCCGGAATGATGACCCGGGTGATATTGCCGATCGCGAGTTTAAAAAGTTAATTTATGGGGAGAGCAGTCCCTATGCGCGAACGAAAGAATACGCCACCTTAGCTAATATTTCACGGCAGGATCTGGTTGATTTTTATGAAAGTTATATCCGCCCTGAGGAAATGTTATTAGGCATTGTCGGCGATTTTGATGCGGAAGCGATGCGCGATCGCGTTGCAAAAGCATTTGGAGAGTGGCAAGTGCCAACACCAAAACCTAACTATGATGTTCCTAATGCCGAACAAGCGAAAACCGATGGCATCTATATGGTTGAACAACCGCAACTAAGCCAATCTTATGTGGAATTAGGACACTTGGGCGGGACCCTCGATAATCCAGATTATCCGGCTTTAAGAGTCTTAAATGGCTCGCTCAATGGCTTTGGCGGCACCTTAATGAATGATGTGCGATCGCGCGAAGGGTTAGCTTATTCGGTTTATGGAGTATGGAGTGCCCGTTACGATTATCCTGGCTATTTTATTGCCGGGGGGCAAACCCGTTCTGAGGCGACGGTTCCCTTTATCCAATCCGTGATGGACGAAATTCAAAAAGTGAGAGAAACCCCACTTTCGGATTCCCAACTGCAATACGCCAAAGAATCGATTCTCAATTCCTTCATCTTCAATTTTGAACAGCCTTCCCAAACCCTTTCGCGGTTGATGCGCTATGACTATTATGGTTATCCGGCAGACTTTATTTTCCAATTTCAAGAGGGGGTTAAACAAACCACCAAAGAAGATGTCCAACGGGTAGCCAACACTTACTTACAACCCGAAAAAATGGTGAAGTTAGTCGTTGGCAATTCCGACGGAATTACACCCGATCTTAGTCAGTTAGACGAAGACGTAACCACCGTTGATATCTCGATTCCCCAACCGATCTCGAAAAAAGAACTGTTACCGACCCCAGTAAAAATTGATTAAAATTAAGTGGAACTTAGCTTGCTTGGTCGCGGAGGGTTAAAGCATTGGATGAACTGAGAACTGCTTTGGAACTTGCCACAGAAGACGAACTCCAGCAAATCATCGACATTTTATTCTGCCGCCGATTTAATCCCCTTGATTATTTTGGCACCCCAGAACCGGCAGAAATTTTGAGTAAAGAACATTGCGCTTGCTTAGACGCGATCGAGCATCGCTTTCGTTTTCTGGCTGCCGATGGGTTTACTGTTTTGCGGCAACGCAGCCAAGAGTTAAGTTATCGTCAAATCTTAGTTCGGGTTTGCAGTTACCTCAAACTCTCTTTCTCTCGCGACCTTTCCACCACTGATCTCGAAGCAGAAATTTTCCTCAATTTGATGACTCGGGCTTGGAAAGAGCTTCCTGACCCAGAAAAAGCCTCAATTACAGCCAAAGTTCAAGACTCTCTTGCCCAAAGCAAAGCCCCAGCCCCTCTGCCACCGCAAATTCAAAATAACCCCATGAGTTTTCTCCTAAAAGGGGGTAGTGTGGTTGCGGTGAGTTCTATTTTGCGTCCCTGGCTCCTGCAACAAATTGCTCGTCAGTTTGCCTTCCACTTTGCTCGTTATCAAGTGGCAAAAAATGCGGTGATTCGGGGCGGAACGGCAGCAGCAGCCCAACTTCAAGGTCAAATTGCCCTGAAAAGCGCTCAGCATGGTATGGCACTCAGTGCTGCCCGGTATGGGGCAGTGCGAACCGTCTTTTCGTTTCTTGGACCCATTTTATGGGGCTGTTTAGCAGCCGATCTCGGGTGGAAAACCATTGCCACCAACTATGGGCGTATTATTCCCACTGTGTTTGCTTTAGCACAAATCCGCCTCCTCCGGGAAGATGACGCGAACTGGCAACTAGCGTAAATGCTTTCTTCTCAACGTTATGTTCATTTATGGGGGTGGGGACAGAAATTTTTTCTGATCTTGCCCTTACTCCCGACTTGGGGCTCATTAGGATTACTTGTGATTGCTGGGCTGACCTTGCAACAAGCCCCCAAAGAAGTGTTGAAACGTCCCTTGACTTGGGGCTTAATTGGATTCACATTCTGGCTGTTGCTCACCGCAGCAACTGCAGAATATCAACCAGAAGCTTGGTTAGGCATTGCCAATTTCATCCCTTTTTTTATTGTTTTTTTGGGGTTGAGTTTGCTGCTGACAACTCCCAGTCAGTTACGGCGCTTGGCAGAGTTAGGCGTCATCAGTGCTGTTCTCGTGGCAACTTTAGGCATCGGACAAGTCATATTGAGTTGGGAAACACCACAAGCCTTACAACCCCTTTTGGGATGGGTGTTAATGGCAGAAGGAAATCCCTCCGGGCGCTTAGCATCAGTCTTCATGTATGCCAATATTACAGGGGCATATTTACTGGTGATGTTTACTCTTACCTTTGGGCTGTGGATAGAAGCCTATCGGTGGCGACGGCAACAATTGTGGCGTTGGTTTGCTTTAACCGGCAGTCTTATTCTAATCGCGATCGCGCTTTTCCTCACCAGTTCTCGCAACGCTTGGGGGGTAGCACTATTAGTAACCCTTGTGTATGTCATTTACTTGCGATGGTACTGGCTGCTGGCGATGGGCGGTGTCATCCTCAGTGCAATCTTAGGTGCCGCCTTTGCTCCTTCTCCTATTGATCAAGGGTTGCGGCAAGTGGTTCCGCGTTCGATTTGGGCTCGTCTCAACGATCAAATGTATAGTGATCGTGCCCTGGCAACCCTTCGCAGTACCCAATGGCAATTTACCTGGGATTTGATCCAAGAGCGCCCTTTTCTGGGTTGGGGATTACGCAACTTTACGCCCCTCTATCAAGAACAAATGGGGATCTGGCTGGGACATCCTCATAATTTACCCTTAATGTTGAGTGCAGAAATTGGCATCCCAGGACTGTTACTCTTACTCGGATTAATTGGCAGCATCATCATTCGTGCCAGTATTCTACTCAGCATTTGGTCTGATCTGGCTCCGACACCTGGGGCTCAACAATGGCAACAAGACCAACTCATTTTTTTGAGTTTCACGGTTGCCTTTTGTGCCCTTAGCTTATTTAATTTCCTCGATGTTACCTTATTCGACCTCCGCCTCAATCTTCTGGCATGGGTTCTTTTAGCTGCCATTCATGGCGTTACCCATCGTTACCGTCAATTACGATTGGCAGTTAAACTAATACGCTAAACGATTTTGAATCGCCCAACGTGCCAATTCAGTTCGGTTATGCAGGCGGGGTTTT
>CAZBPR010000240.1:0-3456 GCA_964493825.1 uncultured Dactylococcopsis sp.
TGGCAATAATCACCACTTCAAGCTCAAAAATTCCCGCTTCTTTTAGAGCTGCTGGTTCGGTTGCATCTAATTCAATGGCGTGAGAAACAATTTTATCGGTTAAAACTTGATTAACTAATTTTTCATCGCGATCGCTGCCTAAAACTTCACAGCCTAATTTCCGTAATTCTCCACAAACGGCTTGACCAAAACGTCCTAAACCAATTACTGCAAATTCTTTGGGTTGATGGCGAAGCTGGTTGAATATTTTCAAAGACGCTCTAATATCCACGACGTGATCATTAACGAGGGGGCATTCGTGATTAATTGAATCAGTAATTAAGTTAACAATAACATATCATGAATTATCACTTAACTTTACCCGACTAAGAGATTTTCTTCGGGATACTGAATGGCACTCGGACGAGATTCTCGCACCAGCGTATTAATAACAATTAAAACCCCGACTCTTCCAATATACATCGTTACTACAATAATCAGCTTTCCTAAGGCAGATAAACTCCCGGTAATACCAGTGGAAAGCCCAACCGTAGCAAAGGCAGAACAGACTTCAAATAAAATTTGAATAAAGCTGAGTTCGGGGTCGGTAATAGCAATTAAAGCAGTAACAATACTCAATAAAGTGACAGATGCACATAACACGCCTAAGGCTTTTAAAATTAAGTTAACCGGCACGCGGCGTTTGTAAATAATAACATCCGTTTTTCCTTGTAAGGTCGAGATTGTAGAATTAATTAGAATTCGTAAGGTTGTCGTTTTTAACCCCCCACCAGTGCCACTAGGACTGGCGCCAATTACCATAAAAGCAATGGTAATAAATAAGCCGGCATCGGTCATTCCTTCAATGGGAACGGTATTAAACCCTGCTGTACGAGTGGTTACCGCTTGAAACCAAGCCCCTAATAAACGTTCTTTGAATGAAAAGTAACCAAAAATATTATTATTACTAAAATCAGTAAAGAAAAAGGCAGCAGTACTAAGGACAAGTAGAATAATTGTTGTATTCGTAACAATCTTTGAATTCAGAGAAAAACTAAATGCTTCTGTATTTTTACCAAATATAATTTGATTGAATTGTTGTCGTAACCAAATAAAAATTTCAAATACGGCTTGATATCCTAAGCCACCGAAAATCACTAATATGGGAATAACAATATTAGCAAGTAGAGAAGAGCGATAGTCCATTAAGCTATTGCTAAATAAACTAAATCCAGCATTATTCCAAGCACTAATACTATGAAATAAAGCTAGCCAAGCGGGATTTGCTTCCTCTGCAAATAAGGGAAGTAAGAAAAAAAAGCCGGTGAGTTCAAACAGAAGTGTCGTGGCAACAATGGACATGAGGAGATTGGTACTGCCTAGAAGAAACGGACGATCAAAAGATTCTTGAATCGCTACTTTTTGTCGGAAGTCAAATTTTTTCCGAATTAAAAATAAAAGGAAGGTATTGGTGGTCATATAACCTAAACCTCCCACTTGAATCAATAATAAAATGACCAATTGTCCCCAAAAAGAAAAGTAAGTTCCGGTATCGACAACGGCTAACCCGGTCACACAAACCGCAGAAGTAGCCGTGAATAAAGCAGTGACCGGATGATTCCAAGTGCCATCCGCAGTGGTAAACGGTAAAATTAATAAAAGAGTGCCAATTAAAATAACGGCAATAAAACCCAGACAAATGGTTCGAGCAATACTCATTATAATTAATAATTAATAATTAACAATTAATAATTTAAGCAGATAACAAAAAACCGCTATATTTAAGATTAAAATACAAATTGAGTATGAAAATGCAAGCGTTTATGGACACAATCAAAATTGAGAATATCCGTTGCTATGGTTACACTGGTTTTTTACCAGAAGAACAAGTGTTAGGACAATGGTTTGAAGTCAATTTGACACTAGGTGTTGATTTAGCTACCGCGGGAGAGAGTGACGCGATCGCGGATACTTTAGATTACCGAAGCGCCATTGCAAAAGTCAAACACCTGATTGAAACCCAAAAATTTGCTTTAATTGAAAAACTTGCCCACGCGATCGCGCAATCTATTTTAGAACTTGATCTCGTCCAACAGGTAGGGGTAGAACTGACTAAACCCGCCCCTCCCATTCCCCATTTCTCTGGGAAAATTACAGTTGCCATTACTCGTGAAAAGACTGAGAGTGATGAGCACTCAAACTAGGAAATTTCTCGTTACTTGACTCATCCTCATCGTTGGCTTCCTCTTTTTCTTCATAATCCGTCAGGATAGTGGGCTGACAGCGTTTAATTTCTACAGAAGTAATGACTGCCTCTTCTCCGTGTAAATCTTCCACATAACCTGGCTTGGCTTGCTCGGCACTCCGTTTTTTCACAAAGGGACCAAAATAGTAGGTACACTTGGGAGATTTCGTTTTAATCTCTACCCACCAGGCTTTGCCGAAAAATTCCAGGATTGATAGGATGAGTTCTTCCATGTTTTATAACGCAATTTAAGCGAGCTCAAATAATTCTACTGTATTTAATTGTGTGAGTTGGTTTTAATTTTTACCAGCCTCTTGCGAAAGATTCAAGCGTTTTTTTTGGCGACGATGAGACACTTCATACAGCGCGATCGCGCAAGCAATATGCGCATTTAAACTCTCAGTTTTTCCCAGCAACGGAATGGAAACCAGCTCATCACAATGACGTTGCGTTAACAGACTTAACCCTTGGGCTTCTCCGCCGACAACCAGAACCACTGATTCATCAAAACTCGCTTGAGCAATCAATTTTCCGCCTTCAGCCACTGTCCCATAAACCCAAAACCCAGCTTTTTTTAATTCTTCTAAAGCCCGAGAAAAATTCACCACCCGGGCAACAGGCAAGTATTCTAATGCCCCTGCTGCAACTTTCATTACTGTGGACGTAATCCCCACGGCGCGTCGTTGGGGAATCACGACTCCTTGCGCCCCCAGTGCCTCTGCTGTGCGAATAATTGACCCTAAATTCTGAGGATCTGTAATCCCCTCCGCGGCAATAATCATCGGTTGATCCGTAATTGAGCGGGCTTTTTCAATCAACTCCGATAGCTCTAAATAGGGATAGGGGGCAACTTGTGCCGCCACCCCTTGGTGGTTTGCCCCGCGAGTAATTTGATTTAAACGCTCGATTCCCACCTCATCAATAATGCTTCCTTCTTTTTTTGCCGTTTGTAGTAAGGAATTAAAAGTCGTGCTGTAACGGAGTTTCGGGGTAATCCAAATCCGATTCAGTTGACGATCTCCTTCTAAAGCGGCTTGCACAGAATGACGACCATAAATTAAATCATCGTTTTCGGCATCATTTTCTGGCGCTTGAGGCGTTTGAGGTTGCTTAATCTTGGGACGACTTGAAGCAGGAAAAGGCTTTCCTTTCCTAGTTTTGGGTTTGCCCTTTCGGGGTTTTTCACTCATTTTAATTTCAGGACTGATAATGGCGTTGTGGCTCGTTAAAAG
>CAZBPR010000241.1:0-3441 GCA_964493825.1 uncultured Dactylococcopsis sp.
TATTGATCAATAAATAAAGGTTTTGTGGACGTTCTTGAGCTGTAATCGGTTTGCCATCTACCGTTACGCGATCGCGCTGCAGGTCAATTTTCTGGCCGAGTACGGCAACTTCTCCATTGACTTGCACTCGTCCGTCGCGCATCATTTTTTCCGCTTGGCGACGCGAAGCGATTCCCCACTGTGAGAGAATTTTTTGTACCCGTTCCATACTGAAAACTCCTTAACCCATCCTAATTCTAATCAAAGTTGATTCGATCTTTAACGATGTTCTGGAAAAAAAGTCATTTTCTGACCACAATTTTGACCCCAGCTTTAAAAGTGTGGCTTAATTCACAACTAGAAACCGTCCAAGGTCTGCAATTAAAATTGACAAGTAGCGATCAGCAATTATTAAGAGGAATCATTCCGCAAATTCTCTTAGAAAGTGATTTTGCTATTTACCAAGGATTGCAGTTTGATCAAATTTCTCTGACGGCCGAACAAATTTGCGTAAATGTTACTAGTTTATTCAAAGGGCAACCCCTACAACTCCGCAATCCGATTCCGCTCTCCGGCAAGATCCGAATCACCAATAGCCATCTCAACAACTCTCTCGCTTCTCCCTTGCTTCAGTCAGGGGTGAAAGATTTACTGTCTTTACTGTTCAAAACCGATACTATTCCTACTTTGCATTGGCAAAAAATTACTTTAGATAATGATCAATTTATTCTCGAAGGAAAACAGTCTTCCTCACCCTTTTTACCGATAAAAATTCAAGCGGAAGTGACCCTCAGCAGTCCTCAACATATTTTAATTTCTCCAGTTAAATTAGAAGGCATTAACTTAGCAGAAACCATGACGTCAATTGAGTTTGATTTAGGGTCACAAGTCCACTTAAAAACGCTGAATTTAACCCAAGAAGCAGTCTTTCTTCAAGGCTGTTTAACCGTGGTTCCCGAGGAAACTGCCCTTAACCAAGGCAATAGGGTGTCATGAAATTGTTCAGGACATTCATCATGGGGACAATGACCGACTTGCGGCAGCATCACTAATTCCAGCTCAGGATTAAGGTCAAGAAATGATCGCGCTAAACTCGGTGGAACCATCTGATCCTGTTCTCCCCAAAGTAAGAGGATGGGAACGTTTAAAGCCGGTAATAATTCTTTGACAGGAGTGCCAAAACGGGGATGCAATGCCGACTTCACGAGTGCAACAAAGGCATCTGCAGCAAATTCATCTTGAGGGGGTGTGGTTAAAATTTCAACTAAGTCGTCATCTAAAGCGGCAACCTTGGGATAGGCAATTTTTGCCCAACGGCGGATCACTGCAGGGGAGCGTAAAATCGGAAATAGCCCACGCAACAGCCAAGGGGCACTAAACATCGATTCAACTCCGCTGACGATTTTTTGCAGCGGTGGCGGGAGCATCTCCGAACGAGCAGAAACATCGGGTAAATTAATTAAAATCAGTCCTTGTGCCATTTCTGGATGATGTGCTGCTGCTGTCAAACTTACCAGTGACCCCAAAGAATTTCCCATTAAAATCGCTGGGGAACCGATGAGTGTTCGCCAGAATTGATACAGTTGTTCCGCCCAAAATTCCATACTATATTGAGCAACGGCTTTGCGAGATGCCCCAAAGCCTAATAAGTCTAAAGCATAAACGGTATGGGTGGCACTAAGTGGGGAGAGATTGTAGCGCCAGTGCGCGATCGCGGCACCAAATCCATGCACGAGGATGAGCGGCGGGTTCTGCGGTCCCTCTGCTTGGCGCGATCGCACATAGGTATAGCGAATTTGCCAACCGCGCCAAATCCAATCGCGCTGTCTTCCCAAATCTACTTTTCTTTGCTTACTCATCAGTCAATGGCATCTGTTACTTTTGTGTTAACATTTGGCAAAAATTCCAACAGGATTATTACAATGACAAGGGAATAACCTTATATTGTGAGACCTAGTTTAAGCCTAACTGAATTTCCATAAACGCCTGTGAAGAATAAAAAACGCAACCGCCAGCTTCCCCAAATCAACGAAAATATTCGTTTTCCGAAAATTCGCGTCATTGACAGCGAAGGAGAACAACTTGGAATTCTCACCCCTGACGAAGCTCAAAAAATTGCTGAAGACAGAGATCTTGATTTAGTTCTGGTCAGTGACAAGGCGGATCCGCCGGTTTGCCGAATCATGGACTATGGCAAGTATAAGTATGAGCAGGAACGTCGGGCAAGGGAAGCGAAAAAGAAACAACACAACGCCGAAGTTAAGGAAGTCAAAATGCGGTATAAAATTGACGAGCACGATTATGAAGTGCGCGTCAACCAAGCTAAGCGCTTCCTGAAAGGAGGAGATAAAGTTAAAGCAACAATTAACTTCCGTGGCAGAGAAATTCAACACGTTGATCTCGCAAGAGAACTGTTAGAACGTATGGCTGCCGATCTCAAAGAAACGGCAGAAATTCAACAGTCCCCCAAACGCGAAGGTCGCAACATGATTATGTTATTGTCGCCGAAAAAAGAGTAATTTAACCTGCACTCGTATTCTCCAGCAAAGAAATTCCTCATCTGCTGAAATTGCAAGGCATCATCGCAAGGAAAGGGGAGGGTTCGTTATTTTGAGCCAGAGAAAGGGAATTGGACATCGGTGATGCTTTTCCCTTGAATTGCATTCCACACTCTTTTGCTGAAGCCACTCCATGATCATCTTGATTCAAGCAGTACGCTCAAGAGACTCCTCTGGTTACTAATTTTGTTGGTATAATAAAAGTTTGTGCCACCTTTTTCTCAACTCTGGTGGTCATTATTTTGGTTAATGCGAGGAAAATATAGTAGAAGTCATGGCAAAACGAGTACAAGTTGTTTTACGCAAAGATGTCAAAAAGCTCGGTCAAGCAGACGATTTGGTCGAAGTGGCTCCTGGATATGCGCGTAATTATCTCATTCCACAAAGCTTGGCAAGTGTCGCAACGCCTGGAATTTTAAAGCAAGTTCAACAGCGACAAGAAAAAGAACGTCAGCGTCAATTAGCAATTCTCAAAGAAGCACAAGATCGCAAGACTGCATTGGAAACCATCGGTCGTTTTATGATTCGTAAGCAAGTGGGCGAAGGAGAAGCCATTTTTGGGACGGTCACTCCTCAAGATGTAGTTGATGTGGTTAAGGAAACCACTGGACAAGATATTGATCGCCGAGGTGTGGTTTTACCGGATGATATTAGTCGCATTGGTTTCTATCCTGCTGAAGTCCGACTTCATCCTGAAGTAACGGCTAATATTGAAATTCAAGTGGCTTCTCTCTAAGGTGATCTTCACTTGATCCGAGAGCTTTTGTATTGTTTGATGTTAAAGAAAAGGAAACCGAGCGGTTTAATTGGGTAGGGATGAAGAGAGTTCATCCCTACTTTTTGTTATTCATCGAAATTAGGTGTGATTGACGGTTTGTTGCGGTTGATCCCTTGGACTGAAATC
>CAZBPR010000242.1:0-3404 GCA_964493825.1 uncultured Dactylococcopsis sp.
TATGATGTTAGTAATTATTATGATATTTGTGATACATTTGGCACCCTTGATGATTTCAAGCTTTTATTAGAAAAAGCCCATCAAAGAGGAATTAAAATTATTCTTGATTTAGTAATTAATCATACCTCGAATCAACATCCTTGGTTTTTAGAATCGCGATCGCGCCGTTCTAATCCCAAAAATGATTGGTATTTATGGCATGACCCAGCCCCCGATGGCGGTGTTCCTAATAATTGGCTGTCTTATTTTGGGGGAAGTGCTTGGACTTATGACCCAAACCGGCAACAATACTATTATCATGCTTTTAATGCCAATCAACCGGATTTAAATTGGCATAATCCAGAAGTCAGAGTTGCAATTTATCGTGTCATTCGCTATTGGTTGGATTTAGGTGTGGATGGATTTCGTCTTGATGCTTCTAGTGTTTATAGTCAAGATAAATCCTTTCGGAATAATCCCGCTAAATTTGAAACCAGTGGCAAAAGATATGATGAACAATACCATATTTACGACAAAAACTTGCCGGAAAATCATGAAATTATTCGAGAAATTAGAAGTATTATTGACGAATATGATGAACGGCTTTTAATTGGCGAAACGTTTATTGATAACCGTCTGTACGATTCGCTGATTTTTCATGGCGTGAATCATGATGAACTCCATTTACCGTTAACCTTTGAGTTTCCTTTAAGCCCTTGGTATCCCGGTTATATTCAACGAGAAATTGAGAAGAAAGAATATTTAACGCCGGAAGGGGATTGGCCGGTTTATTTTCTCAATAACCATGATCTGCCCCGACATTTGTCTCGCTGGGCGGAATGTAGTTTATGTCTGGATACCGTCGCGATCGCGAAAGCCTCAGCCACCATTTTACTAACCATTCGCGGGACACCTATTTTGTATTATGGGGAAGAATTAGGCATGGTTAACCATGACAACATTCCCCCTGAACAGGTACGGGATAAAGCTGCTATCAAATGTTTAGATGAAGCGTGTTTACCCTCGCGAGATGGCACCCGCACGCCGATGCAATGGGATACTTCGGCACAAGCGGGGTTTAGTTTTGGCAAAGATATCACCTCTTGGCTACCCGTTCACGAGAATTATAAAACGGTGAATGTGGACAGTGAACTATCTGATTCGGATTCAATTTTGAACTTTTATCGAGCCTTAATCCAACTGCGGAAAAAATCTCCTGCTTTACGGGAGGGGAGTTGGACACCGTTAATTTATTATCCTTATGAACATCTGGCTTATTTACGAGAAACGGAATCAGAAACTGTATTGGTGGTTATTAATTTCTCTTACGAAAAGAATTTTGAGCGCGATCGCGCCATCCCCAATCAATCTTGGCAAGTCTTATTATCTACCCATTTAACCTTAGGCGAGATCATTCCCCTGCCTCAGTTGCTGCAACCATTTGAAATCTCTATTTTTCGGCTACATAAACAGCAATAAGGATCGATGATTAGAGAATCATTCCCGTAAAACATAGCCGACACCGCGCACGGTTTGAATTAAACGGGATTCGCCTTTGTCTTCTAGTTTTAAGCGCAAGTAGCGAATGTAAACTTCAATAATATTGGAATCTCCCATAAAATCATAGCCCCAAATACGGTCTAGAATTTGGTCACGGGTTAAGACTTGGCGAGGATGGTTCAGGAGATAACGCAACAGTTCAAATTCTTTAGCCGTTAATTCAATCGCGCGATTGCCCCGATAAACTTGCCAAGTGCTACTATTGAGGACTAAATCCCCAAATTGGAGAGTGTCGGTTGCTTCATCTTGAGTACGGCGTAAATGGACACGAATTCGAGCTAATAACTCTTCAACACTAAACGGTTTAACCACATAATCGTCTGCACCCGCATCTAATCCTGCCACGCGATCGCTGGTTTCATCTTTGGCCGTTAAGATAATGATAGGAACTGTACTTCCCGTTTGGCGCAATCGCTGACAAATTTCTAATCCAGAAATACCAGGCAACATCCAATCTAGGATTAGCAAGTCGGGTGTCAATTCTCTGGCTTGGCTTAACGCGTCAAACCCATTAGTTGCTATTTTGACCTCATACCCTTCCGATTTCAGTTCCAACTCAATAAATTGGGCAAGTTTGGTTTCATCTTCAACAATTAAAACTTGGGATGTCATGTTTAGTTAAAAGCAAGCAGTACTCTGTTAATTCGATTGATTAAGCCCTGATTCCTTTGGTACAACAGAAGACATAAAAAGGCGATCCCAAAAATTTGGGGATGCCATAAGAATCAAGAATCCGATTAATTACTAGGTTTCACAAATTGACCCATTAAGTGAGTAAATGTGACTTCTCCCATTTTTCCGGGTTTGTCGCCATGAGTTTGATTGTCGGCATGGTAAGCGATGCCCATCATGTCATAATCACTATTTGCAGGAACGGTAATGCTGGTGGTCGCATTGCCTTCATCGTCGGCTCTAAATTCATTATCGGGAACCCCACCTGCTGGTCCCATTTCTTTTCCGACCAATTGATCGTTAATATACCATAGGGTATAGAGTCCATTGGGAACTAAACCGCTGGCTTCTACTTTGACAGTATAGGCTTCATCGCTAACGTCGGTAACTGTAATATTGGCTTGGGCATTTTTCCATTGTTGTTCTGTAAAGCCTTGTGGCGTTCCATCTGGCAACATCGCCTGTAATTGTGTCGATGCAGCAGCAATCAGGGTATTTTCAGTTTGGGCAAGTTCAGAATCGTTATTGTTAGAGAAGGCGCTTTGGGCTTGTGGGGCAAACCCGAAAGTAAATCCGCCAAGACTCGCAGTTGCCATCAGCGCCAGCAAGGATTTTTTTATGAAATTTGGGGAGTTAGTCATGGTTATTTAGAAGTTAATACTTAACTTGATCACTTCATTTTTAAAATCCCATGGTTATCTGAGAAAATTCTGAACGGAGTCTAAATGTAAGATAAATTTATCAGAGGACAATCAAGAGAAGATAGAAAACAAAGAAGTAGGGAAAGAGATTTTTGGAACTCTTTCCTATCACTTGGTGTAACAAAACATTAGGTTGTTCATTCACAATAACAACTGCTATGATGCGCGACCTTCCTTAATTAAGCAATAGACCGTAAGAAACCAAACAGTCTCTGTAGCGTGTTTTGTAACAACTCATTTTTCGCATAATTGCGTTTTTTGAGTTGCAGGGCAGCCTTACTATTCACTTCCGAAAGCGTGGGATAAATATGAATCATCCCAGTTAATGCCGAAACCGGTAACTGATTCTTCATTGCCAAGATGACTTCATGGATAATTTCCCCAGCAGAGGGTCCCACAATATGCGCTCCTAAAATTTGTCCTTTGGGAGTCGTAATAATTTTCGCAAAGCCCTCAGTCGCACCTTCGGCTTGAGCGCGATCCACATCTGCA
>CAZBPR010000243.1:0-2060 GCA_964493825.1 uncultured Dactylococcopsis sp.
CAGCGACGCTTCTGCTTGGCCTGCCAAGCTTTATTCGCCACCCCTGGTGCTTTCGCAAACGCCGGACAGAGGGTGATCACTCGTTCCGAATTGGTCATTACTCCGGCTTTTTCTCCCCATTGGGCTGCCGGTAGCACTAAATGGGCATAAGCAGCGGTTTCCGTGGGATAATAGGCAT
The DNA here is from genome assembly GCA_964493825.1 of uncultured Dactylococcopsis sp. Taxonomy (GTDB): domain Bacteria; phylum Cyanobacteriota; class Cyanobacteriia; order Cyanobacteriales; family Rubidibacteraceae; genus Halothece. Next base: position 179 of record CAZBPR010000243.1, read on the forward strand.
CTTGATAAACGGTAAATCGCGACTTTAACAACGCTTTTTTCGTCCGTTCAATATCGGGCATACTGACCGCTGGGTTCGTGGCAGCCACCCAAAACAGTCCCACTTCTCCGGTTTCTAAGCCGCGAATCATCTCCCAAGCATCTCGTCCAGGATTGGGATTAATAGTTCCAGAGGGCAATTCCCAAGCTTGTTCTACGGCTGCGCGATGTTCAGCATTTTTCACCACCCGGTAACCGGGAAGAATGTGGGCGAGTCCACCCGCTTCTCGTCCGCCCATCGCGTTGGGTTGTCCCGTGAGAGAAAAGGGACCTGCCCCCGGTTTGCCAATATTGGCGGTCATCAGATGTAAATTAATCAAGGTGCGCACTTTTGCCGTGCCTTCCGAGGATTGATTCATCCCCATTGACCATAGGGATAGCACCCGTTCGGAGTCTCCCCAATACCGCGCTGCTGCTTCGAGGTGATCAATGGGAATGCCGCATTTTCTCGCTACCACTTCTGGCGGATAATGGCGGATGATCTCTGCATAATCCGGAAAGCCTTTTGTACATTCATCGATGAAAATGGTTTCAATTTTTTCCCATTTCATCAACAAATAGGCAATGCCGTTGAGGAGATCAATATCGGTTCCCGGCTTAATCGCTAAATGCAAATCCGCTGCTTCTGCAGTTTTCGTGGCGCGCGGATCCACCACGATCATTTTCACATTGCGATTGCGCTTGTGATGCTTACGGAGACGATTAAAAATAATCGGATGGCAGTCAGCCGTATTCGTGCCAATGAGAAAAGCGCAGTCAGTTTCTTCTAAATCATCGTAACAACAGGGCGGACCATCAGAACCAAAACTCTGCATATAGCCAGCAACCGCCGAGGACATACACAAACGAGAATTAGCATCAAAATTATTCGTTCCCAGACACCCTTTGAGCAATTTTTGGGCAGTATAGTAGTCTTCCGTTTGCAGTTGTCCAGATCCATACATACAGATGCCATCAGCACCGTGGGTGAGTTGAACCCGTTTAATTTCTTGAGTGATGCGCTCAAACGCTTCCTCCCAACTGACGCGGCGAAAGGGCTCTTCCAGGGAATCTCGCAGCAGGGGATATTTAAGGCGACTTTTGGCGGTGGCTTCGGTAACGGTTGCCCCTTTGACACAGACCATGCCTTTGCTGGAAGGGTGGGCGCGATCGCCGCGCACTTGCCAGATTGGATTCCCTTCACTATCGCGATTGACCGCTTTTCCAGGTTGGGCGGGGGGTAAAACGTCTAAACCGCAACCGACGCCACAGTATGGACAAAGTGTTTTTTCTGTCATTTTTAATTCGTCATTCGTGCTTCATAAAAGATTAGTTTGTCATTCGTCATACCGTCACCAACAACACATGACGAATGACCAAGGACAAAAGAGTTACCAATCCGATTCTTTAGTATTTGCAACCGGTTCAGGAACCGGTTCTGATTCCTCTTCTCCTTCATGGAATTCGGCAAAGGATCCTTTCGGTTCTTTGAGGAAAAAGGCACAGAGAAAGGCAACAATTAAGCCACCAATCCCTAACACTTGGAAGAAGGTTCGATCCGCAGCAGCACCAGCCGGGAGTAAGCTATAAAGCGTTAAGTAACAAACCGCACCGACATTGCCATAGGCCCCAACATTGCCAGCAATTTGTCCAGTGACACGGCGTTTAATTAGAGGAACAATGGCATAAGTTGACCCTTCCGCCGCTTGGACAAAGAAGGAACACGCCATGGTTAACACAATCGCCAGCGGCAGAAACCAGCTATTATTAACTGTTCCCATCATCAGATAGCCAATGCCCATCCCGCCGAGTAGAATCGCCATTGTCCATTTACGCGATCCCATTTTGTCAGAAATTAAACCGCC
>CAZBPR010000243.1:2070-3399 GCA_964493825.1 uncultured Dactylococcopsis sp.
CCGCCACTGGGACGAGACATCAGGTTCATAAACGCATAGCTAGAGGCAATCATTCCGGCTTGGGCAGCATTCAAATTAAAGGTCAGCTCAAAGAAAGCCGGTAACATAGAAACGACTGCTAATTCTGAGCCAAAGTTGGTTACATAAGTCAGTTCTAAAATGGCAACTTGACTAAAGTTATAGCGATCTTCAGCCGGATAGCGCTTTTTCCCAGTCATTAAACTTTTGTTGGCGTGCCAAGCATTGTAAGCCTGGAATAAGTAAAGTCCTAATAAAACCAGCCAAACCAGTAACAGTTGTCCTTGATTGAGGAAACCAACGCCTTTCAAGCGCCAAGCGAGTAAGGCTAAAACCCCCAGAATCGGAAGATTCATTAAGAGTAAAAACCAAAAATCTCGCTTGCTGGTGACTTCCATGCCGCCGTGACGTTCTGGACGTTGGTAAACCTTTCCAGGGGGAGTATCTTCAACACTGAAGAAATAAATCACCCCATAAACCGCAGCAGCAACCCCAGTTAACGCGATCGCTAATCGCCAGTTAGCACTACCGCCAGACAGAAAGGATAAAAATAGCGCAATGGAAGGCAGGGTAAAGGCTGAAGCAGCAGACCCAAAGTTTCCCCAACCGCCATAAATGCCTTCGGCAACACCAATTTCTTTTGGCGGAAACCATTCCGAAACCATGCGGATACCAATGACAAAGCCCGCGCCAACAATACCCAGTAAGAGTCGGCTAATAACTAAGGTATTGAAATCATTGGCAGAGGCAAACAGGAAGCAGGGAATTGAGGCATAAACTAATAGGGTAGAAAAGGTAATGCGCGGCCCAAAGCGATCGAGCAACATACCAATAATGACACGCGCGGGAACCGTGAGGGCAACATTACAAATGGCAATGGTTTTAATTTGATCAACTGTTAACCCTAAATCATCTTTAATTGTGGTTGCTAAAGGGGCAAAGTTAAACCAAACAACAAAGGTTAGAAAAAAGGCAAACCAGGTTAAATGGAGAATTCGATTACGACCGTGAAATGAGAGAATATTCATTACTCTATTACTTTATTTTTTTCGATAGATAAACAACAAAATCACAAAGAATTGGGTTTAATTGAGTTAGCTTTTATCAACTGAATTGCCTCTACTTTAATAATGAAAAACGATAAATTTAGTATTTTTTGTTACAAAAATCAATTATCCATGTTTTGATTGCATTATTTTATTTTGAATTTTGCATAATAGCAGTTTTTCTAATAAAAAATCCTGCCGCAAAATGCAGGATTAATTAAAGAGAGTAAGGACAATTGCTACTTATTTTACCGATTCTAATTCA
>CAZBPR010000244.1:0-3379 GCA_964493825.1 uncultured Dactylococcopsis sp.
GAGGATGAAAAACCCGGTGCCAACCCCATCCCCACCAGACGATTCACCCCATCTTTGCTTTTATAGCCCGCAATCCAAAGCTGGTTACCCACTTGCGCTTTTGCCAGTGGCATGATGGTGCGTTCCTGACGATGGTTTTCCCCTCCGCCGTGATGACGGTGTCGTCTTTGTTGTTGATGGTGCGGTTGGTGAGGCATAATTTTGCGTCCTTACTTACTGCAAGTTTCTGAATGAGCTAGAGATTACTAAGTTCTAGTAATCTCATTTGTGTGCTGGGAGTTGAAAAAAAATCTCAAAAAAGTTTTCAACTATGTTGAAAACTTTTATTATTTATCAACCTATCATTAGTGATATCACAATCGACTGTATACGTAAGCATGAGTTAAGGAACATTTAACCTTCCGCAAAGCAAATGCTTGAAAGCTTTAAGTAATGTATCAAGTTTGACAGACAGTTTGTCTTTTAATGACCTTTTCCCAATTCCTGCTCACTAGTGAGCCTTTATCAAAGGGCGGCGTAAAACCAAGCGTTTTTGAGACGTTGGATATAAGGCGCGTTAACTGAGAGATGCTCTGCGAAAAGTCCCTTCGCGCCTACGATATCTCGTAGCAAACTCACAAAATTAATTGGCTTTAGCCGTTGGAGTCGTCAAGTCAGCGACGATAGACTCGAAGAAATCGCAAACCCTTGTACCTTCTGAAACTGATAGGGTGCGATTAACGCTCCCCAAATTGGTTTTTGCGTTTCTGGATCAATTCCCTTGTCGTAACTGAAAAATTCCTGAGAAGTCACGGTAAACCCTAGCTGAATTTGACATAAATTGCCTTGCACATAAAATTGGCACACAGATTGGGAAACAGGTTGTGCGGAAAACTGAGTCTCTGTGAGAGTGACTTCTAAAACACAACCCGGCAACTTTTCTAGATCTGCTAATGTCAGGTTATCTAGTTTCTGAGGGGTTATTCCTGCACCTCGCCACTTTGCATGATCTTGAAAGGCGTAATATTGCACTGTCATGGGTTCAGTAGCTGTGGCTGGTTGAATGACTAAGACTCGTTGACGATAGGCTTGTTCTAACTTCAAGGTAGGTGCTTGTTCGGCAAATAGGGCGTAATTTCCAGCAATGGAAAAAGGAAGGGGACGATGCCATAATTTGAGATTGACAAACCACGCTGGCTGCGACAAGGCTTGGCTCTCATTCATAAATTCTCCCGCTAACCATTGAGCGAGTTTTAATTCCATATCCATTGCTTTTAAATCGCACTCTTATTCCGTAACTATCGATAGTATCATGAGCTTACTTCAAAGGACGAGGTTCAGGGATGACAAGAGGAAGACACCGGAATGAGAACAATTAACGATCAAATCAACTGGGATGCCTTAGCCCAAGCATACGCACAACGCCACCGTCAGCCAAGGGTTAGGGAAGAAACAGGACAGTATCGATTTTGCGGATCCCCTTCTCTCCCTTGCTCCTTAGTTTTAAGAGACTATCAAACCCAAGCTGTTGTCAGTTGGTTTCGGCAACAGGGACGGGGAATGCTGGAAATGGCGACCGGTTCGGGTAAAACGATTACTGCCCTCGCCATCGCCACAGAACTTTACCAAAAGATTGGTTTACAAGTGTTGTTGGTTGTCTGTCCCTATCGTCATTTGGTCACGCAATGGGCGCGAGAATGTGAACGGTTTAATCTGCAACCTATTTTGGCGTTTGAACGGGTCGAACAGTGGCAACGGGACTTATCCAATCAGCTTTATCAGCTTAGCAAAGGCACACAGACGTTTTTAACGATTATTACCACCAATGCCACGCTCATTAATGAAGGGTTCCAATCCCAACTCCATTATTTCCCAGAAAAAACCTTCATCGTTGGTGATGAAGCGCATCATTTGGGTTCACCGCGCTTGCTAGCAAGTTTACCCTCCCAGATTGGCTTACGCTTAGGGTTATCGGCAACACCGGAACGGTATTTTGATGAAACGGGAACAGATGCTATTTTTGATTATTTTGGCAAAACATTAAGCCCGCAGTTTACTCTTGCCGACGCGATCGCGCAAGGTGCCTTAGTTCCTTATTCCTACTATCCCCTGTTTGTAGAATTAACGGCTTCTGAAGCCCTGACTTATGCCAAATTAACCAAACGCATTGGTTGGGCACTAGCAGACAATCCCAATTGGCAGACGAATGAAACGCTCACTTCATTATTAATGCAGCGATCGCGCTTAGTGGGAACTGCTGCCAATAAACTCCCGACGCTTGCCCGTTTAATGTCTACCCGTTTGGACACCAGCCACACCCTCTTCTATTGTGGGGATGGTGCTGTGGAAACCGCCTCTGGTGGCATTAATCGCCAAGTCTCTGCTGTAACCCGTTTACTGGGAAATGAATTAGGCTTTCGCGTTCATAGTTATACAGCGGAAACCCCGATCCCCACACGAGAAAAATTACGCCACCAACTTGAAACAGGAGAACTGCAAGGTTTAGTAGCCATTCATTGCCTAGACGAAGGTGTAGATATCCCTCCCATTCGTCAGGCAGTAATTTTAGCCAGTACAGGGAATCCTCGGCAATTCATTCAACGGCGAGGTCGCGTGTTACGTCCTCATCCTGGAAAAACGGAAGCAACGATCTTTGATATGATTGTTATTCCGCCACGGCTGGATCGCGCCACCTGGGAGGTAGAACGGAACTTATTACGGAAAGAATTAAAACGCTTCTTGGCGTTTGCTAAGCTGGCTCAAAATGCTGAAATGGCCAGTCAAAAATTGTTCACCTTACAAGAACAATATGAACTCGAACTTCAAGAATCATCTTCATGATGAGCTGCTTCTAAATTCGCAAATCGAAAGACTAGCAGAAGAATGACGACTGATTGGGGATTTTTCGTTAAGCTCGATATTAGTATTAGTTCCGAAAATGATTTTCATGAAGCAGCAAACTCAAGTTTCAACGTCTTCTGTCATTACGTTGCAAGTCTCTCCGGCACAAGTGATACGGGGAAAAGGCGCGATCGCGCAAGCCGGAAAAAATATTGCGCACCTCGGTCAACGCCCTCTGATCATTGGCGGCGATCGCGCACTGCACTTGGTTCAACCCTTTCTGAACCCAATTCTACAAGAGCATGATTTAACTGCCATCAGTGCCTCTCACTATCCTGACTCTTGCGAAGAATCGCAACAGAAATTACAAGAACAAGTTGCCATGCATCAAGCCGACCTCATTATTGGCGTCGGAGGCGGCAAAGCCTTGGATATGGCCAAGCTGGTTGCTTTTCAATGTGACTTAACCATCGTAACGATTCCGACATCAGGTGCAACTTGTGCTGCTTGGACCGCTCTTTCTAACATTTACACTGCAGCAGGAGCGTTTCAATATGAT
>CAZBPR010000245.1:0-3364 GCA_964493825.1 uncultured Dactylococcopsis sp.
TCGTTCTAGGGGAATAGTACGTGCCATAGCGACCTCCTTATTTGAGCAGTGCTGCTTTTTATATACATTTTTGGCTGTTTACAATTTTATAACTTTTTTTACATTTCCACCGCCAGTTAAGCACTTCCACTGCTGTTTTCCCTTTAGTAGCGGTAGTGAGCGAAGGCTTTGTTGGCTTCTGCCATTTTGTGGGTTTCTTCCCGTTTCCGAATGGTGCTACCCGTTTCATTTGCCGCATCAATAATTTCATTGGCAAAGCGAATCGCCATGGTTTTGCCAGAACGACTGCGACTATATTGAGATAACCAACGCAACGCAAGGCTGGTTCCTCTTTCCGGTCGCACTTCCATTGGCACCTGATAGGTAGCACCTCCGACCCGTCTCGCTTTAACTTGGACGAGTGGCGTGACATTACGCACTGCTTGCTCAAAGGTTTCTAGAGGATCACTGTTGGTTTTTTCTTCTACGAGCTTAAAGGCATCGTATAAGATTCGTGAGGCCACTGATTTTTTCCCATCCATCATTAAGCGCCGAATCATCATACTCACGAGACGGCTGTTATAAACTGGATCGGGAGGAACTGGACTTTTTTTGACGTTACTCCGACGAGACATAAGCGAGCTTCCTAAAATTTAGCTTATCCTTTTGGACGTTTGGTTCCATACTTGGAACGTCCTTGACGACGATCTTTGACTCCTGTAGTATCGAGAGTCCCACGAACAATGTGGTAACGAACTCCGGGCAAATCTTTAACCCGTCCGCCGCGAATGAGAACCACTGAATGCTCTTGTAGGTTGTGACCAATCCCGGGAATATAGGCTGTCACTTCATATCCAGAGGTCAGGCGGACCCTTGCTACTTTACGCAAGGCGGAGTTGGGTTTTTTCGGCGTTGCGGTATAAACCCGCGTACATACTCCTCGCCGTTGGGGACACTGCTTCAGAGCGGGGGATTTTGTCTTTTGCGTTAATTTTGACCGTTCTTTGCGAATGAGTTGTTGGATTGTGGGCATGAGTCAGCCTTGGACAATTCCTAATTTAATGCTATATTTACTGTCGTCTATTTTTGAGTCAACAGCACCCCATTGTATCCCTCTTTTTTGAAAACTGTCAAGCTCTGCTGCGGGCAGATTGGCAGGGATCGAGTTTCTCGAAGGTTAAAATTGAGGAGCCAAATCCAATGACGGCCTTGCTAATTGTATAACATGACACAGCAATTCCTGATCTTAGTTGCTGTTTAGGAATCAGCCAATAAAAAACTCCTAAGATCAGGAGTCATCATAATTGATCAAAATTAAGCAAATCAAGTGTTAGTCTTTGACAATAATTTGTCCTGCCATTCCTGCAGCACGATGAGGTTGACAGTAGTAGGGATCAATCCCAGAGGGCATATCTTTAGAAAAAGTGGTTTGTTGACGCTCCAACCTCTAAAGAGAGTTGGTTTTACGGCGACTTTCTATAAGAGTTTTTGGTGAGAGATTTGCTGAGCAAGGACTTTATCGCTTGGTTCTCATGATTGACGTGATAGCTGTTGAAAGCTGCTGAGTGCCAGTTCAGACAATCAAAAACCAAACTGATTCTATAATACGAATGTCAATCAATAACTACATAGTAGAAGAAAAAACTTGAAATTAATCGCAAGCAGATTATTTTCAGGTTGAAGCTTTAAAGTCAAACAACCTCTCCCCGAAGGAGAGAGGAAGATTTAGATTGAAAATAAATGAGATTAACCGAGTGCTTCAGCTCCGGCAACCACCTCTAAAATTTCTTGCGTAATGGCAGCTTGACGCGCCTTGTTGTAAGACAAAGTCAAAGTTTTAATTAATTCCGTTGCATTATCACTAGCGTTATTCATCGCCGTCATCCGTGATGCTAGCTCACTGGCAGCTGATTCTTGCAAGGCTCGCAATAACTGATTATTCAGATAGAGGGGTAACAGCGCATCTAGAATTTGTACCGGATCTTGCTCGAACAACATATCCCGAGGATAGGTTTGAGTTCGAGTTTCGCTCTCAATTTTTTCCCGTTCTACCTCAAAGTCTCCTCCTTTGGTGGTTAGACGGAAAATTTCGTCATCGGAGACTTCCAGTCCTTGGGGATCCAAGGGAAGCAACGTTTGAATCACCGGACGGGAACTGATCAAAGAAACAAATTTCGTATAAATCAGTTCAACCCGATCAACCGTCTCTGATAGGAACAAGGAAAGCAGTTCATCTGCAATGCTAGAGGCTTCTTCTGCAGTAGGAATTTGGTTTAAGTTGGTGTAGCTTTCCTCAATGGGAGCCTGACGACGTTTGAAAAACTGACTGGCTTTAGTTCCGACTAAAATGTATTTGTAATCGATGCCTTCTGCTTCGAGTTCCTGTGCCCGTTGACGGGCTCGCTTAATAACGTTGGCATTATAAGCACCACATAAACCCCGATCACCCGAAACAACCAATAATCCCACTGACTTAACTTCTCGGTTGTCAAGTAGTGGTAGATCAACATCTTCAAAACGGAGGCGGGTTTGCAGATTATATAGGACTTGCGCTAGACGGTCAGCAAAGGGACGAGTGGAGCTGACTTGCTCTTGTGCCCGTCGCACTTTTGCGGCTGCAACCAGGCGCATCGCTTCAGTAATTTTACGGGTGTTTTTCACCGAATCAATGCGATCGCGAATTTCTTTTAAGTTTGCCATAATTTTTTCTTTTAATCCTCTTAATCGGTAGAGGGGGAGAGAGGGTGAAGGGGAATGAGGGAAAAAAGGAGGACCTTTTATTTAATTTCCTGATTACCCTGTTACCGGATCCCCTTGTCTCCTCCTCGTGAAAAGTTACATGGAGGCTTTGAAGGTTTCTTTGTACTCAGAAATTGCTTCTTTAAGCAGGTTTTCTGCTTTTTCCACCAGCTTCTTCTCAGAACCAATCACTTCCGCAAACTCAGGTTTGCTATTGGTCACATATTCCCGCAACCCTTGCACAAAGTCAGTTACTTTTTCCACTGGCAGATCATCGAGATAACCATTAATGCCGGAATAAACCACTGCAATTTGTTCGCTCACCGACAAAGGAGAGTTTTGGGGCTGTTTGAGCATTTCCCGTAACCGTTGACCCCGGGCAAGTTGTTTTTGAGTGGCTTGGTCTAAGTCAGAGGCAAACTGAGCAAAGGCTTCGAGTTCAGCAAACTGTGCTAATTCCAGCTTCAGTTTCCCGGCAACCTGCTTCATCGCTTTGATTTGTGCGGATGAGCCCACACGGGAAACGGAAATCCCGACATTAATGGCTGGACGGAAACCGGAGTTGAATAAGTCTGAAGACAAGAAAATCTGTCCGTCAGTAATCGAAATCACATTCGTGGGAATGTACGCCGAAACGTCACCGGCC
>CAZBPR010000246.1:0-3357 GCA_964493825.1 uncultured Dactylococcopsis sp.
TAACACTGCAAATACACGACTGAGCTACGGTCGCTTTTTAGAATATTTAGAATCGGAGCGCGTACAAGCCGTTGATCTGTACGATAATGGCAGAACTGCGATTGTCGAAGCGAGCGATCCGCAAATTAGTGGCAGTACCCAACGTTATCGCGTTGACCTCCCAGAAAATGCCCCAGAACTGATTACAAAAATGCGAGAAGCTGACGTGGCGATTGACTCCCATGAGAGCGGAGATAATGGCGCACTGTGGGGCTTCTTAGGCAATTTAATCTTCCCCATTTTATTGATTGGGGCTCTATTTTTCCTCTTCCGTCGCTCTAATAATGCTGGTGGCGGTCCCGGACAAGCGATGAACTTCGGAAAATCTCGCGCTCGTTTCCAAATGGAAGCAAAAACTGGCGTTCTCTTTAATGACGTTGCTGGTGTAGAAGAAGCGAAAGAAGAGCTGCAGGAAGTGGTCACCTTCCTCAAACAGCCGGAACGCTTTACCGCAGTGGGGGCAAAAATTCCGAAAGGAGCATTACTCATCGGACCACCGGGAACCGGAAAAACTTTATTAGCCAAAGCAATTGCTGGTGAAGCGGGCGTTCCCTTCTTCAGTATCTCGGGTTCTGAATTTGTGGAAATGTTTGTTGGGGTCGGCGCCTCACGGGTTCGTGACCTCTTCAAGAAAGCAAAAGAAAATGCTCCTTGCCTGATCTTTATTGATGAAATTGACGCCGTTGGTCGTCAGCGTGGTGCTGGTATCGGTGGCGGTAACGATGAACGGGAACAAACCTTGAACCAGTTACTCACCGAAATGGATGGGTTTGAAGGCAATACTGGTATCATCATTATTGCTGCGACAAACCGCCCGGATGTTCTCGATACGGCGCTGTTACGTCCCGGACGCTTCGACCGGCAGATTACTGTTGATGCACCGGATGTGAAAGGACGGATTTCTATCCTCAATGTTCACGCTCGGAATAAGAAATTAGACCCCGATGTTTCTTTAGAATCCATTGCCCGACGCACTCCTGGCTTTACCGGTGCAGATTTAGCAAACCTCCTCAACGAGGCAGCGATTCTAACCGCTCGTCGTCGCAAATCAGCCATTACCCTTGCTGAAATTGACGATGCCGTGGATCGGGTGGTTGCTGGTATGGAAGGCACCCCCTTGGTGGATAGCAAGAGCAAACGCTTGATTGCTTACCACGAAGTGGGTCATGCCATTATCGGGACCTTAATCCCCGCTCACGATCCGGTACAAAAAGTAACCTTGATTCCTCGGGGACAAGCGCAAGGGCTAACCTGGTTTACTCCCAGTGAAGAACAAAGCCTGGTCTCGCGATCGCAGCTGAAAGCTCGCATTACTGGTGCGTTAGGCGGTCGTGCCGCTGAAGAAGAAGTCTTTGGCGATGCGGAAGTTACCTCGGGTGCTGGCGGCGACTTACAACAGCTAACAGCAATGGCCCGTCAAATGGTCACTCGCTTTGGTATGTCGGATCTTGGTCCTTTATCCTTAGAAAGTCAAAACAGCGAAGTCTTCCTCGGTGGCGGTTTAATGAATCGCTCTGAGTATTCTGAAGAAATTGCTTCTCGAATTGATTCTCAAGTGCGAGAAATTATCGAACAGTGTCATCACAACGCTCGTCAAATTATTCGCGACAACCGCGTTGCCATTGACCGTTTAGTGGACTTGCTCATTGAGAAAGAAACCATTGATGGGGATGAGTTCCGTCAAATTCTTTCTGAATATACGGATATCCCGGAAAAAGAGCAATATGTTCCGCAAATGCAACAGAATCAGTAGTCAATTGCTGATGTAAACAAAAAGGAGATGGGAGTTTACCCCATCTCCTTTTTTTCTTGTTTGAAAAACACGATTCATTAACGCCAATAATTGCGTCCTTTCCAAAAAACCCCTACCATCATCCCCAGCAACCCAGGATAAGACAAACGAACTAAAAAGCTGGGTAATGGCAACAATCCGCTTAACCCTAAAATAATCGCCAAACATAGGACTAATGCCCATAAACTTCCTGCATTGAGGAAGATCTGAGATTGGAAGCGATCACAAACGGCAACCCCCAATACCCCGACACCAGCAGCGGCAGCTAAAGGCAGTAAAATACCAAGAGGGGGCGATAGAAGGAGGGAGACACTTTGTTGTATTCCCGGAACATTAGAAATCAGGAAAATCAGTAAATAGTCGATCGCGCTGGCAATAGCAACTGTAATTAACGAAACAAGAAACAGGGGTTTCCAAGGCTGCGACTTAAAGCGTCGGAGAGTATCATTCATCGGTCTATCTCTTAACTAGAAGTTGCTTCTGTGGTTTCTGATTTTTTGAAGAATTGTTCGGTAATCCAAGCGGTAATAATATGGGACAGGAGTCCAATCGGACCGGCAAATAGACATAAAATAATGGAATGAACGGTAAAAATTCCTTTTTCTTGTCCTTGCCAATACACCCAGCGCCCCACAAATAAATCCATCACTAAAAAGTGTGCCCATCCGGTTGCAGCAGCACTTTCCTCACCAAAGAATTGGGTGATGGTCGGTAAATCAGGATTGGATAACGCTGCTGCTGATTCGGTATTGAGGGTATTAGCAAAAAAGAAAATATAAAAGCCGACTAAAATAATAAAGGGTAGAAAAGAAGACATTACTTTTTTCGTAACGCCCCAATTCGGAAGGAAGATCATTAATGCCCAAAAGGGTAAAACAAACAGGTTGGCAATATCAAATGCAAGATTCATAGTCATTGGTTATTAGTCATTGGTTATTAGTCATTAGTCATTAGTCATTGGTCATTGGTCATTGGTTCACTCTCTCTCCGTGTCTCCCGTGTCTCCCCCTCACTTTGTCTTGTCATTAATAATTATTAATTAATCATTATTAATTGTGATCACTGGCTGAGGGCTTTTAAAAAGCGCTGCAAACTATCAAAAATTCCTTGTTTTCTCGCCGATTTACTCGTAAATGCGGGAGCCTCTTCTGCAGAAACATCTTCTCCGGCTGCTTTTCGCAGTAAGCGATCTAACGTATCACCAACTGGTTTTTCTGGTTCTTCGCAAAAGAATTCATAATTATTCTCTTCTTTTTCAATCCAGATTTGCCAACCGGAAGGATAAGATTTTAGGATGGCAGCCTCATCTAGGGGTTGCAAATAATAGCAGCTTTCGAGGGTACTTAAAAATCGTTCTCGTAGTTGACGGGCGGCGTAACCAATACCAACCGTAGCAACATCTTCTAGCTGAGGAATCAAGAGAATAACCGGACGATCACCAGCGAGATTACAAAGCTTCTCGACTTTTTGCACTTCTACTGCTGAGGGAGAAACCAGTAAGAAAAGCTGGTCTTCTTCTGATACTT
>CAZBPR010000247.1:0-3337 GCA_964493825.1 uncultured Dactylococcopsis sp.
TTCTCCCCCGCCATTGGAAGCTTTATCAGAAGCAGAAATTAAAGAACGACTCAGTGGCAACCTGTGTCGCTGTAGTGCCTACAATGGCATTGTTGCTGCGGTGCAACAAGCTGCCGGGCAGACTCCGCCCTCTCCCGCTGCCGCTATTTTTGTGGAGCAAACTCCAGAATGAAGAATTTTTCTTATCTCCGGGCAACTTCCACACAAGAAGCAGTGGAACACGCTAATCAAGATACCTGCTTTATTGCAGGCGGAACGAACTTAGTGGATCGCTTAAAAGCCTTCCTTGATGATACTGCCACACTAATTGATGTCTCTCGGCTCGATCTCAAAGAAATTAATGTTCTATCGGATGGGGGCGTTAAAATCGGTTCAATGGTTACGAATACCGCCCTTGCCAATCATCCTCAAATCCGACAAGATTATCCGTTGCTCTCCCGTGCCATTTTAGCCGGTGCTTCCCAACAAATTCGGAATATAGCAACAGTGGGAGGAAACTTACTGCAACGGACGCGCTGTCCTTATTACTATGACACGGCTTTTGCTTGTAATAAACGGCAACCTGAGAGTGGGTGTTCCGCACGGGAGGGAATTAATCGAATGCACGCCATTTTTGGAGCGAGTGAGCATTGTGTTGCGGTTCATCCCTCTGATATGTGTGTGGCGCTGGCTGCCCTTGATGCAGTGGTTGAAGTGGAAGGGACAAATGGCAAGCGAGAAATTCCATTTAGTGAGTTTCATCGTTTACCAGAGGATACCCCGCAGCAAGATACCAACTTGGAAACTGGGGATTTAATTACTGCGGTGAGGTTATCGCCAAATCCAGCGGCAAAAACGGGGGTTTATTTAAAATTGCGCGATCGCGCGTCTTATTCCTTTGCGCTTGTTTCCGTTGCGGCAATGGTAGCTGTAGAAAACGACATAATTCAGGAAGTGCATTTGGCGTTAGGCGGTGTTGCCCATAAACCGTGGCGTTTATTAGAGACCGAAGCCTTTTTACAAGGAAAACCCGCCACAGCAACCAACTTTGAGCAAGCAGCAGAACTTGCCCTAGAGGATGCTCAACCTCTCGCTCACAATCAATTTAAAGTCAAAATGAGCAAAAGAGCGATCAAACGCGCACTCACAATTTCGGCCGAGGGAGGAGGCATTGCATGAATAAAGTGGTTGGCACATCTGTTAGCCGCAAAGACGGTTTAGCAAAAGTTTTGGGAACGGCGACCTATAGTGCTGAACATTCTATTCCCGGAATCATTCATGGTTATTTAGTTACCTCAACCATTGCTAAAGGTCAGATCCGAGCGATCAATACCTCAAGAGCGGAACAAAGCCCTGGTGTCATTGCCGTCTTTACCCACAAAAACGTACCAGAAATCCATCCGCCGGATAATAACTTCCTCAACTCGAAAATCTATGAAAGCCGTCTCCCCCTCGCCGATAACCAAATTCATTATGCAGGACAAATTATTGGCTTAGTCGTTGCTGATACCTTGGAACAAGCGCGAGAAGCAGCGCAGTTAATCGAAGTGGACTATGATGTTGAATCCCCTGTCATCGATGGGCAAGACGCCACTTATGAAACAGCTATGTCCATGTTTGGGGAAGCCATGACCTTTACTAAGGGGGAATTTGCGACTGGCAATTTTGAAGCGGGAATTGCTGGTGCTGCCGCCAGGATTGAAGCCACCTATACTACTTCCACGGAACTTCACGCGCCGATGGAGCCTCATGCCATTATCGCCCATTGGCAAAACTCCGACTCCCTCACGGTTTACGAACCCTCTCAATTTGTCATGGGAACGCAACGCACCTATGCCCAATTGTTTAACCTTCCCTCAGAAAATGTCAGAATTGTTACTCCTTACATTGGTGGCGCGTTTGGCTCAAAGGCATTTCCTTGGTCTCATGGCATTCTCTGTGCTGCTGCTGCCCGTACCCTCCAGCGTCCCCTAAAGTTAGTGGTGACTCGTCGGCAAATGACCGCTAATACCGGACATCGTTCAGAAACCGAGCAAACGCTTCACCTGGCAGCAACAACAGCAGGGAAACTACTGGGCATTTCTCACAATGCGCGATCATGTACTTCTCCGGTGGAAATGTTTCCCGAACCGTGTACCAGTGTTACCCCAGTGATGTATCAAGCCCCCAACCTTCAGCTTAATCAAGAAGTGGGGATCTTAAACGTTGGGGTTCCTACATTTATGCGCGCACCCGGCGAAGCACCAGGGATGTGGGCAATCGAATCCGCGATGGATGAACTCGCTTATGCGTTAGAGATTGATCCAGTCGAACTGCGACTGCAAAATGAAACCACTGCCCACCAACGTAGCGGCTTACCCTTCTCGGCAAAACACTTTAGAGAGTGTCTGCAAGTGGGGGCTGAACGCTTCGGCTGGAAAGACCGTTCTCCGCAGCCTCGGAGTCACAGATTACGCCTCCCGTTTAGGGAGGCGCCTGCTGAGACCGTTGGTCAAAGTCGTGATGGCAAATTGGTGGGATGGGGCATGGCGGCGTCGGCTTTTCCTGCTTTGCGAGGGATGGGGACATCAGTGACGGTGCAATTATTCCCGGATGGCAGAGTTCATGTCCTCACAGCTGCCAATGATATCGGCACAGGGGCTTACACGATGGTTGCAATCACGGCTGCCGAAGCCTTAGGGGTTGCCGTTGAACAAGTCACGGTGGAACTGGGCGATTCCAATTTCCCGGATGGCGGGATGGCAGGCGGATCCATGATGACGGCTTCTCTCGCGCCGACAGTGTTTAAGGCAAGTCAAGATGTGCTACAAGTGGCAAACTGTCAGAGCGTTGCTGAAGCCTGTAGTGCCCTACAACAGTCTGGGCAAAGCCATTTTGAAGCCACTGCTTCTACTGCCCCTGGTAAAGAAGGCCAGCAATGGGCGTTTCACTCTTGGGGCGCGCATTTTTGCGAGGTAAGCGTGGATGAAGAAATCGGACGAGTCCAGATTACACGCTGGGTTTCGGTGATGAATATTGGGCAAGTGCTGAATGCCAAAGCTGCGGCTAGTCAAATTCGAGGCGGGGTCATTATGGGAATTGGCGAAGCCTTGATGGAGGCGTGTCATTTTGACCCCCAAACGGGTGATCCCGTAGTTTATGATTTGGCAACCTATCACTATCCCAGCCACGCTGATATTCCCCGCATTGATGTGACGTTTGTGGGAGAACCGGATTATAATTTCAATCCCTTGGGCGTGCGAGGTGTGGGGGAAATTGGGATTACCGGTGTTGCTGCCGCAGTCGCCAATGCCATTTATCATGCCACAGGCAAGCGATTACGCAGTTTACCTCTGACCCCCGATCAGCTGCTTTCCTA
>CAZBPR010000248.1:0-3326 GCA_964493825.1 uncultured Dactylococcopsis sp.
TTCTGTTCCCAATCCTTCTTGCGCGATCGCGCTTGCTTTCTCTCGCATCGGATCATTTGCAGGGGCAACTAAAGCGGATAAATAATGGGCAAAGGCTGATTTTCCTGTACCATAGACACTGGTTAATGTCCAAGCCCGATTCCCCTCACTGTGAGAGAATCTGCCCACAATCCGTCGCAAGCTATCAATGGCGCGATCGGTGAGAACATAACCCTCTAAGCTAGATGGCACCTCTAAATCCCGTTCTAAATTCACTGAACGAGAGTAGCGACGGCGAAGACTAATGTATTGTGAGAGGGGTTTTTCGGTCATGACACATTCCCGTTACGAGCTTGGAAATACTTGTCTAGGATATCGTGTGCTAGCGTTAATGGGTGATCTCTGAAAGAAAACTGTATTAATCCTGCTGTATCCGAAAGCATTAAAGAATCAAAAGTAGTTGTCATTGCTTCGATCGCGTCGTAAATTGCACTTTCCCCTAACTTAAACACTAACCCAGGGCTTCCCATTTCATAAGCAAGGGTGGCAATGGAGATCGTTTTCTGCGTTCCCCGACTCGCTGCAAATTCTAAACAACTCGCCACAATCACTTCTGGAGGTAATGTCAATTTTTGTCCTACCTTAAAGAGATAATGTTTAGCATCTCCGGTACTTTGGATCAGGTTCAGAGTGGTAAACGGAGAATCAATGGAATCTTCACTCAGCTTTTTCAGATCCCCTTGTTCCACGTACATTCGCAGCAGACAAGTCACATCTTTTTTGATCGAAGAATCGGCAATGCGTTTTCCTAATTGATGGGTATACTCTTGAATCTCCCTAATTAAATCATCTGCCGTAAATTCCACTTGCCGAGACAAATTAAAAACATAGTACCAAGCTGCTGCTTCACAAGTGGGTTTCAGCAAATTCCAATGCAGTAACCATAACGAAGCCGGATCTTCTAAAAAGGGATCCCATGCGCCATCGCGCAGTAGCTTTTCACCGAATTCAGTCGGTTGATCATCTCGTAAAACTTTAAACGCCCGACACCAATATCGGATGGAACGCACCATGTTTTTTCCAACGCCAAGGCGCACAGGTGCATCGTCTTGTAGAAAAATGTTTGAATTTTGACGGGCAGCATCAAACCCTTTTTTCAACCAGCTAAAACGAGGATGAAATGTTTCGTGACGGGCAAAAGTTAAAGTAAATTCTTTATCAGGAGTTGATTGAAGAATGCCTTCTACATTGAGTTGAGTCATAGGGGATTTAATCTTTCGCTAGGTTCAGTTTACTGGATCTCTA
Organism: uncultured Dactylococcopsis sp.; assembly: GCA_964493825.1. Lineage (GTDB taxonomy): Bacteria > Cyanobacteriota > Cyanobacteriia > Cyanobacteriales > Rubidibacteraceae > Halothece. Next base: position 1,285 of record CAZBPR010000248.1, read on the forward strand.
CCTAGCAAAATTCTCATTTCCCTTCAAAGGCGTCGAGAATTTCTGCGGGTAATGGATCATCGAAATCATCAGTTACAGCGAATTGCCCCGCATCTAAACCATAGGATCAGGGTTGTTGATCGCTAACAATCGCGCTGATCAAGAGTTTCTAGCCCTTCGACTCCCTTCATTGCCGTAAGGGGTGTTCTTTAGATTTTACCTCCTGTCTATTACCACTTCTCAAGCCTGCTTCACTTACACTGGCAACGGCTCTCTCGAAGTGATCTTATTTACTGCGCGATCGCGCGCCCCATCAAGCCCGAGTAATTTCTTGTAAAGGATTGTCTAAAAAAGTTTGCTCCCAGAACTCAAAAGCGTGATCGCGCTAGTAATGGCAGAGTTGGGATTAGGGATTTGCTGGAGTTGCTTTAACTGTTGCTTGAGTTCCTTAACTGCTACGGTTTCTTCCTGTGGCGTTTCCAGTGCTTGAGACACCTCTTTCGCTCGATTACAGAGGGCTTCAATTACCACCACCTCAACATCATCTTGGCGCACCACCATCGCCTTTAAACCCCAGCTTTCTGGAGACTTCCGATTGCCCTCAAATAGTCCAAATTTAGTCTAAAATTTTAGAGTATGAGATTACTGAAAGCTAGAATGCCTAATATACAGATAGTTTGAAAAAGCGGGTGATGGGATTCGAACCCACGGCATTCACCTTGGCAAGGTGACGCTCTACCGCTGAGCTACACCCGCGTGGAACTCAAGCACTTTTTAATAATGTCACAGCCGATCGCGCTTTGTCAAGTCTCAACTTGAAATTATTTTTGTTCCGGATGAGTTTCCACGCGGGAGGGAACAGCAATGGGAAACTCATTAATCCGCCGAATCAGCTTATACAGTCGCCCTAAGTCCCGTTGGTTAAAGTGAAATACCAGACGAGGCAGAAGATTATTAGTCCCGTCACCGTTTTCTTCCCTCAGCGGAGGGCTTTTCTCAAATTTTCCACCGACTAAGATGTCACTAAATTCTTCATTGAGTAACGCCACTTGCTCATCAGAAGGTTCTCCATTTAAGCGCATCACCAATAAGTCGCCAACATAACTGCTCGAATGATAGACGCGGTAGAAATGATTAATCGCTTCACAGGCGACATCGAGATCATCAGTAATGGTATAGATACAGTTATCATCAGGACTGACTAAGCCATCGTGAATCAAATGATGTCGGATATAACGATCCCACGCTTTCCAATAGTCGCCACCGGGTTTATCAATCAAAACCAGCGGAATGGGCGGTTGTCTTCCCGTTTGACACAGGGTTAAACATTCAAACGCTTCATCTTGGGTGCCATATCCCCCAGGAAATAGCGCGATCGCGTCACTTTCTCGTAAGAAAAAGAGTTTTCTCGTAAAGAAATACTTAAACCCAATCAGTTTTTCATCATTATAGATATGTTCATTTGCCCCCTGTTCAAAGGGGAGTTGAATATTTAAGCCGAAGGAGTTTTCTCGTCCTGCCCCTTCATTCCCAGCAGCCATAATGCCACCCCCGGCACCGGTCATAACCATAAAGCCCTGTTGCGCCAGACATTTTGAAAATTCTTTTGCTAGAGCATATTCTTCTGTATCAGAGGCAATGCGCGCCGAACCAAAAACTGTGACTTTACGGGTATGGCGATAGGGTTGAAACGTCATAAATCCCGCTTCTAAATCTTGCAGCGTGCGGGAAATAATTTTCCAATCGGTTGTTGCAATGTCTTCACCCACCAGGCGGATTAAAATTTCTACCGCTTGTTTAATCCAACTTCCTTTTTCTGTATCGGGAAGGCTCTCAATCAAATCCTTAATTTCATTTGCCACCGTATGGGGGCTGCTTTCACGTTTCGGAGATACATCCATAAAAAAACCTGCTTAGCTGATGACGTTAGTCGATTCGCGCCTACCTAACCGAACACCAGTCTGGGTGAAAATAGGGAAGACTTCACTGTCACATTGTTTCAGATCCGTCTCCCTCAACACTTTTACTTTGGTTAAGTCATAACTAACCCAATTAACTTTTTT
>CAZBPR010000249.1:0-3273 GCA_964493825.1 uncultured Dactylococcopsis sp.
GTTATTTCTAGTGACAATTCCTGAGTTCAGCGATCGCGTTATGATGCCTTGTACCCATGGAAAAACTCGTCAAGAAGCCACTCGTAATGGGGAAGAAGTCATTGAGATGTATTTAGAGGCATGGAAAAATGAAGGGCAACCCCTCCCCGAACCTTCGACACTTCAGATTGCCTAGGATTTCCGAGCTTGATGAGAGAAACTGATCTTATTTAGTCAGGCTAAAACTGAGTCGTTGAGAGTAAGGTTTTGTTATGAGCGCGATCGCGCTAGCAAAAACAGAGTCCAATCGCACTGTTCTCATTTCTTTCCGAACGCGATCGCGCAGTAAAGACAGAGTCTAATCGCGCACCATAAATAAATTCCAATCGCGCAAGGCTTTCCCTTAGAAACAATCCCTCTAAAGACCTTACTTTACTTAATTATTATCTTGAGACAAACTTGCTGCAAGCCGTTTTATTGCTAACTCTAAACTGGGTAAATAAAGAGTAACTGCACTCCAAACTTGTTCTAAATCAATCCCACTTAAATAATCATGAACTAAGATATTTCTAAACCCTGATAAGGCGCGCCAGTCCACTTCTGAGGCTTCCGCTTTTAACTCATTGGATAGCTTTTGTGTTGATTCCGCCATTGTTTGTAATCGGCGTAATACAGCATCTTGTACTAGAGAACTATTCATGAACGTTTCCTTGTTATTTCCAGTGTAGTCTTGGATGCGTTCAATACACTCTAAAATATGGGTAAGATAAATAGAATCGCGTTCTGAATTCATAAAGGTTTCGCTTCATTTAAAACCCGTTCTCGAATTAGAGGACTCAACCCTTGTTCAGTAATAATATCCACTTTACACCCTAATAAATCCTGTAAATCCATGAGTAATCCACCGGGAAACCAAGGACTTATTTTTGTGGAATCATAGTCAATTAAAAAGTCAATGTCACTAGTTTCTGTCTCTTCTTTACGGACGACTGAACCAAACACCCTGATGTTAAATGCGCCATGTTGAGAAGCAATTTTCAGGATGTCGTCTCGTTTTTCTTCTAATCGTTCCATCAAGGACATGGCTGAGGCTGATGTATTGACTATTGGAATAAGACCTATTGTAGCGCGTTTGCGAAGCATGGACTCCAGTCCAATCGCGCTGTTCTCATTTCCAGAATTGATCACGCACCATCAATAAATTCCAATCGCGCCAAAGGTGAGGCAAGTTTCTATCCTTTGAGGCAGTATGAAAATGAAGGGGAGATGAGATCGCGCTTGCGAGAATAGCAATTTTCAGAAAAGTTTAGCCTGAGTCAAGAGGCTGTTATTGGGACTTCACTAATTCCCACACGATGACAGTTTTGTCTTTGCTTCCGCTCAATAAAATTGTTCCATCTAGACTAAAAGCAAGAGATGTCACAGGTTTTTTATGTTTTTTTATAAAGCTAGTTTGTTTTTCTTCTTCAATATTGAATATTTTTATATAACCTTCATCATCTCCACTAGCAAGAAACTTACCATCTGGACTGAAAGCAATTGCGTTAACTGACACTGAATGATACTCGAAAGACTTGATTTCTTTTCCAGTTAAAACCTCCCAAAGCTTAATCTCATGATCATCGCCAGCACTAGCCAGTATCTCACCATTTGGATTAAATGCTAATGAATTAATTTGAACTCCACCATTTTGTATTTTATGAGCGCTTTCAATAAAAAACTGCTTTTCGTTACTACCCTTTAAGTCCCAAACAATAATTGTTCCTTTTTTATCACCACTGGCTGCCTTCTTATTTTCTTTGTTAGCTGTAACTGCTCTTATTGGAGCGCAGTGTTCCATTTGAGAAGAAAATTTTTGTTTTTGTAAGTTATAAAAACAGACTTTACCGTCTTTACATCCACAAACTATTAACTCTTCTTTATCTGATTTGTAGGCAAATGTCAAGGTATTAATTCGGGTGTCGTCTCCCCCTTCAACCTCAAAACCAGGCATCTCTGAGATGGATTCAACTGAATCGTTCCCCTGTGAATCGTTAACTGCATATATTTTAATAAAATTAGAGTCGCTTGGTGGCATAAGTTCTCCTTTAATTACACCAGTAGCGATATAGTTACCTTTTTTGTTAACTGCGATCGGAGTAGAGTGAATAATTTTTTTACTAAAAGGTTTAAACACTATATTAACTATGGGAAAATTATCTGCTTGAGAAATAAAGAACCCCTGATGATTACCAATATTACATAAATAGTTTAAATCCTTATTTCCTGATAAAGAAAAAAGGGATACCGTTTGTTTTCCATCATTTAATCTAATAACCACTCTCTTACTATTAGGCAAGACGACAAGAGAGAGGATTTCATCCTCTAATTTTAGCTCGCTCTTGTCAGTCCATATTTTTTTGCTTGTAATATCCTGAACTTCAATATATTTTTCTTGATTTTGCAGATTTTTTTGAATATTCGTACTAAAGTGTATATCTACATTTTTACCACTTGAAGCAAATGCTGGTTGTGGTGTTATCCATTCCCAGAACTCTTGATAGTAAAATTTAACTTGGTCATGAATTTCTCGAAACTGCTCTTGAGTCAAATCAATTTCAGTAATTCGACCTTTAAAAACCAGCCCTTCTACCAAATAGATCTCTCTTCCAAAAGCATCTTTAAGCACTCCCTGCCCTTTAACATTCAAATCTTCAGCAATAGCGTCCATTACTCGAAAAACTAACGTCAATTCACCAACTTTATCATTAGAGACATAGACTACTTTATGTTCAACCAAGTCTCCGCCTGCATTCCTCGCTAGTAAACTGGTTGCCCGTCGATCACATATAAAGTCAGGTGCAACAATAGTCCGATAGTCAAGATATCGGTTAGCACTGACAAGAAAGAGCCAACTTTCTAATTCTTGGATCATAGTTAAAAAAAGTTCCTGTTATAGCTTTAAATTTGAGCTAGGATATTCAATTTCCAGTCGATTAACAATTGATAAGAAGCAGGTCACAACGTGCCTTAATGCTGTTTCTTCACTTTCTACAGCCTTAATTGATTCTATCTTCTTAATTTTTAATTCTTCAGCCCTTTTTTTAGCTAGTGCTTCTTTTTCATAAACTGGTCTTTCTATATCATCAATAAAATCTATAATTTCTTCCAACATATCACTCGCTAACTGATACTTACGAGGTAACATTCCTTGAACAGCTTGAACTACTGACTTAACTCCTCCACCTGCATATTTTTTAAGTTTGTCCCAAAGACTTAGATTTGCTTTAACTTCAATTGGTTCACTAGATTCTT
>CAZBPR010000250.1:0-3261 GCA_964493825.1 uncultured Dactylococcopsis sp.
GGCAAAAAAATAATGGCGAAAAAATAACGCAAGCCCTAATTGATGCGGATGAAAAAGCGATCGCGCTGGCGACTCGTTTTGGGTATAGTGTTCCCAATGCCTATAAAAGCCTAGGCAGTGCTCTGAAAACCTTAATCGAGCAAACCCCCAATCGCCGTAATCGTAAAACTTACGAAACTCGCCTGCAAGCCCTTCGCCGGAGCGCATCGAAAGCAAAAGCCAAAATGCAAACGGATCAGAAAGGGAAAGGAGAAGCCCCAGAACCGGAACCAGAATCCCGTCAACGGGCACCGAGAGCTTCTAGAAGTCAAGCCAAACGTAAAAACTTACAACGCTAAGTTCTTAGGAATTTCTAGCCATGAATCGAGATTTTCGCTGAGAGAATCTCGATTTTTTGATCTTTAACGAGGAGGTTGGCATCGTTAAAGTTGACCGATCATTTTATGAGTTTGGGGAATCACTCGCACCATGGATAAAGCCTCTTTCAAGAACCCCTGCCAAGCGAGCACTTGTTCTGGCGTTGGCGGCAGAATGGCTTCTCCGGCAATGGGCGTTGCTGGTTGCAAAATGACAGGAATCTGAGGGCTAATTTCAGTAATGATCGTTCTCGCTTGGTCTAAATCTTCCCAACTCGTTTGATCCGAAACAATTAACTTGATAAAAATTTCCTTTTCCGGAAAACAACGTCGCAAAAATTCTCGATGGGCATCCCATCGTTTTTCGCCGCTCACACTGGGTAACTTCATGTCCATCCCGATACAGTCAAGATCATCAAGAATGAGGGATAACTGTTGCGGTCGATGTCCCCCGGTTTCTAAGTAAATCGGTAATGGAATTAAAGATTTTAATTTGGGCAAAAACTGCTGTAAAAATTTGGCGTGTAAGAGCGGCTCTCCCCCCGTTAAGCTAATACTATCGTGAAGATGAGCTTGCTCTTGTTGATGAATCCAACTGAGGAGTTGTTCGGCTTCTACCGGGTTTTGATAAACTTCAAAATCTCGCTGACCGGGAGTTTTTTCAATGCGACATTGTGCGTCTATATCCCAGGTATGAGCACTATCGCAAAACTGACACCGTAAGTCACAACCGCCAAACCGAATAAAAATTTGTCGGGTTCCGACGTTTAATCCTTCTCCTTGAATAGCCGAAAACACTTCGACTAAATGAGCAGTGGCTGTTTTAACGACTGTCATAACTCCATAACGAATGATTTGAGCTTGGTCTTTCAGTCTATCTTAAAATCACACCCCTCGCCTTCTCCCTCAATTCTAGTTTGAAGAGGGAGATGACCTCACACCACGACTAACGCCTTATTCTAAAACAAACACCTTCGCTTCTTCCGGTTGGAGTTGAATCGGTAACATCCCATTGGGCAACTCTAACTCTTGATCGGTATCGACAATACGACCCCGCTGTATGCCTTCCTCAGCCAAAGAAACGAGAAATTCTCCTCCTGCAGTGGAATAAGCATAGAGAATACGGGCACTATTATCCTGAAGGTCATCATCTGCCGCTTCTCGCAGCATAAAGATGTCTTCTTTCTTACTAGCCCCTTTGGGAAAGAGATAGCGGGTTTCACCATACCGTAGAATCGGATAATTCTGACGCAAATGCGCCATCCTTCTTGTCGTGTCATGGATATCGGCTTTCCACCCTTTATGTCCTGGCCAAATCATCATGGGACGATTAAATGGATCGCCGCCAGCGCCAAATAACCCGTCATGATCCGGATGATAAGGAATAGCAAGAGCCGTTTCAGTGCCATACATGACCAGAGGAACACCTCGTGCTGTAAACTGAAACTCAATCAGACTTTTATAGGCTTCATCGGATACATCTTGATAATAGGTCTTTAAACGAGGTTTGTCGTGGTTTTCCACAAAGGTTACCCAACCTTTAGCTTCATCGTTGGGAATATCATCTAAGGAAGCCGTGGGAATTTCTAACGTTTGCGCTGGATTCATGACCCAGTGGAGGAAACGAGTGAGCGCATTATAGTTGTAGTATTTGCCTTTGCGCCCTAAGGTCGTTTCTCGTATGATATAGGTCCGTCCATCCCAGCTGCGATCGCGCGAAAAGAAACGTCGCGCTGCTTCACTCAAATTAAAGTCATATTGGGTAATCTCATCGGTCTCTCGGAGAAAATCAATACTCGCTTCCGCACGGTATCCGCCCCCAAAATACTCCCCGAGTAATACTGCTTGCGGGTTGATCGAGAGAACAAACTCTTCAAAGTCTTGCCAGAACCCCTCATTAATATGTTTGACTGCATCCAAACGAAAGCCCGCAATTGGGTATTGATCTTGATTAAAGGTTAACCAAAACTTTGCCGCATCAAATAAATATTGTCTCACTGGCGGGGCATCCTGATTCAGATCAGGCATTCCTCCACTAATTTGTCCTTCTTCAATCAACTTTTTAGACGCGGTATCAAAATCCCAAATGATCTTTGGTTCATGGAACCATCCTTGCGGATCCCGTTCCCCGGTTTTGGGATCCCAATGGGTTGCCACCCGTTTTCCATGACGATAAATATCACCATTATCGGCAAACCAAGATTCTCCAAATAAGAAGCCACCTGCCCCTAAATTGGGAGGTTCTGTGGAAATGTGCCCCGGGGCGGTTTGATTCATTGTGAGATCTAAAATAACGCCGATCCCTCGTTTCCCCGCTTCATTCAGCAACTGACGAAAAATCTCGTAGCGATTCTCCCCCTCATCATCAGGTGAGCGAAAATGCTCGTCAATTTCAAACCAATCCTTGGTCCAATAGCCGTGATAAGGGGTGGAAACATGATTATAGAAATCATCTTCTACGGTTTCCGTCTTATCACGATAAAGATAGGAGTGAATATCCGGGTGATAAAACAAACCATTAGAGTTATCTTGAATGGGAGACAAGACAATTTTGGTCACGCCTAGATCTTCCAAATAATCTAATCTGTCAACGACCCCTTCTAAGTCACCGCCCCAATACATTCCCATATGACGATGGCTAGGATCATAGGTATGCCGAAGCAAGAGTTTATTCATTTCGTTATAAACTCGTTTTTCCGGTTCGGATGTTTCCTGATTAAAGGCAAACTCAGGAATATTATTTCTTGAGTCGGCATCCAAGAACCGATCAACCACAATGTAATACAAGACATCATTTTCCAAGTTGCCAACGCTATTGTGGTTATTGTCATGGCTGATGGTTTGAGGTTGTTCGTTTAAAGGAGGTTGCTCTGCTGCCACTGCAAATGCAGGGGTAATCCAAAAA
>CAZBPR010000251.1:0-3261 GCA_964493825.1 uncultured Dactylococcopsis sp.
ATCAATCTGAAACTCCGCCCCGTGATCCACGCGAAGCTTGTTAAGGATGGCCTGGGGGCCTGTGGTCAGTATGTCAATGCCGGGGCTCACTTACTTATCGCCGCGGCGCTCTTTAAAAATATGGTAAAACTTTTCGGCCTTGTCGATGCCCGCAAAGCAGGCGACGGCCGCCGTAGCTCCGACCAGGACCGCAAACTCTACATCCAGGCCTGCGCCCAGTCCGCCGCCGATTCCAAGCACGCCGCCAAGCACGCCGCCGACGGTCTTCATCGGCTTCGAGGTAAAAATCTTTTTCAGAAACATAATCGGTATCATTTTTTGGGTTCGTAGTAGTGCCAAATGAGCTGGTGCGGTTTGTCCGGGTCGGTGTCCACGTGGATGAAATCCTCGCCAACACCAATCCGCGAAAAGCCCTCTTCAAGCAGCCCTTTCACGATCCGGTAGCGCTCATGAGAGTGCCCCGCCCGGATATCCACGGCCAGACCTTTTGTGTGGGTGCTGGTGCCGTCACGGCCTTTGGCTTTTTCGTGCGCGATTGTCCGATACGCGCTGGTAATGACATACGGCACGCCGGAAATAGCGCGGGCGCGGTCGAGCCGGCCAAGAAACCCCGGGTCCATATCCTCAATGGAACAGGCCGGGTTTGCCCTGGCAAAATCGCGGTCCGTAAAGTAGGTGTATCGGCTCATTTTTATCGGTTAAAGTCTGCCCGGGCAGGCTCATGACCTCTGCCCGGGACTTTCTTTTTCTCGGCCTGAACCGCCTGGCTGCACATGATTCTTCGCCGCCGGCCTCACGGGCCTATCTTTGTGGGTATTTTGTTAAAACCGGTCAAGCAGATCGTCAGTAAAAAGCTTGTCAGAAGCCTTCTTATTGGTGGCAATCTGCACGGAGGCCACATCGGGGGCCTCGGTAATTTTGATCACGCCCTTCTGAATCTTTTCCAGTTTTGCGAGGGCCCGCTTCTCCAGCGCCAGGATATTATCAGGCATGTTATCGCGCATTCGCCTCTGGTAGAGATTGTGAATTCTCAGGTCTACGCTAAGGCTTCGGATCATACCGGGGACCGGGTCAATTGGCACCTCGTACTGGGTTCGCAAAAAGGTGTCGATCAGTTCGTCAGCGTCGGCGCCGGCGCGGTCAATCCGCTCAAGCATGGCCTGGGCTTCGGCTTGATTCGGGTCTTGCGGGTCGCCGGCAGCTGCCTGAATTTCGGCAATGGTGGTAAAACCGGTCTGCTCATCATCCACAAGCTGGACAATCTGCAGCTCATCGCTGGCATGGGCAAGATCGGTGTTGGTTGAATAAGCCATGGTGGAAAATGTGATTAGGGTGAAAAAAAGCAGAAAGTTAAGGTGTTTCATGTCTCGTTTGTATAGGATTGAAAATATCCCCGGGCAGGGTTGGGGCCTGCCCGGGGTGGCGATGGGTGCTTATCAGGAGTCGTCCGAGAGTTCGGACAAGGCAAAATCTATCAGTGGCTCCTTATTTAGCCCGGACCACTGTTCCGGGTCAATACCGGCGTCGGTGAGCAGCTGCTCGGTGTACGCCTTAGTCTGCGAGGCCAGGTAGTCCCGGCTCAGCTCCGGCCCGGCGGGCTCAGTCTCACCGGCCTCTCCGCCCCCGCTTAGCTTACCGTCGGCAAAAAGCGCCTGTCGCTCTGCTTCGGGCAATTTTGCCAGGTCGGAGGCTTTCACCACCTCCCCGGGGCGGTAAATAGTAGTGTTAATCCGGAGCGACTTTTGAGCCGTTATTTTGTTTGTAGCCATGATTGTCTCGTTTTGTTAAAATTAGCTGATTACGTTTTCGATGAAGTAGCCAAGGTCCGGCGCAAATACTTTCTCGTGCATATGGTCGGCTACTTTCACCCACTCTCCGCCGGTGGTTCCCGGCTTGAGGTCTTCCCAGTTACCGGCAAAACGCTGCTGAAACCGCGGGCTTCCGCCAAAGGTAATGCCACGCTGCGGGCCGGCGGTCGGGTCAATATGAATCAGTGAGATGTTGTTGCCCCATACGCGCTGCAGGTTTACATCCTGGCCTTTCTTCGCCAGGTTGATCCTGCTTTGGCCGACGATTACCTCGTCGAGCTCAAAAAGATCGGCCACGGCCTGCCGTGAAGCCATTCCGGATTGCGCTCCGGTGCCAACGACGGCCTCTACAATTTTCGGGTGGCGGCGCAGGTTGGTCCACGCGTTACTTCCAATCACCATCCGGTTCGGGCGGATGAGCGGCACCTCGAGGGCGTCACTGATCACCTGCAGCGGTTTGGAGTTGGCCGCATCATCGAACCGGTCGGTGCCGGTAAGCTCCTCCTGGTTGCCGGCCGGGTAGCTGGCCGTGTTGAACACCAGCTTGGCGGTTTTGTCCTCATGGTCGAGGTCAATCAGGTTGGTGAGCCACTCGGCGATCAGGCTTCGCGGGTCAACGGTCTCCAGGGCCTCGTCGATATCGGCCTGCGGAATGAAATCCATCAGCCCGCGGTCGTCGACCGTATCGGTGAGTTTGGTCCCCTCGAAATCAGGCTGGTTCGGCTCGGATTTGCGGCCGATCCGCGTCTCGGGGATGCTGAAGAGCTGCCCTTTCGGGTACTCGATATAGTTGTACTTCTTGGATGCTACCGGCATAAACGGCAGCACATTCGGCGCAATCAGAGAGGTATTCTGAAAAGCGATCACAACGCCGGTCAGGGTCTCATTAACGGGAAAAGGAATTTGTGTCTTAGGCATCAGTTTGTTGTTTTATGAGATTTTCAGTTGGGGTTAGCCCTGGATTTGTCCGGGTGAGACAAGCACGGGAATGATATCACCGTCCACGCCGGAGGCAAGCGCCCGGCCGATAACCGAGGCGTTATCACCGGCTGCCGGGGCGGCGGCAACGGCTTTACCCTCCGCCTCACTGGTCAGAAGGTCGCCGCGGGTAACAGCCCCGCCTGCGCGCACCTGGTGCACGTTGGAGTGGGCAATATCCACGCCGTCGCCGCTTACAACATCCGTCTGTCCGGAAATTCCGATCAGCGCGTCTGTGGCTGCGGCGCCTGGAACAACCGTTGAGTCGTCAGCGCCGAATTTTACGATCAGGTACCGGTCAATGTCGGCGCCTGCTACATAATTTTTAATGGGATTCGTATTCATTTTTCAGAGTGTTAGTTTTGGGGTTCGTTTTGTACGCGGTGCACGGCCTCCGAGAAGCTGATCACCGTTCCGGTTTCTTCTTGCAGTCTCTTTCGCAGCTTTCGGGCGGCAAATGCCAGCTCCTCGCTGC
>CAZBPR010000252.1:0-3251 GCA_964493825.1 uncultured Dactylococcopsis sp.
AGCGAGAGATCTTCATGGAAGACCACTTCTGGGGTTCTCCGTAAGCGAATCCGTTTTCCCAACTCACGACGAACAAAGGCAGTGGAAGATTTCAATCCCGCCATGGTTTCTGCTTTTGCTTCGTCAGTTCCATAGATACTGACAAAGATTTTGGCGTGTTGGAGATCGTTAGAGACATCGACTGCAGTCACACTGACCATTCCGGCACCCACGCGATCGTCTTTAATACCATTAATCAGCATTTGACTCACTTCTTGCTGAATCAGGGAGGCTACCCTTGCCACACGGCGACTGGTTGCCATTTTCTTTCTCCTTAACAATCCGCCTTTTCTATATTAAATCTAAAAAGTCGATTCTTGTGACTCGTCTGCTGTTTTTCCTGATGATTTAGCACAAGGCTTTTCCTTTATTCCCTTTTCTATATTTGGGAAATTCCATCGCAAAAGCAAAAAGTGACGACTGCTCACAAGGTGATCCCAGCCGGAAAACAAAGGAATTTTGAGAAAATACGATGTATTACTTGATTACGAACATATACAAAAAAATGTTGAGAATAACTTAATATTTATGCCATTTCCTGGGAATTAGCAATATACTAAAAGTAAGGGAAAAAGCAAGTAATTTTTTATTCAATTCAACCCATTTGCAATGGGTTCTTCGCCTTTTTTCTGAGGATAAATACCTAGCGAATTCAGGGTGAAAATTATGGGAATCATGAAACTTATGGACAATATTAACTCCTTTTTTGCGGAAGCAATTGCTCGCATTTTCTCTCCCAATGATGATGCTTATCCTAATGTTGGGGTGCAGCCTTACTCCGGCGATCCGTTTACCGGCGATGTGGAGTTAGAATGGTAATTTTTGACTGACTATTGTTGCTTTCATGAAGATTAAAAAGCCTGCATGTGCGGGCTTTATTTATATTATGATTACAGTTACTGGCAAGATTGAAAAAAAAGATGTCGGTTTAGGTACTTGGGCTTTGGTATCAGAGGACGGTACAACTTATGAATTAAGAAATCCCCCAGCAGCCCTATGTCAACCCCAACAGCGAGTAGAAGTGACGGGAACAATCAGAAATGATGTCATGAGTGTCGCCATGATTGGCGAAATTTTAGAGGTTGACTCCTTTACTCTTCTTTAAAAACAAGTCTAACGGGAATAATTGCTACATCGAAAAGGTCATGGCATTATGCCTGTATTGCTCTTAAACTATCAATTCAGCAATTGTTGTAAGTTACGATAAACACGGTAGTAATTAATAATTCCTCCCAGTAAAAACAGAATGCTACCAACAATATATTCCCAAGCAACATAAGTAAATAGTAACCACTGTTCCTGCATATCTAAGGGTTGCCATAAATAGGGAATTGATGCGACTAGGAATAGTGTTGAACCGAGAGCAAAGGTAATGGCAGTAATATTCAGTAACTGCAGTTTAATCAATGAAGTTGCTTGCAGAATCTCGATAATATTAATGCAGGCTCCCACTAAAAAGAGGAAACTGCCGATGATAAAGCACCAACTTCCGGCAACAATCATGTGAATTTCGGATAAAAAGAAAAGACTGCCGACAATAAAGAGAATGGTCCCAATAATATAAACATTGGCTGCTAAAAACTCTAGCCAATCCCAAATTGTTAATAAGGGTTGAGAACGGAGGTAATTTAATGACTCCCATAAATCCTGAGTGGTCACAATTAGGTAAACGAGAGACCCCCCAAAAAAGATCCAAGCCCCAACATCAAAAAGATGTTCGTAACGCGGTAAAAAAAACACACTGCCAATGACAAATGTGATTCCTCCTACAATATACAGAATCCCATTGGTTAATTCCCAGTTGAAATAACTGATACCAAGCATTTTTTCGGTGAAGAGGGTATATTGACGCGGACGGTTCGTAAATAAATGTGGCATTGCGCTCTTTTTTTAATCGAGGAGAAATGGAGCATGATGCTCGAGATGTTTTCTCATAAAACTCATTATAAAAAAGTAGCTATGATCGTAGCCTTCTTGATAGTGTAAGTTTAAGGGCTGTCCTACCTTTTTGCAGGCTTCTGCAAACTTTTCCGGCAATAGTTGCTGTTGTGCTAAAAAGTTATCTGCCGTTCCTTGGTCAATTAAAATCGGTTTATCGACCCAAGTTTTCTGCTGGACTAACTCTGTTGCGTCATAATTATGCCAAAGCATTTCATTGTTTCCCAAATAATAACGAAATGCCTTTTGCCCCCACGGAGATTGTTTCGGGGCAGTAATTGGTGCAAAAGCTGATACAGAACAATAACGGTTTGGATTACGCAACGCACAAATTAACGCTCCATGTCCGCCCATCGAATGCCCAAAAATCCCTCGTTTGTCTGGAAGAATCGGGAATTCCGGTTCAACTAAATGAGGCAATTCTTCCACAACATAGGTATACATTTGATAATGAGCTTTCCAAGGAGATTCCGTAGCATCCACATAAAACCCCGCACCTGTCCCTAAATCGTAATCGGTATCTTCTCCTGGAATCCCCGTGTTGCGAGGGCTAGTATCCGGGGCAATAATGGCAATTCCGAGTTCTGCTGCATCTCTTTGGACTCCGGATTTCACTGTAAAATTCTCTTCTGTACAGGTTAAACCGGAGAGAAAATATAAGACAGGAACGGGATGGTGCTTCGCTTGGGGGGGCAGAAATAGGGAAAACCGCATGGGGGCATGACACACTTGGGAAGAATGTTGGTAGTAGCGGACAGTGCCACCGAAACATTGGTGTTGAACATTTAAGGTAAGGTCTGACATCGGTGAATGGTTATTAATTATTGGTCATTAATCATGTTTGAACTGTGATAGCACTACGTAAAGACTTTCACTGGTTCTAAGCAATTACGCAGCGCTATCTCTCCTAGTACGTCAGAACTGTACGAATCGAATTGCCTTCATGCATTAACTCGAAGGCATCATTAATTTTTTCGATCGGAAGAGTGTGAGTAATAAGATCGTCAATATTAATCTTGCCATCCATATACCAATCAACGATTTTTGGAACATCCGTGCGTCCTCTAGCGCCACCAAAGGCACTTCCTTTCCACACCCGACCTGTTACCAATTGCACCGGACGAGTGGAAATTTCTTCTCCTGCCCCAGCAACACCGATAATCGTACAAACGCCCCAGCCCTTATGGCAACATTCCAAGGCTTGACGCATAATATTGATATTCCCAATACATTCAAAACTAAAGTCAGCCCCGCCATCGGTCAGTTCAACAAGA
>CAZBPR010000253.1:0-3224 GCA_964493825.1 uncultured Dactylococcopsis sp.
CAAGGGGGAGGTGACGACTTAAGGGGCGTCCAAACTGTAACTGAACTTGTGGCAATTGGGCTTGTAGGGTGTCAACCTGCTGCGCGATCGCGTCAGTAATGCCACCGGGAAACAGAAAATAAGGGACAATTTCAATCGCCAGTATTCCTGAGCGCACTAAGCTCGTCACTTGTTCGCTCAACGTCGGAGAAACTGACCAATAGGCGGGTTTGAGTCCTACTTGTTGCGCCAAGCGTTCCAGCGGCTGATTGCCCCCTGGGCGACGACTCCCATGCGAAATTATTATTTTAGCGGAGTGGGTCGCATCTGAGAAGGCAGCCTGCAATTGTTTTGCCATTAAAGGGGATTGTCCCAAATAAGGCTTAAGGGTAATCCGCATTTGATTGCCAACTGCTTGCTGGGCAATTTTGACCGCTTCGGGAATATCTTCTCGGACGTGAACCCCTGGTAGGAGAAAAAGGGGAAGGACTTGTAATTCTGTGATGCCTTTTGATGCGAGTTGTTGGCTCAACTGCGCGATCGCGTTCTCTAATGACAGCGGGGCTAACTCTAAAGCGGCTGTGTACACAAGCGGCTGAGGAGGCTTCGTTAAAACTGCTGTTCGGATTCCCGGCTGTGCTGAAATCACAAATTCTTCAGCAAGTTGATGTTGGATCTGTTGGGCTAATCGATCCATTTCTTGCTGGGGGCGCGGGTCGCGACTCCCGTGATAAACCAAAAGGTGAGCAGTTTTTTCTAACAACGGCTATAAATTGCAACTAAACTTAACGTCTAGTTTTATGATAACGAGCCAATCATTAAGATTTTGTATCATTTGCACCTTCTCAGGGACGATCAATTGTGTATTAAGGAATGAGTATCTCTCTTGTCTCGCCTCACCCAATCACGTTACAACTAACCGGACTAGGGTGCTAACCGCTCTCGCAACCAAGTTTTATCCTCTTGTTGACGATAGCGTAACCGATCATGAAGGCGGTTAGGGCGACCTTGCCAAAATTCGATTTCCGTTGGAATCAGACGATACCCTCCCCAATTGGGTGGCTTGGGAATGGTTTCTTCCTCGTATTTGGTTTCCAATTCGGCAATTTTGTCTTCGAGTACTGCCCGTGAGGAAATCACCTGACTTTGTGGAGAAGCCCATGCCCCTAAGCGTGAACCAAGAGGACGACTGGCAAAATACTCTTCGGACTCTTGCTTTGATACTTTTTCCACGCGCCCCTCAATGCGCACTTGTCGTTCTAATTCTGCCCACCAGAAGACTAAAGAAGCCCAAGGATTATTGGCTAATTGTTGTCCTTTCTGGCTGGCATAGTTGGTATAAAACACAAACCCATCTTCATCAAACCCTTTTAAGAGAACAATGCGGGCAGAAGGCTTGCCCTCCGCTGTCGCGGTTGCCAGTGTCATGGCATTGGGTTCTGGTAAATCCGCTGCTAGGGCTTGGTCAAACCAAGTTTGAAACTGAGTAAAAGGGTTGGCATCGGTTTCTGTTTCGTTCAAACCGGCACGAGTATAGTTGCGACGTAAATCAGCAACATTCGACGTAGCATTCATTGCAATCACTCTTCTTTCTTTCCTTCTTCTAACAATGATAAGCTGTTATTGATTTTATTTATTAGTGAATCACAAAAATTTAGATTTATTTTTTATTTGATTTTTATGCAATTGAAACAACTGAATTGGTGGCGGATCAGTTTAGTCATTTTGATTATTTTAGGGATTTATTTACGCTTTACGAATCTCGACGGAAAAGTTTATTGGGTTGATGAAGTCAAAACTTCTTTACGATCAGCAGGATATACAGAAGATATGCTGATCGGAGAAACTCCCTTGGCGACTGTGCTCAATTTAAGTTTTTTACAAAACTATCAACAACTTGATGCTGCAACATCGTTTTGGCAAAGTATAAAAACAATTGCCTCGAGTGAGCATTCTCCCCTTTATTATATCCTTACTCGTTGCAGTATGGATATTTTTGGCAGTTCAATTCATCTTACTAGAGGAGTGGCCACTGTCATTAGTTTGTTTAGTTTACCTGCAATTTATTGGTTAAGTTTAGAAATTTTTTCCTCCATTTTAATTGCTGAAACTTCTCTCGGGCTAGTTGCTGTTTCTCCCTTTCATATCATCTACGCCCAAGAAGCAAGAGAATACAGCTTACTTACGGTGATGATTATTTTAATGAGCGCCGTTTTTTTATGGGCAATGCGTCGCCCGACCCCTGCAAGTTGGTTGACTTATAGTGGAACCGTTGCCTTAGGTTTATATGCACATCCACTCGCTGGTTTAGTTTCTCTTGGACATGGCATTTATGCGTTATTTACTCAGCGGTGGCGGTTAAATACGGTTGTTTTAATTTATAGTTTATATGCAGGTTTAGGTTTAATCCTTTTTATTCCCTGGATTTTAGTTTTTATTTTCAATGAGGATGGAATGGGAGGTTGGGTTTTGCAAGATCTTCCTCTTCCCTTACTCATACAACGGTGGGTTATTAATACTGCGGGATCGGTATATGATTTACAAATTGGTTATGCCGGGCGGTTATTTGATATTCAAAATTTTCAAGATATTCAGTTAAGTTTAACGCAACCTTGGGTTTATCTTTTACTCTTGATTGTATCACTGACAGCTTACAGTTTTTACTTTTTATATCGTCAAGGAACTGAGCAACAATGGTGGTTTATTATTACTTTGATTGGAGCAACGGGGTTAGCCTTAGCAGTTCCGGATTTAGTCAGTGGGGGACAACGTTCAACGATTGGTCGTTACGCGATCGCGTGTCACATTGGCGTGGAATTAACGCTTGCTTATTGTTTAGGCACTTATCTCAAATTTTCCGTTAATTTTAATCGAAAAAATCTCTGGAAGCTCATTTTTATCGCCATATTTATTATTAGCATTCTTTCTAGTTTAATGATGGACAATGCTACGACTTGGTGGAATAAATACAGTAGTTACTATAATCAAGAAGTTGCGGATATCATTAATCAATCGGAACAGCCTTTAGTCGTGGGGGATGTTGCTCGAATTGCACGAACTTTATCTTTAAGCCATCATCTAGAACCAGAAACCAAGTTCATCTTTTTTAATGAACAAACAGCGCTGAAAATTCCAGAAACTTATACAGAAATTTATGTCTTTCGTCCACTTCAATCGTTATTAGACAATTTGCAAGCACAAAACTATCAGGTAGCCGTTCGCCACGAGAAAGGAAAACTTTGGCA
>CAZBPR010000254.1:0-299 GCA_964493825.1 uncultured Dactylococcopsis sp.
GGCAGAATCTCTCAGCGCGATCGCGCTGGAAGGAAAAAGGATGTCCATTCTATTAATCTTTGACATCAGTGATGAAACTCCCTGGCCAGTGAAAGGAGTCAAAGAATGGCTATGGGTCTTAGCAGAAGACGGGGACTCGGAAAAGTTCTGCCTCTTTCATGCCGGAGATACCAGAGGATGCAGAGAACTTGTATCGCTTCTGGGTTCGTCCTATGAGGGTGTTTTAATTAGTGATGACTTCAGTGCTTACAATGGCTATCCGGTAGCCGGGCAGCAGAAATGTTTGGCTCATCTGCGTC
>CAZBPR010000254.1:309-716 GCA_964493825.1 uncultured Dactylococcopsis sp.
TTCAGAGACTGGAGAAAACCAAGGGATTAAATAACCAAGAAATTGCTCAAGTCTTCCTGAATTTGATTGATGAGGCTTTTCGAAAACATCCGGTGTGGCGACAGACCCGAAACGAGACCACTTACCGAGATTGGGCAGAAGGCTTTCAAGACCGAGTGACCACCGAAATTACGACCTGGCTAAAAAAAGCGGGTTATGAAGCCGGAAAACTACTGCGTTCGTTGCGAGATAAGGCAAAGCAATGGTGGTATTTCCTGAAGCATCCTCAGATCCCTCCCAACAATATCGTCGCGCGTTCCTTTGCGGAGGAAACCTCCGCAGGGTCGCTCCTCAATTTGGCTGAACGCTGTCTAAGAACCGCTGTGACGAAGCGGAAAGTTTGTGGTGGGTCTCGTTCTCTTCATCGG
>CAZBPR010000254.1:726-3210 GCA_964493825.1 uncultured Dactylococcopsis sp.
TCTCCAACGCTTTGCTCAGACAGCCAACTTATTGAGTGTGATTCAATCTTGTCGCTTACAAGGACGTTCGGTGATTACTTTTTTTTCAAGAAGCTTTACAAGCTACTGTAGGACATTTTTCTCGTCCTTCTCTTGTTCCTCAATCTTGCACCTGAATCCTTACATCCAATTTTTTACTGAGGAGATACTTGCTTAACAATTTGTTGTGACTTTAAATAAGAATTTAATTGATATCAATCATTAAAAGTAAGCACAGTCTCTATATCATCAGATTGCCGTTTCCCAACCCATGAGAACCGCGCTATCGTGAGAAATAAAGAACAAGTGAGCAGTCAATAACGGTATGACAACGACAGCGACAAAACCCAATCCTCTACTGATTGGCGAAGGATTACCCCCCTTCCCCGAAATTGAACCGCAGCATGTGGTGAGTGGGATACAACAACTGTTAGCGGAACTCGATACCCAACTGACGGAATTAGAACAAACCGTTCAACCCACTTGGGAAGGCGTAGTTGACCCCCTGACGGAGATTGAAGAACGCTTAACTTGGAGTTGGGGGATTGTTAGCCACCTCATGGGCGTAAAAAATAGCCAAGATTTGCGGGAAGCCTACGAAACGGTGCAACCCGAGGTGGTGCGGTTTATTAATAAGCTGAATCAAAGTAAGCCCATTTATGAGGCGTTTAAGGCGCTGCGCCATAGTGAAGAGTGGAATCGTCTGGATGATGCCCAAAAACGGATTGTGGAGTCTTCTTTGCAAGATGCAGAACTGTCTGGTGTGGGCTTAGAAGGGGAAACCAAGGAACGGTTTAATGCGATTCAATTGGAGTTAGCCGACCTTTCCACGCAATTTTCCAATCATGTACTAGATGCTACCAAAGCCTTTAAGCTGAAACTGACCACCCCCGAAGAAGTGGCGGGTTTACCCCAAAGTGCGCTCAATTTAGCCGCGCAAACCGCCCGTCAAGAAGGAGAAGAGAAGGCGACGGCGGAAAAAGGTCCTTGGGTGATTACCCTTGATTTTCCCAGTTTTGTGCCTTTTCTGAAACATAGCCAACGGCGAGACTTGCGGGAAAAAGTCTATCGGGCGTTTATTACTCGCGCTTCTAGTGGTGACTTAGACAATCAACCAATTATCCAGCGCATTCTGACGTTACGGAAAGAGAAAGCCCATATTCTCGGTTTTGAAAACTATGCCCGCTTGAGTTTAGCGCGAAAAATGGCACCGAGTGTAGAAGCGGTGGAAAAACTCTTAGAGGAGTTGCGTCAGGCGAGTTATGATGCAGCCGTTTCTGAACATGAAGAATTAAAAGCCTTTGCTAAAAGTAAGGGTGCAGCGGAAGCTGATGACCTGAAACATTGGGATATGCAGTATTGGGCGGAACGTCAACGGGAAGAAAAGTTTGCCTTTAACGCGGAAGAATTACGTCCTTATTTCCCGTTACCGCAAGTGTTAAATGGCTTGTTTAGCATTACGCAACATCTCTTTGGGGTCACGATTACGGCTGCGGATGGAGAAGCCCCCGTTTGGCATGAGGATGTCCGCTATTTTCGCATCAAAGATAACGATGGTAACCCCATTGCCCATTTCTATCTTGATCCCTTTTCTCGCCCAGCGGAAAAACGCGGTGGCGCGTGGATGGATGAATGTATCAACCGCCGGAAAATGAAAGCGAGTAATGGCGATGAAAGCACTCGTCTACCGGTTGCATATCTCACTTGTAATCAAACGCCACCGGTCGATGGTCAACCCAGTTTAATGACCTTTGAAGAAGTAGAAACCCTCTTCCATGAGTTTGGACATGGCTTGCAGCATATGTTGACGCAAGTGGATTATCCGGGCGCTGCTGGGATTAATAATGTGGAATGGGATGCGGTAGAGTTACCGAGTCAGTTCATGGAAAACTGGTGCTATCATCGCCCGACGTTATTCTCCATGGCAAAACATTACGAAACGGGCGAACCGTTACCGGAAGAATATTATCAGAAACTGTTGGCAGCGCGGACTTATCGCAGTGGTTCCATGATGTTACGACAACTGCACTTTAGTTTCCTCGATTTGGAACTGCACGCCCATTATGATCCAGATGGTAACGAAACTGCCTTTGATGTGCGCGATCGCGTTGCCGAGACCACCACTATCATGCGTCCCCTTCCCGAAGATGCTTTCTTATGTAGCTTTGGTCATATCTTTGCCGGTGGCTATGCAGCCGGGTATTATAGCTATAAATGGGCAGAAGTCCTCAGTGCCGATGCTTTTGCTGCCTTTGAAGAAGCGGGCTTAGATGATGATATGGCACTTGCCAAAGTCGGGAAACAATTCCGCGATACGGTTTTAGCCTTAGGCGGATCGCTGCATCCCATGTCTGTTTTCAAAGAATTCCGTGGTCGCGAACCGCAAACGGAACCCTTATTAAGACACAGTGGTTTAACCCCGGCCACTTAATCTTCTCTCCCCCTTCACCACCAGCTTAAAACGCA
>CAZBPR010000255.1:0-3171 GCA_964493825.1 uncultured Dactylococcopsis sp.
AGATACTTCTTGAGCACGTAATAAAGGAAGTTATTCCGGTTGCTCTGGCTGTTGGGAAATTTCTTCTTCCGGCGGTGATGAGGGAGTTGAAGAGAACAAACCTTCTGGAATAATTGCAACTGCCCCCCAAACAATCGCCAAACTTGCTCCGACTAAAAGGGTGGTGAGTAAAAAATCAGGAAGATTGCCAGTCAAGGGAACTCGATTTCTCACTTGCTGTAAAATCTTATCCCAGCCCCGCAGTTCTTCGGTGGGAACTTGAGGTTGGCTTGCTGCGGTTGCCGTGGCTTCTGTTGTCGATTGTGTTTCTAGTGTTTCCACCGTTTTTTCCAAACGAGCAATGATCCCTCGCAAGAGGCGAATGATTAGCCCTGTGAAAAAGCCAGGCTTTGCTTTTGCCGGTTCGGTTGCTGGGGTTTCCGATTCTGTTTCTGGTGTTGGCGTTTCTTCTGAAGGCTTATTATTTTCTTCTGTCATTCCAAATTCTCCGACATCACCACTGATGCTTCACTCACTCTATCATCAACCCCGGTTCCCTTTGTACATTGCTCGTATAATTTTAAAAAAGCAGAGCCGCTATTCCGATGGCAACCCAACGGCACAAACGACAAATGGATTTACTCCTCGAGCCCTTGCAACCTGGGCTGGACCAGCAAAACGATAGAGACGAATGGATTTAAGGCAATTCTGGCAAAGTTTCGGTGAAGGAGCAGTTTACTATCCTCAGTTAGCACAAAAAATGGGAGGGGTTAGTGCTGCTATTCTCTATCAAACCTTATGGCGTTGGTTGAATTCAAAGGCAATGGTACAGTGTTCGTCTCAGGAAATGACCACTGCCAGTGGGTTAAGCGAGGAAGAACAAGCATTAGCCAGAGATGCCCTCAAAGCGCGATCGCTGCTTGAATTTAGCCTGATTCGTTCGCAACCGCCTGTTTACTCCTATACTTTAAACTTGGAACAACTGGAATACCGATTGCTGAATCCTTCATCCGTTTCCGACCAAACGGTTTCTCAGGCACCAACCTCGGCTAAAAGTGACCCCTATTTCCCCCCTCGTCGTCAACCCATAGCGGTTAATGTCACACCGCACTATCAATTTGAAGGTCCCTGGGAATCACAACAACAATTAGACGCGTTTCAAGATGCGCTCCTCAACTATGCTAAACAGCGGGGTTATTCTAATCCCGGGGGATGGGTGTTTAAAATTATCGACAGCATGAGCAAAGGGATTAAATCTCCCTTCTGGGAGGAATTTGTAGCAGGAATTCCCTTTGGGGAAAGCCAAAAAGTCCAGCAAGAATGGGAAATTGAACCCGGGGTTCCCTACCCGGCATTTGAAAGTGAACGGATTCAGTATTATGTTCATCAAGGGGAACCTTTAGAAGCAGCGGTAGCCAAGGCGCGATCTGAGTTACGTAACCCCATGAAAGCCAAAGACTTGTGGGAGGGATTTTTAAGAAAATGCGATCGCGTTGCGGATGAAGCGCTAAAAGCAAAAAAAGCAGGGGTCCAAACGCCCTATCTTCCCCCGGCTTTTAGTGAGCAAACCACGGTGACCAAAGCAAGTGTCATGGCAAAATTTTCACAGCTACAAGGCAATACTCCGTTGTTAGAAGAGGATCAACCGCCTGAAAACACCTTATCCCCAGAAGAAGAGGAAAAAACATCCGATATTCCTAGCTGGCAAGACTTACAGAAACTCTATCAATCTCCGATGACCCGCAGTTGGGTGGAAGAACAAATTAAAAAACATCCTGAATGGGGCTATAGAATTGTAGAGGGAGAGATTATTGATCAATATCCCTTTTAACCAATGAAACATCTCAGTCAAATTGATCCTTTTCTCGAAGGAAGAAAAACGCCTTCTCCTGGAGAAAGAAAGAAACTCTATCAGCAAAAAGCCCAACAAATCCAGGAACAAAAAGCCCAACAATTGCGGGACATTCAGTTAATGGAGGGAGTTATTTTACTACCTAATGCTGAAGAAACGATTTACTTGTGAGCGCTGCGGCTAAACAATTTAAAGTAAGTAGAAACGAAAAATTCTTTTAGAGGAAATAGTAAATAAGTCAAAGGATTAATCGTTACAATAATATTGCGAAAATCACGCACTGCAAAGTTTACAATTTGTTTTGCCACCCACGATGCAGACATGACCCCAATCGGATTCAAATTACTTTTAAAGGGTCCTAAAATTAATTTACGAATGACACAAGGGGAATCTAAACGACGCAGCGTCACTAAATCCCCTAAGGTTCGTTTAGACAGTTCATAAAGGGGACTAACTGCTGGACTCACTTCTGCTTCCGAGGTATTCACCCAAATTTCTTTACGCACTTTGTCTTCATTCGTGCGAATCGTCTTTAAAAACGCTTCCAGCAAGCGCCAACTGGAAAAAGCATTAACTTGATAAGACCGATCAATGGCTGTTTCTGTTCGTTCGCCGTGAACATTAATGCCATGATTCAAGATTAAAATATCAATTTTTTCTAGAGACTCAGCCAGATCATGTTCTTTCCCATTTTCCCAAGTGAGGGGATGAATTTCGGTACCATCTTTAAGGACAATTGGTTCAGTTTTAGAACTCAAAGCCGTTACTTTCGCCCCGCGATCGCGCAGTGTTGTTAATAGGGCTTTTCCTAAAGTTCCCGAGGCACCGGTCACTGCTACCCGTTTGCCTTTTAGGGAAAGAGCAGTCCCCACTAATTTATCCACAATTGTAAACGTACTGCAATAGTAAGCCTTCTGATTATCAAAATGGTGTCGCCAATGATACGGACGATTCACTCGCCACTGACCGGGAAGCGTGGTAAAAGTTCCCGGGCGATGGGTCAGATCAGTGAGTTCATCGGCATAGGCTAAACCACTGCCCCGTGCCATTGCGCTTAACAAAAATCCCCCGGTGTAAACCGTTCCTGTCCAGGCAACCCAGTCCGAAACCAATAGCGCCGGCAATAAACTCCCTACTAACATCACACCACATTCGGGGACATCATTTTGCCATTGGGAACGCCGATATAAATTTTCATCAGCCACACTTAAATCAGGGCGAAACACCCGATGATGGATCTGATGTAACCGATATAGCGGCTTCCAAAAATGCGACAATAGATGATAACTATCTCGAATTAATTCCACCCAAACCACACTCATTAGCGCGATCGCGCCCCA
>CAZBPR010000256.1:0-3140 GCA_964493825.1 uncultured Dactylococcopsis sp.
GTAAAAAAAAAGCAGATGAAATCCCTGTTAGTCTTGATATAAATCTTCTTCTTCTCCTACTGAAGGGATATTTTTAGCTTGTTCTTGATGAATCAAAGCCAAGATATAATCATTTCGACTGGAATATTTTCCTTGAGCAACTTGCTGATCAATAAAATCTCTTAGAAACTCAGGGATTTTAATATTAATTGAACTCATTTATTTTGCTCCATCCTAGCTAAGGGTTTACATATTATTAATATTAGAAACTAATCTATTTATTAGTTTAACATATCCTTTGATGAGAAAAAAGATGCAGAAAAAGTGAAGCAACTCACTTGGGGGAATATTAAGTTTTCTGGGAAACAATCAGATCAATAATTCCTACTTAGATTACAATAGAGGGATGTCGTTATTACTTTGACTTTCCCGTGATCTTACGTGAACTCGTTCTTGAAAATTTTGGTCCCTATCGCGGTCGCCAAGTGGTTGATTTAACTCCTAATGCGGATGAGGAAGAAGTCCGTCCCATCATCTTATTTGGGGGGATGAATGGCGGTGGAAAAACAACTTTTATGGATGCCATTCGCTTGGCGTTTTACGGACAGCGGGCGCAATGTTCTACACGAGGAAATCTGAGTTATAGTGACTTTTTATCGCAAGCGGTGAATCGTCATAGTGAGAATAAAACCCGCATTGAATTAGCGTTTGAAGAGATATTAGATAATCAGTTAGTTGTCTTTAGAATTACCCGCAGTTGGCAAAAGGGAGATAATAAGGATACGTTAAGTATTTTAGTCGATGATTGGCCCGATCGCGCGCTTACCAATACTTGGGATGAATATATTGAAAATTTACTTCCCTTAGGTATTTCTAATCTGTTTTTATTTGATGGGGAACAAGTAAAAGAGTTAGCGGACTTAGAGGTTCCGCCACCACAAGTGAAAGAGGCAATTCAAGCATTATTAGGGTTAGAATTAGCGGAAAAGTTAGGGGAAGATTTAGAGGTTTTAGTGAATCGCAAGCGGAAACAACTGGCAAATCAAACCACGCTGAAAACGTTAGAAGAAATTGAAGCAAAACTCAATGAACAAAAAAAGGAATACAAGCAAGCAGAAGCGCAATTTAATCAGCTAGAAGCAGACCTCAAAAAAGCCAATGAAACGCATCGTCTTGCATCCGAAAACTTTATCTCAGAAGGGGGTAAAATTGCCTCTCAACAATCGCAATTAGAACGGAAGATTAATGAACTGAAAAACGATGAAATTAGAGAGAAAGATGCACTGCGAGATTTAGCAGCAGATGTCTTACCACTCGCTTTAATTACGCCCTTATTAGAAGCAGTAAAAACACAAGGAGAAACGGAATTAGACTATCAACAAGCCTTACTCACGCAAGATGTCATTAAACAGCGCGATCGCGCCCTCCTTGATTATCTCCATCAACTGGCGATTTCCGCAACCGAAGTGGATAAAATTTCGGGCTTTCTCCAAGAACAAAATCAGGAAATTGAAGCGAAGTTACATCCGGAAACACCCCCCTATTTACGCCCGGATCAAGACACCTTAAACCTCCTCAATAGTATCCTTGACTATCGCCTTCCCAATCAAGTTAAAGACCTCAAAATTAGGCAAGAAAAACTGCAAGAAATTACCTCAGAAATTGACAGCAGCGATCGCGAGTTGGCAAATGCAGCTTCTCCAGAAGCCTATCAAAAACTCCAAGATGCAGTGAAAGCAGCGCAAGAAAAACGCGCCAAAGCCCAACACGCTTGGGAAGCGGGAAAACGTCATCTCAACACACTCGCAGAGGAAATTAAAACCACGCAAAAACAACTCGAACGATATAGCCAAGAAGCCATTGATCAACGCAATAACGAACATATTATTCAATCCGCAGGGAAAGTGCAAAAAACCCTGGAACAATTCAAAGAAAAACTCACCCTCAAGAAACTGAATAAACTGGAAATTGAAGTCACCGAATGTTTCCGCTATCTCCTCCATAAATCCGATTTAGTCCATCGCGTCAGCATCGACAGCCAAACCTTTCGCCTTTCCCTCTTTGATCCCCACGGCAAACCCCTCCCCAAACATCGCCTCTCTGCCGGGGAAAAGCAACTCCTCGCTATTGCCTTCTTATGGGGATTAGCGCGAGTGTCACACCGTCAACTTCCCATTGCCATTGATACTCCCTTAGGGCGTTTAGACTCGTCTCATCGCCACAATCTGGTGGAACGTTACTTCCCTAGCGCATCCCATCAAGTGATTCTCCTCTCCACCGATACCGAAATCGGACAAGTGGAATACGAACAATTAAAATCACAAAGCGCGATCGCGCATCAATACCAATTAGAATACGATGAAGCAAGGGGAGAAACGCAAGTTAAAATCGGATATTTCTTTGCAAAGACATAATTTCTGATCTTTCCAGTAACCAGGATCTCCCCTGCAATGTTCTTAATCCTTGTCGGTAAAATCAAATGAAAAAAGTCCCTTCGATATGCCTAATGCAATGTCGAAGGTGACTCAATTAAGTTCCTCTATACTTCATACATTCTGGCTTCAGCCGCTTCTGGATTGTCTTCCAGATATTCTTGAAAAGCCGTTTTTGGGGGTTTTTCTGCTTTTTGATGAGCCGCTTCGGCTTGTAATTCTTCCACAATATCCCACGCCACAGCACAGTCTTTAGAGGTAGCGCCTTTTTCCGCACAGACTTGCCGGGCTTTAGCAATCGCTTCTTGAATTTCTCTTTCTAAAAATTTCTCTTTTGGATTCTCCACAAAGTCACCTTTATGGAGAATATCAGAAGTCGAAACTAAACCTAATAATTCACCGCGAATGACAGGGGCGTGATGAATCTTGGTTTGGGCAAATAAACGAGCAACATATTCCACACCCAGTTCCGGATTAATTACCACACAGGGTTTGGTCATCACTTCAAACACTTTCACCTTTTGCGGATCTTTACCATAAGCCGTCACTTTATTCACAATGTCAGTTTCCGTAATAATGCCATAGGCATCGCCCTCCCGACGGCGGTCAACAATTAAACACCGAATTTGTTTCTCGCGCATCAGCTGAACTGCTTCTGCAATCGGCGCTGAGCCCTTAATTTTGACCACATCTTGGGTCATAATATCTTGTGCTTTCATCATCATTATC
>CAZBPR010000257.1:0-3130 GCA_964493825.1 uncultured Dactylococcopsis sp.
TCCCAGATGATAAATCGAGAATGGCGAATTGACTTGAGGTGGCAGGGGCTTTGGCTCTTTTTTTGTTTGTGGGGAACTGTAAATGAGGGTTGCATAACTGTTGTTAGGGGTAGGTGAGCCGGTTCGGTTTTCATTGCTTTGTAATGCTCCTTATAGCAATTCCCGATTTGTTGCCAACAGTCATTGCTCAAGGTTAGATTGATTAGATTAATCAGAGGGTACTCATTAACTCCCGATCCAGATGAAATCGCGGTTTGAGCATTTAAAAAATTTCTTTGGGGGGCAACCTACTAGTATTTTGACCGATACCCCTGAGTATTCTTTGGTCAAGCAACGAGTATTGAGTACTCAAGATGAAATGACTGATATCCCAGACCCACTCCAGCATCCAGAGAACAATTTCCCTCAAAAATGGGGTACTCAGCCTTGGGTGAGACAGTACAAAGACAAAACCCAAGCAGGGTCTGTTTTGTAGCTTTTGTTACTCTTTTTTAAGATCATTAATTCTTTCTGATCAAACTCACTCAAAATAATAATGTTAATTTAGATACGGATTGAAAAAAACCGCATTGAATTTTCTCAAGCGACAAGGTTATAAAAAACGATTGAGTACAATGAACCAAGGGGGAATTTACCTAGGTGTAGTTCCCCAAAAGCCTTGCTCTCACTACAATTGGTCGAGAGTAACGCAAATACTAGTGGTGTCAGAAATAAATACTCACCCCCCCTTCTAAAAATTCTCGTCCCACGACCCACAAAAAAAATTTTCTCTGCACTAGACAAGGGTTTCAGGGACTGAGTACAACCTAATTATTTTAATAAAACAAACTCAGCAAGGCTTTTACCCTCACCGAAATCCCCGTTGCTATAACTGTCATAACTTCATCGAACTCATCTGAGATTGAGTTTGATTTAATTTCGGTCTGAGTCCACATCATGCGGAAGGCAATGCAATGTCACCCACTCCTTATTCCACATTCCAAAAAGCCAAGGAAACTGTAGCCCAATCAACACAAAGCTGTGCTTGTACTTCTCCCAATCCTCAAGCCCTTCATCCCAAACTTCAAGAAAGAATTGAGAATCATCCCTGCTATAGCGAAGAAGCACACCACCACTATGCTCGGATGCATGTTGCGGTTGCCCCCGCTTGCAACATTCAGTGTAACTTCTGTAATCGCAAGTATGATTGTGCGAACGAAAGTCGCCCTGGGGTGGTTAGTGAACTCCTCTCTCCGGAAGAAGCCGCTCATAAAGCCCTCGTTATTGCTGGCAAAATTCCGCAAATGACCGTTTTAGGAATTGCGGGACCGGGGGATCCGTTAGCGAACCCCGAAGAAACCTTCCGTACCTTTGAGTTAGTAAGAGAGAAAGCACCAGATATTAAATTGTGCTTATCCACCAACGGCTTAATGCTTCCTGATTACATTGATCGCATCAAAGCATTAGATATCGATCATGTCACCATCACCATTAACATGATTGACCCGAAAATTGGTGCAGAAATCTATTCCTGGGTGCGCTATCAACGGAAACGTTGGACGGGAGAAGCTGCCGCACAAATCCTTCACGAACGGCAGATGGAAGGTTTAGAGGCCCTACAAGAAGCGGATATTCTCTGCAAAGTGAACTCTGTGATGATTCCGGGGATTAACGATCAACACTTGGTTGATGTTCATGAAGCAATTCAAGCGCGAGGCGCTTTCCTCCATAACATTATGCCCTTAGTCTCTGCCCCTGAACATGGCACGTACTTTGGCTTAAATGGACAACGCGGTCCCACGCAAAAAGAACTAAAAGCCTTACAAGATCAAGTTGAAACGGCTGATGGTGGAGCAAGCAATATGAAAATGATGCGTCACTGTCGTCAATGTCGTGCCGATGCCATTGGTTTACTCGGTGAAGATCGCTCTCAAGAATTTACGAAAGATAAATTCTTAGAGATGACCCCGGAATATGACCTGCAAAAACGCCAAGAAGTTCACGGTGATATTCAGCAAATTAAAGAAGCGATGAAAGCAGCTAAAGCCGAAAGAGAAGCTGCGAAAAAACAACGAGGCGAAAAAATCTTCGTTGCAGTTGCCACAAAAGGCGGTGGTGTCGTCAATCAACACTTCGGTCATGCAAAAGAGTTTCAGATCTTTGAAGTGGATGGTGTGGAAGCAAAATTTGTGAGCCACCGTAAAGTTGACCATTACTGTCAAGGCGGTTATGGCGAAGAAGCAACCCTCAACAACATTATCAACACCATCCAAGATTGCAAAGCAGTTCTGGTTTCTAAAGTTGGGGATTATCCGAAAGAGCTCTTACAAAAAGCTGGGGTTGAACCCGTGGAAGGCTATGAAACCATTGATGCTTTAGCGTTGAAGTTCTACGAAGAATTTGTTGGTCACTCGTCATCAGTCACTGGTCATTAGTGGTTGATGCAAGCAACCAACAAAGTTAAAGACGTTCCTGTTGCTGAGCCTGTCGAAGTATGAAACGTCTCTTAGAAAAAAGAGGTAAAAACCATGACTTACCAAATTTCCGAAAACTGTATCGCTTGTGGCAAGTGTTTACCGAGTTGTCCAACAGGCGCAATTACAAAAACCGACAACGGTCAATTCGCGATTAATCCTGATCTTTGTAATGACTGTGTTGGGGCTTACGGTGTCGCTCAATGTATGTCAATTTGTCCAACGAATAGCGGTTGCACTCCCTTGCTTTCTAGTGTGATTCAATCAGCACAAGCCGCCACTGCAAACTATTGGGAGCAATGGTTTACGACTTATCAACGCCTCACCTCTCGTTTGCAAGCAAAACGAGAAACCCAATACTGGCACAGTTGGTTTGATGCCTATTCCCAAAAATTACAACGTTTGATTACTAGTCATTAGTCATTAGTCATTAGTCATTCGTTATCGAACCACAAAGGACAAAGGTGTTCCTGAGCCTGTCGAAGGACAAAGGACAAAGGACAAACAACAGAGGACAAAAATAATGAATGAACCCATTTACCTCGACAACAATGCCACCACTAAAATCGATGAAGAAGCATTTGCTGCCATGCTGCCCTATCTCAGCATCTATTACGGCAATCCTTCGAGTATGCATACCTTCGGCGGACAAGTGGGTCGCGCAGTTCGTGAGGCAA
>CAZBPR010000258.1:0-3093 GCA_964493825.1 uncultured Dactylococcopsis sp.
TTGGTTAATTATTCTTCATTCAGTTGTTGACCAACGATCGCAGCAGGCGCCTTCTGTTTCAGAAGGGGGAATCTGCAACTAATAGCAGTGTCTAAAAGCGTCAATCCTTCCTCTAAACCTTTGATTTGTGAGAGCTGATCTCGCAGTTGCGAAGCACCCGGAAAACCTTTGGCATACCAGGCAAGATGCTTTCGGGATTGATAAATACCGCGATCGCCGCGATAGTCCCATAATCCTTGCAAATGTTCTTTGGCACAAGTTAATAATTCGACAACCGTCGGTTGCGGACATTTTTTTCCTGTTTTTAAGAAATGGTCAATTTCCCCAACTAAAAAAGGATAGCCCAGGGTTCCCCGCGAACACATAACGCCATCCGCCCCGGTTTCTTCTAAGCAACGAATCGCATCATCAACTGAGAAAATATCCCCATTGGCAATGACAGGAATCGATAAAATATCTTTTACCCGCTTGATCCAGTGCCATTGCGCCTTCCCGTTATAGCCTTGTGCCCGAGTGCGCCCATGTAACGTCAGCATTTGTGCCCCGGCTGCTTCCATCCGTTGGGCAAAGTCCAAGATATTGATCTCTTCCTCACTCCATCCTAAGCGGGTTTTTACAGAAACGGGGACATCTACTGCTTGCACTACGGCTTCAACAATTGCTGTTGCCACTTCTGGCTGACGCAATAAAGAAGAACCGCCTCCTTTTTTGGTAATTTTGTTAACCGGACATCCCATATTAATATCGACGGTTTGTGCCCCCTCGGCAACTGCTTTTCGCGCTGCTTCTCCCATAAAATCGGGGCGACAGTCAAAGAGTTGAATACTGATTGGCGTTTCATCCGGTGCAATATTCATCACTTGTGGTAATTCCTTTAAATGATGAATTTCCTTGGCACTGACCATTTCGGTATAAAGCATCGATTCCGGGGCATAACGGCGGACTAAGCGACGAAAGACCTGATCCGTTACGCCTGATAAAGGGGACTGCAAGACGCGACTGTTAACAGTGACTGAACCAATGTTAAGGACTGTATTTTGAGTGAGAGTGGCTGTGGACATAACAAGGAGAGGGGGAGTTGGGGGAGACAAGGTTAAGAGGATTAACCAAGAACCAATGACTAATGACTACAATTAAGAATTCTGCATCATTTTCTCTTCTGATTGCACAATTGCAAGTCCTTCTTTGAGGGCAGCTAAACGATCTTGCATCCAATATTCATCTCGAATTAAACCAGCAATTCCTAAGCTTTCTAAGCGGTTTTTTACTTTGCCCGTTGCACCAACAATCATTACCTCTCGCCCGGCGTTGAGCGCTTCTTGAATCGCATTTTCGATAGATAAGGAAGACGTGACCCCTAAAACCGGAACTTCGCTTAAATCAACAATTAACACATCATAACTATCAATAGCACGATGCTCGCGCGCGATCGCTTTTGCCACCCCAAAAATCATGGGACCACTGAGATGGAAGAGTAAAACGCGCCCATTGGCTAAGTCTAAAGTTCTGCTTTCTTCTGGACTAAGGACAATTTGATCATCGGCATCCGTAATGGCTTTTACCGCGTTATTTTGAATTTGAGAAAGGCGATCAATAGTAAGAATATTGGCAATAAATACGCCCACTGCCACTGCAACCATTAAATCGACAAAGACAGTTAATAAGACAACCCCATAAACAATGCCTGCTGCTTTCCAAGAAATTTTGTGAACTCGTTTCAGGAATCCCCAATCAATAATATTAATCCCCACTTTTAAGACAATTCCGGCTAAGACGGCTAAAGGAATGCCAGTTGTGAGAGGGGCAGCCCAGAGGACAATTACCAATAACACCAGGGCGCGGGTTAGTCCGGATACCGCTGTGCGTCCCCCGGCTTGGATATTAACGACAGTGGGAGTTGTTGCACCAGAACCGGCAATTCCACCGCCTAAACCCGTGAATAAATTCGCGATTCCTTGACCAATTAACTCCTTATTGGCTTTGTATTCTTGACGGGTTAAGCCCTCAGAAACGACACAAGTCAGTAAACAATCGATCGAGCCGACGGTTGCCAAGATAATGGCATTAACAAACATGAGCCGTAAATTACCTGCACTAAAGGTTGGCAATTGTAACTCGGGTAAACCGGGAGTGATTTCACCAATGGTGCCAATGGTGCGAATGTCCATCCCACTGAAAAAGATCATGGAAATTGCTGTGCCAATCAGTAAAGCAATTAATTGTGGCGGAACCACTCGTTTCCAACGGGAGGGGTACAAAAATAAAATTGCCAAGGTAATAACTCCTAACAAAGTTTCCCAAGGATCAAGATTGGTAATTAGTGTCGGCAGATTTTTCAGTACCCCGAGAACACCTCCTTCTGGGGTTTCTTGTCCTAAAAACGGGGCAAGTTGAACAAAGATTAAAATCACCCCAATCCCAGTCATAAAACCAGAAATGACGTTATAGGGAAGCATCGTAATATAGCGTCCTAAACGGAGAACCCCAAACAGAATTTGAAATCCACCCGCCATCATAATGACGGTAAATGCCATGGCTAAGCCTTGTTCTGGGTTGTTCGCTGTGAGTTCCGTAATCACAGCAGTCACAATGACCGTCATCGGACCTGTGGGTTCAGAAATGAGGCTCGGTGTCCCACCAAATAACGCTGCAAAAAAGCCAATTAAAACGGCTCCCCATAACCCAGCAGCAGCCCCAGCACCAGAGGCAATCCCAAAGGCTAACGCCATCGGGAGAGCAACAACCGCAGTTGTGATTCCCCCAAGGATATCTCCTTGGAGATTCCGAAAATGAATTGTGTTTGTAATGTTCATATAAAGGTTTTCCAATTGTCCAGAATTAGTTTAGTCCATCTAGCGGAATAACAATACTGGGAGTTGGGTACTTCTCAGCACTTGTGCGGTGGTACTGCCAATTACAAGAGAACGAATACGACTATGCCCATAAGCTCCCATGACAATCAAACTAATATCATGTCCTTCGGCGTAACTGGCAATGATTTTTTCGGGATTCCCTTCTAAAATTTGACAAATGGGATCAAATCCTGCTGCTCGCGTTTGTTCTTCAGCTTCTTGGTTGCGTTTTTGAGCTTTT
>CAZBPR010000259.1:0-1688 GCA_964493825.1 uncultured Dactylococcopsis sp.
TAAATCGATCGCGCCATAGTAAGTTTGACGGTCTCGATAATTTCCCACCTCTACTGTTCGTCTTTGTTTACGGTCTCCCCATCCGTAACCACAAATCTCTCCACTCATCAAATGGCATTCATCAATCACCAACACTGCTAGTTCCCCAGTTCTGAGCTCTTCTTGATTTGCTTCTAACCAATCATGAATTTCTTGATTGGTCTTTTTGACTTCCTCTAAATCTTGTCTGGGGTTTTTTTTACGGCTTTGTGCCAACTAATCCCTGCTGCTGAAAACAAGTCGTAGTAACTTTGCAAAGAACGATAGATAATATGATATTGCTCACTGACATGTTCAACCAGTTCTTCGAGATTCCATTCTCCTTTCTGCTTTAACCATTGAATGATTTCTTCTTTTTGTTCATAGGAGATATAACTTTTTCTTCCTTCATATCCAAGCCTTAAACCTTCTGCTCCTTGTTTAAGGTATCTCTTTTCCCATTTGCTAATAAAACTAGAGACAACATTTAAGATTTCTGAAATCTGATGATGAGTATATCCTGACTCACGCATTTTTACGGCTAGAGCCCGCTTTAATTCTCTTGGATCTGGATTATTGGTGATCAATTCGTCTAGAGTCATTTCACTGAGAGGGGATTTCTCTGGTCAATATAATCATACCTTATCTCTCATCCTAAATAGGATTGCTAAAGAAGGAAGTTAACCAGAGTTTTACGTCAGGGAATTAATTGCAGCGATCGCGCATCATTTGCCAATAAAGAACCTCACGCGCTCCTGGACTCAACCAGCCATCTTTCAACGGTCGGTGTGCAACGGAATTATTGGGCGACTCAGCTGGTTCTGAGGTTTCCTGTATCCACCCATCCATAAGCCACCTCAATTAGAGGTTTTCCACCAATCATAAGCTCTTTTTCATGCACAAGTTTGCCTCCAAGTGCAGCATAAAATTGACACGCAGGATTATCGACCAATACCCACACCAACATGGAATTTATACCCAATCGACCTAGCCTTTCCGCAACGACCTGAACGAGTCCGCGTCCAATGCCTTTTCCTTGATAGTTTTGTTGGATATAGATTGCCGTCAACTCACCTCTGTATATCGGATCCCCTGTACGCTCTATCCCTCCATTAGCAAACCCGACAATCTCACCAGATTCATCCTCTGCAATGTAAGTGAAGTTGCCATCTTCTGGAGCACGGTTCAAGATCTGATACCAACCGTTCGCTCGCCGCTCATACGATAGATTTGCTAAATGCTCATCAGGCACAACGCCGCGATAGGTTGTTCTCCAAGTATCAACATGAACCCTGGAAATGGCGGGAACATCGCTTTGAGTTGCTTCTCTGATCATCATCGGAATCTTGACCAACACAACTAGTCTGGGAACGGCAGAAAGTTTGCTCTTTTCATCAAAAAAGTTTTCCTAAAATTTGCAGATAAACGACCCCCACTAACCTCGCCTGTTAGAGCGAGTACGCTGCACATTGCCTCTTAAGCAGATGAGTCTTAAAACAGAAAAGTCTTATCTCTACTATATTAAGCGGCTAACCATTGCTCAAAAGATCCGCGTTCGGGTATGATTCGCCGAATCATATTTATCCAGATTCGCTGTAAAGAGCCATTAACTCGTTTTGAAGAATAATGATAATTTAGAGAAGCAAGATCCACATAAATGTAAGGAGGAT
>CAZBPR010000259.1:1698-3057 GCA_964493825.1 uncultured Dactylococcopsis sp.
TCTGTCTTAGCAATGGTCATGGCGAAGATGTCATCGCAGTTCGGATTATTGAAGCTTTGCGTGAGCAAACCCAATCGGTGGACATTACGGCTTTACCCATTGTTGGTGATGGATCGGCCTATCAGCGATCGCGCATTCCTTTAATTACCCCCGGCAAAACGCTGCCCTCCGGCGGGTTTATTTACATGGATGCCAAAGAGTTGTGGCGCGATGTCCGCGGGGGACTAATTGCGTTAACCTTAGCGCAGCTCAAAGCGGTCCGGCGTTGGGCCAAACAGGGAGGAATCATTCTTGCGGTGGGAGATATTGTTCCCTTACTATTTGCTTGGACTAGCGGCATCAATTATATCTTTGTCGGCACCGCCAAGTCCGAGTATTATTTACGAGATGAAGCGGGGTGGCTTCCCAACACCTCCAGTTGGGAACGGAAAATGGGTTCGGTTTATCTGCCTTGGGAACGTTGCTTGATGAAAAGCCGCCACTGTCAAGGGGTATTTCCTCGGGATGCCCTGACAACGCACGTTTTACAAAAATTTGGGATTCCCGCTGATGATTTTGGCAATCCGATGATGGATGGTTTGGTGCCAGAATTCCCCCTGGTTGAAGAATCAGACACGCAGCGATCGCTGCGCATTTTATTGCTTCCCGGGTCTCGTTCGCCCGAAGCAGAGAGAAACTGGCAATTGATTTTAGACGCCGTCGCCAGTATTCTCCGCCGAGAAGATAAACGCCGCTTGTCATTTTTCGCCGCGATCGCGCCCAGCCTTGATTTAGACCCCTTTCGCCAACCCTTACAAGAGCGAGGATGGCAACCCCATCCCAACGCCTCAGCAACAGTCATTCAAGATGAACAAAGCCTCTCCTTTCAACAAGGCGTCACCCCCTTACTGTTGACGCAAAATGCTTACCATCGTTGCTTACTCGCTTGCGATCTTGCCCTGGCGATGGCAGGAACCGCAACGGAACAATTTGTCGGGTTAGGGAAACCGGTCATTGCCTTTCCCGGAAGCGGACCTCAATACACCCCTGCCTTTGCCGAAGCCCAAACCCGCTTACTCGGAGCATCTGTGATTTTAGTAAAAAAGCCGGCGCAAGCAGCAGAGGTGTTTCATGAATTATTTACTGATCCGGATCGCCTCCAACTGATCGCCGATAATGGTAAACAGAGAATGGGAAAACCCGGGGCTGCCTCTCGAATTGCAGAATATTTGTTAACCGTCGGTTCCTAATCAGCATTGATTCTAATTGAAAGATTGCAACGTTGACTTTCCGAATGGGCGTAACCTTATAGGAATCGCCGTAAAACCAACGTGCTTTAGCCGTTGGATATAAGGCCCGGAGCAAAGCGTGAGGATGAGT
>CAZBPR010000260.1:0-3043 GCA_964493825.1 uncultured Dactylococcopsis sp.
TGGCGGAACCAAGGATCCATGCTGAAGTAGTTCAGCATATCGTGCATCCAACCCATATTCCATTTCAGGTTAAATCCTAAACCGCCAGTATAAGTGGGCCAAGACACCATCGGCCAAGCAGTGGACTCCTCAGCAATAGAGACGACACCGGGAAAATAGCTAAACAGCAAATAATTGGTTTGCCGGAGAAACGCCACTGCATCTAAATTCTCTCTTCCCCCATACTCGTTGGGTAACCATTCTCCCTCTTGCCGTTGATAATCTAGATATAGCATTGACGCTACTGCATCCACTCGTAAGCCATCCACATGATATTTATCCAACCAAAATAGGGCATTGGCTTCTAAGAAATTCCGGACTTCGGGACGCGCATAATTAAAAACATAGGTACCCCACTCTTTATGTTCTCCTCGTCGCGGATCAGGGTGTTCGTAAAGATGAGTGCCATCAAAGCGCGCTAAACCATGAATATCCTTAGAAAAGTGTCCGGGAACCCAATCGAGAATCACGCCAATCCCATTTTGATGACATTGATCCACAAAATACATGAAGTCGTGAGGGGTGCCATAGCGAGAGGTACAAGCATAATAAGCCGTCACTTGATAGCCCCAAGACCCATCAAAGGGATGTTCCGCTAACGGCAGCAATTCAATATGGGTGTAGCCCAATTCTTTGACATAGGGAATCAGGGTTTCTGCCAGTTCGTAGTAGGTGAGAAACCTGGCTTCCCAATTTTCACCGGACATCGTTACTGGAGACACTTCCCCTTGTAAGCTGCGAGGCGGATCATTGACTGACCCTTGCAACCAAGACCCCAAATGAACTTCATAAACTGAAATCGGAGATTGCAGCGGATCAGTTTGACGCCGTTGTTCCAGCCAGTCGTTATCGCCCCAAGTATAAGTATTCAAATCGGTGACAATTGATGCCGTATTTGGGCGAACTTCTTGCTGAAAGCCATAGGGGTCAGATTTATCATAAATCTCACCATCCTCCCCTTTAATCAGATATTTGTAGCGTTCTCCGACTTGCACGTCCGGAATAAATAGTTCCCAAATCCCGCTTTCTCCCTTTTGCATGGGATGCTGTCCCTTTTCCCAGTGGTTAAAATCACCGATAATCGCAATACTTTGAGCATTCGGTGCCCAAGTCGCAAAGTAAACCCCCGTCACTCCCTGTATGGTTGTGGGGTGCGCCCCCAATTTTTCGTAGATGCGGTGATGATTTCCTTCTGAAAAGAGGTAGCGGTCATATTCTGTCAGATGAGGCGAAGGAAAGGCATAGGGATCATAAATCACCCGTTCCTGTTCTTTTTCTTGGATGCGGAGTTGGTAGTTAATGAGGGGTTCCCCATCGAGATCAATGATGCACTCAAAAAATTGAGGATGATGACTGGTGGACATAGGGTGTTCTTCTCGGGCTGCGGGTAAACGCACCCAAGCGGCTTTGGCTTGAGGAAGATAAGCCCGTATTGCCCATTGCTGCTGATGTTCTTCCGTTTCAATTAAATGCGCCCCCAGAACGGTAAAGGGGTTAGGATGCTGGTTGGAGACAATTTTTTGGACTTGTTCTGGGGTCAGGTTTTGGGACATTTTTTATGGGTGATACGTGAGTGCTATTTATGGCGATTTCCTATCACTTGCCTAGAAGGGCGTTAAAATGCGGAGCATTTGACGAATTTGTAAGAGAAAAATAATTTCTCGGACTTGGGGGCTTAACTCAGGGGCATAGGGAGATTCGGCTAAGTCGGCTTGCAGTTTTGCATACTCAGCTGCGGTTAAGGGCTGACCATCAATGCGCGATCGCGCTTCCAGTATAATTTTAGTCCGCAATACCTCTTCTGGGGTATCCTCCGGTGGGGGTAACGCAACACTCGGAGTCACAATTCCCATCACACTGAAACCTAAACCACATAACTGTCCACAAATTTGGAGTTGTTTCATCGCTTATTGTTCCAGCTTTGTTGACTGTCCAGTCTCTAGGAAAATAAAAGGGAGCATAATTTCCCAAGATTAACAACAATCGCTGTTGTCAGCGCAAAATCATTCACATTACGAGTGACAATCATTAAATCATAAATAAGCGCAGTTGCCATAATCAAGCTATTGAATTGAGAAATTTTTTAGTGTCAACGGGTCAGAAAAAACGCACCCAATCTACTTGAAATTAGGTGCGCTCTTTATATTTAATATGAAATTGTTTCAGTCATGGGACACAGGGATCAAAGAGAAATACCCTCACCCCGATTGCCTCTGGCAGCGAATCGAAGATTTGATCAATTTGTAGCAAACATTTACCAATTGGATATAAGCTGTCACTCAGAGAAAAAGATTAAACACTAGTCAGTGTCTTTTCCTCTTGCGCAACTTCTGCATTCGCTACAGGCGTTTCGGCTTCTGAAGGGGGAACAATTTGCCAGAACTTGGGCAGATAGGTTTCCCAATGATCGAGAATCATCTGGGCTTTTTGGCTACCCGTGCGTTGAACATGAGTTTCAATTAACCCTTTGAGTTGGGCTTCCCCGGCTTTGCTCACAATGCGCTGATAGCTAACAATTTCTGTATTGATCTTAGCGGGTAAGTTGTCTTCTTCATCGAGGAAGTAGGCAATACCACCAGTCATCCCCGCACCCACGTTACGTCCGGTTTTGCCTAAGACCACAACGACACCACCGGTCATATATTCACAACAGTGATCGCCGGCACCCATGATGACCGCGTGTCCAAAGGAGTTACGAACCGCAAAGCGTTCTCCAGCTTGACCATTGGCATAGAGATGGCCACCGGTTGCCCCATACAAGCAAGTGTTACCAATGATGGCGT
This sequence comes from uncultured Dactylococcopsis sp., assembly GCA_964493825.1. Taxonomy (GTDB): domain Bacteria; phylum Cyanobacteriota; class Cyanobacteriia; order Cyanobacteriales; family Rubidibacteraceae; genus Halothece. The sequence goes on from CAZBPR010000260.1 coordinate 2,823, forward strand.
TATTCGCCGGTTCGTAGGTGGCTTCTGCTGGGGGAACAATCACGATTTCGCCACCGTTCATGCCTTTACCCACATAGTCATTGGCTTCGCCAGTCAGTTTGAGGTTCATTCCAGTGAGGTTAAACGCGCCAAAACTTTGTCCGGCTGCCCCTTGGAAATTCAGGTTAATTTGCCCTTTAAAGCCAGTATCGCCATACTGCTTCGCCAGTTTACCGGCGATT
>CAZBPR010000261.1:0-3008 GCA_964493825.1 uncultured Dactylococcopsis sp.
TGGAACGGCTGCTTGCTCAGAAGTGCGAGCTGTGCGGCGGACCTGATGACATCGAGGTCCACCACATTCGGAAGCTCGCCGATCTGCGCAGGAAGGGTCGTCCACATCCCAGGTGGATGGAAATCATGACGGCACGCCGCCGGAAGACGCTGATAGTCTGTCGAGGGTGCCATGATGAAATCCATTACGGGCGCTACGACGGAGCTGCGGTCGCGTAGTGCAACTACTGGAGAGCCGGGTGATAAGGAAACTATCACGCCCGGTTCGGAGGAGAGGTGTTGGAAAAGTACTCCGATTCACTCGGAATAACTCGTTGGCATCTTATCCTACGGCTTGTCCGGTTCGACGGAGGCTCTGCAGAGTAATCCCGTCTTTCGGAGTAATCCTGCAGTTCTATCCGATGTGCGAATCGACATCTTGAAACGGGGCGACGGAGACACGCCTCGTCGAGCCGTGAGGTCTTGCGGAACGGCGGGGTCGCAGCAGTTGAAGTAGGTGCGTCTCGACGCTTCGAGACAAATCCTGCCAAGGGGGTTCGGGCCGAAGTCCACCATCGCGTGGGCCCACTCGGGTGGAAGGCTCGTCAGGTTCGTTCAACCTGTGCCAGCGTGGGGAGCTCGCAGCGTGGCGACACGCGCGATCGGACGCCCGACCGCGTCCGGCGATTCACGCAAATCGTGAACGGTGAAAAGCTCAACCATGAAAGGCCTGCAAGGGCTTGCTGGTCATACCTGTCGGAGACGGTGCCAAATCGCGAAGAATCTGTGTCGAGGGGTAAGCGGAGCTTCTTGTTTCGTACGCTGAAATCCCGAGGCGGAGCGGCCACTTGGCCGACCGCGAGGGGAAACTATGCCGTCGCGGGAGCGCGGACATACGACGCAGACCCGGCTGGTAACACGGCCTAGCCCAAGTTGAGCAGCGTAGGGGGCATTTCACTTTTTTTCGGCATGGTGAACGGCCTTGACGCGGGCGTATCGGATGGTTCGGGCGTTAATTCTCTTCGATTTGCCGTGTAGTCAAAACCTGCACTCTTGAACGGACGGGACCATCTCGCGATCCTCGGGTGTGACAGGAGGTCGCGGGTGTTTCTCAAGCGAATCGGAATTCGCAAGAACGGCAAGCGTCACACGTACTGGGCGCTGGTCAAGTCCATCCGGACGGTGCGGGGTCCTCGCCACCAAATTGTGGCTTATCTCGGTGAACTGCGACCATCGCAGCGCGCCGAGTGGGCGGAGGTGGCACGGATCGTGGACCATCGACCGCAATCGCACCTGCCCCTTTTTGACATGCCATCCTCGAACGAGCCGGTGCCGGACAAGATCGAGGTTCTTGTTCGTCGAGCACGCGTAGAACGTACGCGCGACTTCGGCGATGTGTACCTGGGACTCTGCCTGTGGCGGGCGTTGAAGCTTGATCGGTTGTTGGAGCATCTGATTCCCAAGGGAGGCGAAGGTGTACCGTGGCCAGTGGTGGCTGCCATCCTGACGTTGGCGCGGTTTTGCGAGCCGTCGAGTGAAATGCACATCGCGGACACCTGGTATCAGCGTACCGCCCTGGACGATCTGCTCGGCGTACGGTCCGACGCAGTCAACAAGGACCGGCTCTATCGCGCTCATGACCACATCCTGAGTCACAAGGAGGCCATCGAGAAGCATCTCAAGGCGCGCTTCACCACCCTTTTCGATGCGGAGTACGAGCTGCTGCTCTACGACGTCACCTCGACGTACTTCGAGGGTGAGGCCAAGGGTAATCCGCAGGCCCAACGAGGCCATTCGCGTGACAAGCGACCCGACTGCAAACAGGTCTGCATCGGCTTGGTGGTCACACGGGAGGGTTTGCCGGTGGCTTACGAAGTTTTCGAAGGCAATCGGAACGATTCCAAGACGCTGCAGGAGATCATCGAAGCCCTGGAGAGCAAACACGGCAAGGCCCGGCGAGTCTGGGTCTTGGACCGCGGCATGGTCAGTGAGGACAACCTGGATTTCCTTCGCGCCCGTGGCGGGCAGTACATCGTGGGCACGCCGAAGTCGATGTTGCGTTCGTTCGAGGAAGCGCTTCTGGAGAAGGACTGGACTGAAGTTGAAGAAGGCATCGAGGTGAAATTGCGTCATGGCCCGGGTGCCGACGAGGCCTTCATCGTGTGCCGCAGTGAGGCCCGCCGGCAGAAGGAGAAGGCGATCCATCAGCGTTTTGAAAAACGCATTGAGAAGGCGCTCGTCAAACTCAGCAACCGGCTCGACCGAGCGAAGAAGAAACCCGACCGCAACCAGGTGGAACGTCAGATCGGGCGTCTGCTGGGAAAGAACTCCCGGGCCGCTGGCCTGTTCGACATCAAGGTGAGCGAGGTCACGCGCAACGGGGTCACGGGCTTTCTCAAGGTCCGTTGGACCAAGCGAGAAGCTTGGCGTCATTGGGCCCAGTTGAGTGAGGGCTGCTATATCCTGCGGACCAATCTGACGAACTGGAAGCCGGAAGAGCTGTGGATGACCTACATTCAACTCACCCAGGCGGAGTCAGCATTCAGGACGTCGAAGAGCGAGTTGAATCTGCGTCCCATCTGGCATCATCGGGAGCAGCGTGTTCAAGCCCACATTCTGTTCTCCTTCCTGGCCTACGCGTTATGGAAGACGCTGGAACAGTGGATGGCCCGGTGTGGACTCGGCAACGGCCCGCGGACGGTGCTCGAAGAGCTGGCTCGCATCAAAACGAACGATGTCGTTCTTCCGACGTCCACCGACCGGGAGATACGCATCCGCTGCGTGAGCACACCAGACGAAGCTCAGCGCGTTCTCCTGGGCCGCCTCGGCCTGGAGTTACCCACCCGTCTCGGGGAACCAGCATGGGAGAACTGAACCGCCGATGTAGTCAATAACTCTGGGCTCAAAACCGCCCTGAAGGTATCGAAAAGGCGGTTCAAGCCTCGATGCTGCTCAACTTGGGCTAGGATCGGCGGCCACCATGCTGGGTGCCATGGCCACGCTTGCGTGGGCATGCTTTCAGTAAACATG
>CAZBPR010000262.1:0-1920 GCA_964493825.1 uncultured Dactylococcopsis sp.
ATTAGGAGCAAAATCATGGAAAAGCCAGAACAAAACGAACCCATTTGGGAATATAAAGTCGTTCATCTTAATATTAAAAATACAGAAACTCCCAATGCTGAAGCAGCGAGTTCAGCAACCAAAGGAACGTTTAGCCCCGAGTTTCTCAAGCAAGAATTTCCAGATATTTATAGCGGACAGGGAGCATCTAACCATCCGGCGCGTCAATTACAAGATGCTTTAAACCGCTTAGGAAAAGAGGGATGGGAATTTTTTGAAATTCACGAAGTTGGTTCTCTAACCATGATGTTTTTTAAACGGCTACAACCTCAATCGCCCGAGCAATCTGAAACAAAGGAAAATGTTTAATTTCATTGCCTGATACAGTGATGATTGAGCGGTCTGTCTTGGCAGCAATCATTAAATTGGCTTTTTTATTAACTTGAGTTTTACATTTTTGAATTAACGATTGTTTTTATTGATTGGATTAGACTCTCCTGTTAACTGTAGGTTTTATCATGAGAACCAAGCATGACCCATTCAACTCATGACCCAGCGATTTTTAAGCAACGTTTTTTCATTTGCTTAGTTTTAACGTTGCCCATTCTGTATTTTTCCAACCTGATCCAAAGCTAGTTAAACTATCAAGCAATTACCTTTCCCGGAGTGAATTGCTTGCCACGGTTATTGTCGCGATTAACTCTATGATGTTGCTTCGCCGCACTCGTTTGGCATAGATAAAAATTGATGGATTGATAAAACTCTCCTGTCAAATGGAGAGATTACAATGACAATTAACCTTAATGAATTAAAGAGCCTATGCAACTCAAAACATCTGCTCAATATACTTTAATTGGTGTACCTGTACTAGCTCACGCTGGACATTTTGAAAATAAGGAACAAACAGAGACTAAGAACACGGATTCTTCAAGCAATCAATTAGATAATAATCGGTAAGCAAACTGTAAAAATACTACCTTTTCCTAATTCACTTTTGACTTTGATATTACCTTGATGCGCCAGCGCGATCGCGCTAGCAATGGCTAGCCCTAAACCCGAACCCCCTCTATCCCTTGAACGGGCTTTATTGACGCGATAAAAGCGATCAAAAATGAGGGTTTGTTCCTCTTTTGGAATGCCAATCCCCGTATCGATCACCTCAATCAAAGCCCTATTATGTTCTTGCTTTAAAACTAAAGTGACTTTTCCTCCTTTTAAGGTATGTTGAATGGCATTAATTACTAAATTCGTGACTAAACGATACAATTTTTCTTCATCTCCCATCACTTTTAAAGGTTGAGTAACTTGCATTTGAGCAATTAAGTTAATCTCTTCTCTATAGGCAAAAGCAGAAAATTCCTCAGCAATATCAGTGATTAAATCATTGAGAATAACTGTTTTTTTTAATAACTGATCATCGTTTGTTAATTGTCGTTCCATCCGACAAAGCATTAATAAGTCGGCAACCAAAGCGGAAAGACGTTGGTTCTGTCGTTTAAGGGTGTGGAACGTTTCTCGGCTATCTTTTTCGGTTAAAGTTGGTAACATTAAAGAAGATTCAATCGTTGCGCGAATCGCAGCTAAAGGCGTTCTTAATTCATGGGCTGCATCAGCCGTAAATTGTTGAATTTGTTGGTAGGATTGGTAAATCGGGGTCATTGCTTTTCCCGCTAACCACCAACTCGCAAACATGACGAAAACAATGAGAATCGGCAATCCTAATAAAATAATCCATTTGACATTTGCAACATAATTATCAAAAGCCTCTAGGTTTCTTCCGATTTGAAGATAGCCCCACGGTTGATTATTTTGGGTGTGTAATTCCAGATAAATTTGCCGATAACGAATGCCATTAATATCCCTTAGATTTTTCCATTGTTGTTGATTATAATTGATTGACAAACCTTCTGGTTGTATGCCTGCTAGGGCGACTAACTCCCC
>CAZBPR010000262.1:1930-2961 GCA_964493825.1 uncultured Dactylococcopsis sp.
ACTGTAAATAGTAATGATCTTGTTGCAGTGCCCCCGCTAATTGACGGTTATTGTGAGTACAACTGGTTGTTTCTACACACAAAGTTGGGATTAGATTCTTAACCCGTTTATTTAATTGTCCAGGTTGTTCTAAAATCGGCTCTAAGCTGTCATGAATTGTCCCGGCAACGGTTTCTAATTCTTGATTAATACTAATGCGATGGGCGTGCGCGATCGCTTCATAAACCCCTAATGCCGATACTCCTAAAATTAAACTTAAAACTCCGGCATACCACCTTGCTAATCGCCATCTGGTTTCCGTGAATAACTTATTATTATACATTTTCGGTTTCGTTATTCATATAGCAATAGAAGAAGCCCCCTTTGAAGCAAAAAAAAGAATAAAGGGAATCGGGTTTTCACATCTGACTCCTGATTTTTGTAGTCAAAACTAATCAAAATTGAGTAGGGTTTACAGGGTTTCCCGATGTAGAATTCTCCCTGATTTTTCTATCGTCCTCTTTCAATTAATTCACCTTGTAGGTATTTATGTAAAATTTCTTGACTTAAATTAGGAATAGATTGACCAAGTCGTTCAGAGAGTTCTTGAAATTTTTGATGATCTTCTACAGATAAAGTCACTTCTATTTTTTGCTGATTGATTTGATGACTAGCATAAGTTTGATAACGCTTCATTTCTTGAGAGAGATTTTCAACACTTTCCCATTCTTTTTTTTCAACACTTTCTAACAGTTCTTTTTCTTCAGGATTGAGAGAATTCATGATGTGATTAACCTCCTAAGTATATTTTGGTCATTTTTCGACTAGGAATAATGGTTTTGAGAAATATCTCTAAATCATTTTCGACAAAGGGAACTAGATAAACATAATTATCTATTTTAACAATAAAAATCTTTTGGCTGGAATATTTGTCAGGGTTATAGTGTTTAATGACATCGAGGAGATTTCCTTGTTCAATCGCTTGAATAATATTATCAAAGGTAATTCCTCTTTGTTGTTGCAGTTGTTGGTTTTTCTCCCTATTCCAATTA
>CAZBPR010000263.1:0-2944 GCA_964493825.1 uncultured Dactylococcopsis sp.
GGTGAGTGTGACGGGTCCCGTGGCAGCTAAGCGCGCAATGTGCGGTCCCGGAGAATAACTCCCAAAGACCAGTTCTTTCAAATTCAGTAAAATTTCAAGGACATCTTCTCTAACTCCCGGAATTGTAGCAAATTCGTGAGTGACCCCAGCAATTCGGGTTGCGGTCACAGCTGTTCCTTCTAAGTTAGAGAGCAAAACCCGCCTCAGGGCATTCCCCACCGTAATGCCTTGACCCCTTTCTAAAGGTTCCAAGACAAACTTACTATATTGGCTTTGTGTTTTATTATCAGTTTTGGATTCGACACAATCGACAGTAAAGTCTTTTAGCTGCGCCACAGAGCAACCTCCCTTCATTAATTTCGTTATTTGTTATTCGAGATCCGTTATTTGTCGGTTGCTATTACTGTTTAACTCACAACAAATAACCAACAACTAATAACCAGCCGACTGTCTTAAACGCGACGACGTTTCGGTGGGCGACACCCATTGTGGGGAATTGGGGTGACATCGCGAATGAGAGTGATTTCTAATCCCGCTCCCTGGAGAGCGCGAATGGCAGTTTCCCGACCGGCTCCGGGACCACTTACCATGACTTCAATTTGACGCATTCCTTGTTCAGTTGCCCGGCGACCGGCTTGGTCGGCTGCAGTTTGAGCAGCAAAAGGAGTGCCTTTTTTGGCTCCTTTAAAGCCACTTGAGCCCGCAGAGGCCCAAGAAATCACATCGCCTTTGGTATCTGAAATCGTAACGAGCGTATTGTTAAACGTGGACTGAATATGAGCAACGCCATTGGGAACGTTACGTTTGGTTTTTCTAGAGGAACTTTTTTTCGTTTGTCGCGCCATAAGGTTTTCGTTTTCCTGACTACTGATGATTGATTAACGTTCAAAGCAGCGACCCTCTTTTAATGAGGAGGGGTCATCTTTGACGGCAATTGCAATGGGAACAATGAATCTATTTCTTAGCTGGGGGTTTCTTTTTACCAGCAATCGCGAGTCGCTTCCCACGACGGGTGCGAGCATTGGTCCGAGTCCGCTGACCCCGTACCGGTAACCCCGAACGGTGACGACGACCCCGGTAGGTGCCGATATCAACGAGACGCTTAATATTCATATTTTCTAAGCGCCGCAAATCCCCCTCAACTTGGTAATTTTCTTCAATATAAGACCGAAGGGTCGTTTCTTCATTTACATCCAGGTCTTTGGCTCGCGTATCGGGGTTAATCCCCGTTGCTGCTAAAATCTCTTGGGAACGGGATAAACCAATTCCGTAAATGTAAGTGAGTGCAATTTCAACGCGTTTATCACGCGGAAGATCTACTCCTGCAATCCGTGCCACGTTTCTCTCCCTAATTGTTTTTTTCTGCTAAGATTTGGATAATTAGGTTTTATCCTTGACGTTGTTTATGCTTAGGATTAGAGCAAATTACCATCACTCGTCCTCTACGACGAATGACTCGGCAACGCTCACACATTTTTCGCACTGAAGGTCGGACTTTCATGGTGTTTTTGATAGACTACAAGCCTTTCATTTTATCATGTTTGCAACATAATGTCAAAGCAAAGCGCTGTTATTTTTTACGCAGACGATAAGTAATGCGTCCTTTGGTCAAGTCATAGGGGGTTAACTCGACTTTGACTTTATCGCCGGGTAGAATTTTAATGTAGTTACGGCGAATTTTGCCAGAGATATGAGCGAGCACATTGAATCCGTTTTCTAAGTCCACGCGAAACATGGCATTAGGCAAGGACTCCGTAACGGTTCCTTCCATCTCAATTAAGTCTTGTTTAGACATACAATTTTTTTCTCCTTGCCGAGAGTATCTAATGATTTGGCTCTTGATTCAGAAAATTGGGGTCAAAAAAGCCATGGCTACCCCTCGACGATCTTAGCAAAAATTCGCCGGTACAGGCTCTAGTGCCCTTCTTGCATCGCGATTTTAATCCGCTCAGTGACGACTGGCAAGGGCTGGTTGCCATCCACTTGTAAGAAGTGATTTCCTTGTTGATAGAATTGAATCAAGGGTTCAGTTTGGCTATGGAAAACATCGAGACGATGACGGATGGTGTCTTTCGTGTCATCTTTGCGTCCGCGCCCTAATAAGCGTTGGATGAGAATATCATCCGGAACATCTAGATAAATCACTAAGTCGTAAGCAGAGTTGAGTTCGCTCAGCAGTTGATCTAAAAATTCTGCTTGATTGAGAGTACGAGGAAACCCATCTAGGATCCAACCCGCTTGCGCATCCGGTTGTTGCAGTCGATCGCGCACTAATTCAGCTAGAACTTCATCGGGTACTAAATCGCCATTATTAACATAGGATTGGGCTTTTTGTCCGACTTCTGTTTGCTGCGCGATCGCGTTGCGTAAAATATCTCCAGTGGCAATATGAGGAATCTGGCAGGCTTCAGATAGCGCTTGGGCTTGTGTTCCTTTTCCTGCTCCCGGAGGTCCAAAAAAAATTAACCGAGAATATTGAGTCATTACTTGCTATTTGTTTTTTGTTATTTGTTTTTTTTGAAAAGACTAACAATCAACAACGAATAACCTATGATTAATTATTCATTGTTAATTGTTAATTCATTACTGTTTCACCATTCCTTCATAGCGTTGAGAGATCACACTACTTTGAATTTGCTTCGCCGTATCAATCGCAACCCCTACTAAAATTAAAAGCGAAGTTGCCCCCAATCCTTGGAAGGTGGTGACACCCGTTGCTGTTTCCACTGCTGTCGGAACAGTTGCCACAATTCCCAAGAAGATTGCCCCCAACAAAGTTAAGCGATTAATCACTTTTTGTAGATAATCACTAGTTGCTTTTCCTGGGCGAATCCCAGGAATACTAGCCCCCATTTTTTTCAAATTTTGAGACATATCCACTGGATTCACGACTAACGCTGCATAGAAGTAGCTAAAGAAGAGAATCAACAGTAAATAAATGCTG
>CAZBPR010000264.1:0-2933 GCA_964493825.1 uncultured Dactylococcopsis sp.
AAGAGGAGCGACCCCGCGCCGTCGCACGGCGCTAGGGAACGCGCGACGATGGGGAATAAACCAGATGTTTATCGCGAATTAGTTGATATTGAAATTGAAGTTAGTGAAGGGAGAACCCTTAGTAATCAAGAAGCCCTCAAGTTAATTAAAAAAGTTAGGAAAGCAGCAAAAACGGGAATTTTTATTGTCTTAGATGAACTAGGGAAAAATCTAGAATATGCAGCTTATCAAGGGGGAACAGAAGACTTATATTTACTGCAACAATTAGTTGAGCTTCCTGAACAAAAAGAAACTCCCATTTATGTCTTAGGGATTCTCCATCAAGCCTTTGCTGAATATGGTCAGCGCTTAGCGACAGTTGAACGAAATGAATGGGCAAAAATTCAAGGACGATTTGAAGATATCCCCTTCACTGAATCAGCAGGGCAGATGATGCGCTTGATTGCGAGGGCGATCGATCATTCTGAAACCGAACCGATCGCGTGTGCTTTAAATAGTTATGCCCAAGAATGGTCAGGTCAGATTCAAAATACAATTGAAAGCGAAGAATTTTCCCAAAAAATTATTAGTGGCGTTTATCCTTTACATCCTCTCGCAGCATTTGTTTTACCGATTCTCTGCCGTCGTTATGCACAAAATGATCGGTCTTTATTTACATTTTTAACGAGTGCTGAACCTTACTCATTTAAACGGTTTTTAGATGAATTTTCTGTTGAATCTGATGTTTTACCAACCTTGAAATTAGATCAGGTGTATGACTATTTTATCGAAGCAGCGGGAATGGGCTTAGCCTCGCGACCGAATCTTCAACGGTGGGTAGAAATTCAAGATTTAATTGCCGATGCGAAACATCTCGACACAGATTATGTGAGAACTTTAAAGACCATTGGCATCTTGAACTTAGTTACGGTTACGGGAGAATTACGGGCGACTCGTCACTTAGTTCCCCTTGCTTTGTGCGATTTCCCTAATAGTGAAGCAGAAAGTAACACACAATATTGGGATGGGGTTATTGAACAGCTTCTCCAGAAAAATCTAATTACTCACCGTCGTCAACTGAATGAACTGCGACTTTGGCAAGGGTCTGATTTTAATGTTGATAGTGAGTTAAGTGCCTATCTAGAAAAGGAACAATCGGATTTAGTAAAGTTGCTGTCTTCGTTGCAACCCCTGAATCCTCTAGTTGCCCAGCGCCATAGCTATAAAACGGGTACACTCCGCTATTTTGAATGTCATTATCTTGATGGTAGTTTTGATCTGACTCAACTGTCTTGTTCTAGTTCCGATTGTGATGGGTTAGTGGGGTATTGGTTAGATCCGGAAATGCCTTCAGAGATTCCAGCAACCACTGCCGAGGGTAAGCCATTTATTCTTTTGGGAACCAGTAAGCTGGATGTTTTGCGGATGCGATCGCGCGAATATGCTGCCCTCAAGAAAATTCAAAGCAGTGCGCCAGAATTGCTAACAGATGGGGTTGCCCGTCGTGAGGTGCGTTATCGGGTACAGGAAGCGGAACAGTTACTCAATGATACGGTCAATCAGGCGTTCAACATTGCCGACAATCCAAATCTGTGTTGGGTACAAGGGGAAGTTTCACCGATGGATCGGGTGACGGATTTTAATGCGAAACTTTCGGAAGTCTGCAATCACGCTTATCCCAAAACGCCCATTCTCTGGAATGAACTGATCAATCGTCGTCAGTTAACGTCTCAAGGGGCAAAAGCCAGACGGGAACTGATAGAAGCGATGATCGAATGTTCGGATCAGGAGAAGCTGGGGTTAACCGGTTATGGTCCAGAAGTCAGTATGTATTATTCCCTGCTAGGGGAAACGGGAATTCATCGTGAAGAAGATGAGGAATGGGGGTTCTTTCCACCGGAAGATCAGGCTACCGTTTGGAATCTTTGGTGCGCGATCGAGGAATTCTGTCTGGATGCGAAAGAGAAGATTCAACCATTGGATCAGCTTTATGCCAAATTAGCAGCACCGCCTTATGGCGTGAAACAGGGGGCTGTTCCCGTTTTACTAGCAGCCGTTTTGCTGTATCACGTCGATGATGTGGGTGTCTATAAAGATGGGACATTTATTCCCGTTTTAGGGTCGGAACATTTTGAATTATTGGTGAGAGATCCATCGCGGTTTGCAGTGAAGCATTTTGAAATTGTTGGGCTGCGATCGCAGGTCTTTAAAGAATTAGAAGCCATTCTTAGGCAACCGAAGAAGAAAAAAGCTGGAAAACTGAGGAATGCCACCTTATTAACCGTGGTGACTCCGCTTTATCAGTTTGTTAAAAAACTTCCCCCCTATACCAAAAAGACAAAACGGATTAGCCCTGAAGCCCAAGCGGTTTTAAATGCCTTGCAAAAGACCATTGAACCGGATGAACTACTCTTTCAAAGTTTACCGGCTGCGTTTAATCTACCTCTCATTGGAACAGGAGAAGAAGATGATGGTAAGTTAGCGCAAAAGCTGCGATCGCAGTTAATTCAGGTCTTACGAGAAATTAATACGGCTTACGAAGAACTGTTAAAACAATGTCAAAACCTACTTCATGCGGGCTTTGGGGTGAGTAGTAGTGAGACAAAAGTGCGGGAAGAATTGCGCGTGAGGGCAAAACCGTTAGTGGGAAAATGTGTTGAACCAATGCTAAGAAGTTTTACCCAAGCTGCGGTTGATGAACAGAAAACCGATCAAGATTGTTTAGAAACCATATTCCTTAAAACTCAAGTTTGTATTCCATCCCAGGTATAACGTAATTAGAAGTGATCTCCCTTAATCTCTGTTTTGAACTAGCATGAAGCCGTATCAGTAATTGTTGCTTCTGATTTTTTAAAATACTCCCTGACAGATTAAACCTCGATTTCATAAGACTCACTAAAAACTCAACTTCTGGTTCAGAAAAGCCCACATATCCTATGTTGTTTCCCTTTGCA
>CAZBPR010000265.1:0-2909 GCA_964493825.1 uncultured Dactylococcopsis sp.
CAGCCGTCCTGGATCATTTAAAACAACCGTATGAACTCGATACCAAGGTAGTCCCATAGACTACGCTCCTCCTTTAATAAATGAGAGCCAACATTTACAAAAATTTTACATCATTCTTTTTTTGTACCGAACTTACCGCCAACGGGGAGAACAATTTAGATTTGCTTTCCTTCGCTGTTAACAAGTTCTGAAAAAAACTGAAGATTATTTAACAAAGTGTAACTTTTGTTAGAGGAGGATGGCAATTGCTTGGCTTCAATTGTTACAGACACAGTAAACGGAAAAGCCAAACTGGAAACGCGATCGCGCCTTACTCGAAACAGTATACGCTCAAGGAAGATTGATTCTCTGTTACAGACGGGCAAAAGATCCCAGTTTAAGATGAGAGGTAAAAAGCCAACGTTATTTGGATGAGTCTTTGACTTTTGCTCTAGTTCAGCTATCTCGAACTGTTCATGAATCGAAAAAAAATTTTGGCGAAGATAGTAGGGGGTTCCAAAAATGTTAAGTTTGCTGAGATGGTCAAAGATTACGCCTTCCTCAACGGAAGGCGCCTGCTTTGACCGTTGGTCAAATTAGTTGAGGGATTCGGCTTTAAGCAATCGAGAACTGAAGGAAGCCATCATATATTCACTCGCTCAGATATCCCTGAACTGGTTAATCTTCAAAACATAGGGGGAGAAGCTAAACCCTATCAGGTCAGGCAGTTTTTAAAGTTGGTAGAGAAATATAACTTGAAATTAGAGGATGACTAATATGCGAGATTACCACATCAACATATTTTATTCAGAAGAGGATGGCGGATATATTGCCGATCTCCCTGATCTCAATGCTTGTTCAGCTTTTGGGACAACGCCTGAGGAGGCTTTATCAGAAGTGCAACTAGCTAAGAAAATCTGGTTGGAAACAGCAAAAGCTGAAGGAAAAACCATTCCTACCCCCCGTTATCGACCCGTTATTTATGAGGTAGCATGATTTGAGAAAGATACGAGGGGTTCGGTAATGCCTCTATAATTTTTAGACAATCAACTGCCAAAATAAGACGGTTAAAGTCAGAATGGCTAAATGTTGGGGCAAAAGCGACCAGATGGAACCTTTTAGAATTTTTTGCGTCAAAAGCGCCGCTAATAAGCTGCCAACAAACAAAGCTGCCCCTTGCAAAAAATTAATGACAGCAGGATGGGCGACAGCAATCGGAAAGCCTTCTCCACTCAAACCAAAGGTCGCTAGCGTGACTGGCAGTAGTTTGCCTCCTTCACCTAAGCCTAAATCGAGATAGTGAGCGAGATTTGCGGCTAAAACTAAGGGTAAATAACCATAGGCACTTTCCGCAAAACGCAGTGGTTTGATTTGTATCCTTTTCGGGTCAAGAAAAGTTTTGAGTTGATGCAATAGTCCCATCGTTGCTTGCGCCAAGAGGGGAATTAAAGCCGGTAAACTCAAGAGAGCAACTGAAACCGCAAAATGCACCCAAAAGTTGTCCAAATTCCAGTTCAAACCCAGATGAGCTTGAATTTCGGGGAGGCGATGGAGAAATACCACATCTAAGAGAAGGAGTAATAAAGCGACTTCATAAGAACGGGGTTGGTGGGTTGTCCATAACTCAATACCGGGTGGACGTAAGTTCACTTCGACCGAACGGTGAGGACAAGCTTTCAAACAGGTCATGCACAAGACACAATCGCGATTATCCTCCAGTTGCGCCGGATGAGAATACAGCGGACAGCCGGTGGTTTCCTGTCCTTCTCCTTTTTCCGGACCCCCTTTATAACATTGGTAAGTGGTACATTCTGCAGAGCAAGTCCCTTGTTGCGCTCGCAGTTCAGTCATAGAGAGTTTGGCAAACATCCCATTCATTCCCCCAATCGGGCATAAATAGCGACACCAGAAGCGCCGTTCAAAGAGGAGGGAAAAGATAATTGCGCCAGCGGTAATCAGCAGCAGTAAACAAGCCGATAAATAAGCGGTATTTTCTAAATGCCACAGTTCTTCCCAGAGTAAAATTAAGGCAAATAAGCCAAATAAAAACCAGCCGCCCCAGCGTTCAGCAGATTGTCTGGGCCACCGTTTGAGTTGCCGCGGGAATAGCCAAAGCGAAATTTTCTGGGTCAGTTCCCCATAAATCATAAACGGACAAACCGCACACCAGAGTCGTCCGACAAAGGGAAAGGCAATGAGAATACCGGGCCACCACCAGGCCCAAAATAGGTTCAGGGCAAAGTTTTCGGAACGGGTTTGAGGACCGAGGAATAAAATCGCAACCACAACGGTAAATGCGGGGAGAACAAACCAATAATTCAAACGGTCTGGCCACCAAGAACTCCTGAGAAAACGGCGGAAACGAGGAAAGGTATTCAGCAGATTGAGACGCAATTGTTTTTTCTTGCTTTGGGAGGGCCAAACAATTTCTTCTGTCAGGGCTTGTCCAGTAGGAAGTTGCACGATCGCGCGTCGAATTAAATTTTCTAATTCGGTCAGGTTATTGGGGAAATCATAGGCTTGTAAACGACGGATTGCTTCTGGCGTGACCTTGGGTTTCGTTAACCCTTTGCCGCGACAAACTAAACTGATGTAGTAGTTGACTTGATCGCCAAGATCGCTTTTTCGCACCCGTAAGGGGGGAACTTTGATGCGGTGTTGGACCAGGGAATCTAATTCAGGAATTGTTTTCTCAGAAATCAGAATCAGTCTTGCTTGGGCAGTTTTGGGCGGTGGGGGCGGTTCATTACTTCGAGGGACGGGGGTATAGGTGTTATCTTTGAGGAGTTGCGCGATCGCGGGCAGGAGTTCAGGATCCAGTTCTTGGACATTATTCAGCACTAACGTTCCCCGACCCAAGGCCTCTAGTAAGCCAAATTTACCATTAGCGCGTCCGAATAATTCTGCCCCACTGGCTTGCAAAGTACTAC
>CAZBPR010000266.1:0-2889 GCA_964493825.1 uncultured Dactylococcopsis sp.
TACTGCGAGGGAGCAAGATATTGGTCTATATTCCCTTGAAGTATTGGTGCAATTTCCCGATTCGCTTCGTTAGCCCAAACCCAGTCTGCATTGGCTTCTACGGCATAACGTAACGCTCTAATGCCACATCCTGACATCGCATCTAAAACCCGCAAGTGACCCGTTTGTTGTCGCTGAACCGTTGCTGCAAGAATTCCTAAATCTCTGACGACAACAGTTGTCGGACGATAAAACGCATTACCAACATCAAAGGTTATGTTTCTTTCTTGAGACAACAATTTTGTATCGCGTTTTTTGGGAAGGGAGTATAAAGTGAGGGATTGGAAGTTATTCCTCCGATAGAAAGTCACCACAGAACAAAAACTAAAAATATCCCCGACGAGAGAGAGAACTGTTAGTGAACAAATCAGAAACCGAAAGACTTAATGTTCTTAAGCCTGCGGGAATGGGTAGAGAATCATCATTTTCTTTGAGATCCGGTTGTTCCCCTTTCGGAAAAGTCATCACTTTTTGTTCATGGACATCAATCAACCACCCCATTTGTGCGCCTCGTTTTAAGCAAATCAGAATATTATTCATGATGCGAGTTGAGTTGTCTTCTGGCGAGGCAAATTCAATAATCCAATTGGGAATTAAAGCGTGTTCCACCAAATTCCCCTTCTCATCAACTGGCAAATTGTTCCAATTAAAAACACTAATATCAGGAACAATGGAATAATTTTCAAAGGTACACCGTAAATCAGTAAAGGCAACTGCTGTTTTTTGACGCTTTCCGGTTTGATTGATTTTCTCCAATAAGCGAGATAATATCCGTTCTTGCTTCCCTTTGAGACGAGGTTTTTGGTAGATCTTACCGGCAATATATTCACGGGCGGGTTGAATTTCTGGATACTTTAGAAAGTCTTGTAGCGATAACTGAGAAGCACTTTGGATGGGAGGCATAAACAATTGCAGGACAAAACAGTACTAGGTGCGGATTTATTCTATCAGAATCCTACACTGGCTTACGCCCTACGTCTTCTATTTTGGTGATAAATGGAAGAGACGAGGACGTGCCATTCTCGGAGATGGTAGAGAGTGCATTTTTCTTGAATGAACCACAAAGACACAAAGCGCACAAAGAGTTGATCAATATAGCTTACTGATTACTAGAGTTAAGCATCGGGTTCTAAGCCGACTCCCACGGGTGCGGTTGCACTTAATTCCAGTTCAGGATGATCGCCTTTGATTTGCTCTAAGTTCCATTGATTCTTGAACAGTAAGACAGGGCGTTCCCAGATGTCTTTGACGGTGACAGTATTAAACAGTCGTCCCGCTTTTTCCAGCGCTTCCCAACCGCCTTTCACCCAGCGGGCAACTTTATAGGGTAGCATTTCCAAACTGGTTTCTACGCCATACTCGTTTTCCATGCGATATTGCACCACTTCTAATTGCAGTTGTCCAACCGCAGCAAGAATGGGATCGCGCTTACTTTCATCTTTGGAGTACATGATTTGAATTGCCCCTTCTTCTCGCAGTTCAGTCACGCCTTTATGGAATTGCTTAAATTTTGAGGGATTCGGGTTTTTCAAATAGGCAAAGAGTTCGGGCGAAAAGCAGGGAATGCCTTCATAAACGACTTTCTTTCCCGCATAAACGGTATCGCCAATGGCAAACATACCAGGATTATTTAAGCCAATGACATCACCGGGATAGGCTTCATCAATGGAGTCGCGATCTTGCGCAAATAGCTTTTGCGGACGGGAGAGGCGGACGGTTTTGCCGGTACGAGCGTGGTTAACGTTCATATCCTTTTCAAATTTTCCGGTACAAACGCGAACAAAAGCCACGCGATCGCGATGTTTCGGATCCATATTCGCTTGCAGCTTAAACACAAACCCAGTAAAGTCGGGATAAGTCGGAGCCATCTCTCCCAGCGAAGATTGGTGCGTTTCTGGGGGTTGGGCATACTCCAAAAAGGCATCGAGAAATAACTGTACCCCAAAGTTGGTCATGGCACTGCCGAAGAACATGGGAGTTAGTTCGCCGTTATGAATCTTCCTGAGATCGAAGTCTGGCGCAACTTCTTCAATAATTTCGATTTCGTCTTTCAGTTGAAAGTAGAGATCTTGGTCTAAAATTTCTTCGATTTTTGGATCGCCGAGAGAAATGACGGTTGTTGCGGCTTGGGTACTGCCGTGGGCAGTCCGTTGGAACAAATGAATCTGTTGACTGCGACGGTCATACACCCCCTTGAACCGATCACCCATGCCAATTGGCCAATTCACAGCATAGGTTTGTAAGCCTAATTCTTGTTCGATTTCATCAATGAGTTCTAACGGTTCTCGTGACGGACGATCCATCTTGTTGGCAAAGGTAAAAATGGGCAGCGATCGCATCCGACACACTTCAAACAATTTGCGGGTTTGTGGTTCTAACCCTTTTGCTGCATCAATTAACATCACTGCATTATCGGCAGCAGCAAGGGTGCGATACGTATCTTCACTAAAATCTTGGTGACCGGGGGTATCTAAGAGATTAATCTGAAAGTCTTGATAGTTAAATTGCAGGACAGTAGAGGTAATAGAAATTCCCCGTTGTTTCTCTAATTCCATCCAGTCGGAAGTGGCTTTCCGTTGCGCGCGTTTCGACTTGACAGCACCCGCTTGATGGATTGCCCCTCCATATAAGAGGAGTTTTTCGGTGAGAGTGGTTTTACCGGCGTCGGGGTGAGAAATAATGGCAAAGTTCCGTCGGGATTCGACAGCAGCTTTTAATTCTTGTTCGAGGGGAGGTGTTGACATTCGGTTCGTTAATTGTTCTCGACGATGACCAGGGCTTATTTTAGTTTAACGTTAGGGGATGAGCTTCACCTTGGCAGCGGGTAAAGTCAGGGCGAGTTGCATCCGG
>CAZBPR010000267.1:0-2875 GCA_964493825.1 uncultured Dactylococcopsis sp.
TGAACAGTTGAATCATACTCATTTTAGTGCCCTACAAGTGAAAAACGCGATCGCGGATCAGCAGATGGCTGACTTTGGCAAACGGTCAAATGTCGATTTAGAATCGCCGGATTTAATCCTGAATCTCCACATTGAAAAGACACACGCTATCCTCAGTTTAGATAGCACTGGCGAGAGTTTACACCGACGAGGCTATCGTCCCGCCATGGGAACCGCGCCTTTAAAGGAAACCTTTGCTGCAGCTTTATTAGCAATGACCGATTGGGAACCAAACTTACCCTTGCTCGATCCGATGTGCGGTTCGGGTACCTTTGTAATTGAAGCGGGTTTAAAAGCCTTGAATATTGCACCGGGTTTATATAGAAAACGCTTTGCCTTGGAACACTGGTCGGATTTTAAGCAAGAACTTTGGGAACAATTGAAAACAGAAGCGAGACAACAGCAACGCTCAAAACTCCCTGCGCGAATTTATGGGCGCGACTACGCTTGGGATATGCTAGAACAAGCCCAAGTGAATGTGGAAAATGCTGGTTTAGATCAGCATCTTGATTTGTCTTGTAGGGAACTCTCAGACCTTGAACCCCCTGAGAATCAAGGAATTATTATTTGTAACCCGCCTTACGGAAAACGCCTCGGAGAAGTGAAAGCATTAGGCAGTTTGTATCAAGAACTCGGAGATATCTTCAAACAACGCTTTAAAGGTTGGATTGCCTATGTTTTATCCGGTAATAAAGAACTCACCAAACAAATTGGTTTGAGAACCTCGAAACGAATTCCCGTTTATAACGGATCTCTTCCTTGTACGTTACTCAGATATGAACTTTTTTAGCCCTGCTTTGAGCAAAAAGCCGACACTTTTTTCAGGGAAAGACGACAGTATATTGAAGTGTTGAGGAGAAAAAATGCTTGCCAGAATTTGGAGTGCAGCCATTGTTGGGATTGATGCTGTCAAAGTGGGGGCAGAAGTGGATGTTTCAGGAGGACTTCCTGGTATTGTTGTGGTTGGGCTTCCGGATACAGCGGTTCAAGAATCGCGGGAACGGGTGAAAGCCGCACTGAAAAACGCTGGATTTGCCTTTCCCATGCGCAAGATCGTCATTAACCTCACACCAGCGGATCTCAGGAAAGAAGGTCCCAGTTTCGATTTACCGATTAGCGTTGGCATCTTAGCCGCTTCCGAACAAGTGGATGGAGGGTTATTAGGGGATTACTTATTTTTAGGAGAAGTTTCTCTCGATGGCAGTTTACGTCCCATTGCTGGCGTTTTACCCATTGCTGCTACCGCCAAAAAAATGGGAATGGCAGGAATAGTTTTACCCGCAGATAATGCCCAAGAAGCAGCGGTAGTCGAAGGGTTAGCAGTGTATGGGTTTCAACATCTTTCCGAAGTCGCGCAATTTCTTAACCAACCGGAAACCTATCAGCCGGTAAAACTGGATCCCAAAGCAGAATGGGGCACTTCCACTCTCACTTGTCCCGATTTAAAGGATGTCAAAGGACAAGCCCACGCCCGTCGCGCTTTGGAAATTGCTGCCTCTGGCGGACACAATTTAATTTTGGTGGGTCCCCCGGGGAGTGGCAAAACCATGTTAGCGAAACGGTTACCAGGTATTTTACCCCCATTATCGTTTGCCGAAGCCTTAGAAGTCTCGCAGATTTACTCGGTCGCGGGTTTTTTGAAAAATCGGGGATCACTTGTTACGGAACGTCCTTTTCGCAGTCCCCACCATTCTGCCTCGGGACCTGCGCTGGTGGGAGGAGGGAGTTTCCCGCGTCCCGGTGAAATTTCTTTAGCGCATAAGGGCATCCTTTATCTTGATGAACTAACCGAATTTAAACGTAATGTTCTGGAGTTTCTCCGGCAACCTCTTGAAGATGGGTCAGTCAGTGTATCTCGTACTCGCCAATCAGTGGTATTTCCAGCAGGATTTACCTTAATTGCCAGTACCAATCCTTGTCCCTGCGGCTATTATGGCGATCCCATTCAACCCTGTAGTTGTTCAGCCTATGTCAGGGAAAAATATTGGGCAAAGCTATCAGGACCGTTGATGGATCGCATTGATTTACAGGTGACGGTCAATCGTCTGAAACCAGAGGAAATGACAAAACAAGAAACCGGAGAACCTTCAGCCGTGATTCGCAAACGGGTCATTACAGCCCGAGAAAAGGCGCGCGATCGCTTTCAAGAAGAAGGAAATATCAGTCATAATGCACAAATGCAAAGTCAGCAATTACGGAAATATTGCCAACTCGATGACACCAGTCGCACCTTATTGGAAAATGCGATTCGGAAGTTAGGCTTGTCCGCCAGAGCAATGGATCGGATTTTGAAAGTGGCTCGTACCATTGCCGATCTAGCAGACGCCGAAAGAATCGAACCCTCTCATATTGCCGAAGCGATTCAATATCGGGCGCTCGATCGCGCTTAAGCAATTAATAATTAATAATGAGATTTATAGTCATAAATTCCTGATTCCAAAATGACTAATGACCAATAACTAATGACTAACGATAAGTTTCATGTCAATCGCACTAACGCTTGGTATTTTAATTTTTGCTCTCATTTGCTTTGCGACCGAATGGTTTCCGGTTGATTTCACTGCGCTGATCGTTGCCATTTTACTGATGGTATTTGGCATTTAGAACATTGTGCGGAATTTTTCGCCGTTTGAGCATCCGGGATAGTGTTTCAGATACTTCGACCGAGATAGTACCGACCAAAACCGGTCTGCCATCTTTATGGCATTCGGCGATTTCATCGGCGATAGCGTTGTATTTTTCACGCCTGGTACGATAGATGAGATCGTTGAAATCGATTCTTCGAACCGGTTCATTGGTACGGATACAGACGACATCGAGTTTATATATATCCCAG
>CAZBPR010000268.1:0-2859 GCA_964493825.1 uncultured Dactylococcopsis sp.
AATGGGTTTATTTAAGTATCATCGCCAACATAAACTACGAGAGATTAAATCAGAATCGGGTTTTATTTTGATGATGGGGACGGGATCAATGGTTGGTGCATTTATTGGTAGTTATCTGTTGCAATATTTTGCCAGTTCTATTCTTTATTGGATTCTGGGCACAATTTTATTGATTTCTGCCTTTAAACTAGCAAAGCATTAATCGCTTTACTAAGAAGATATTTTTTGTATTTTGATTGACAGTTTTCTTCAGATAATTTTCGCTACTTTGATAAAAATGGAGGAAGCATAAATGAATTGTTACGATTGCCATCAAAGCTGTCATGCTAAACGACGTAGGGGACATTGGCATTTCTTAAACTCTCTTTCCCAACCCCGAGGCAAAAATAACGTTTCTGCAGAGGGAACAAAGATTGCACTGGTTGGTTCTCCAAATGTCGGTAAAAGTTTAATTTTTAACTTACTCACTGGAACTTATGTTACCGTTTCTAACTATCCCGGAACAACAGTCGAACTGACAGCAGGAAAAGCGATCATTGCCGGTGAAAAAGTGACGTTTTTCGATACGCCCGGAATGTATTCTCTGCTACCGATTACGGAAGAAGAGAGGGTGAGCCGAGATTTGATTATGAACCAAAAAATGGATTTAATTATTCATGTAGTAGAAGCGAAACATTTAGGGCGAATGCTGAACTTAACACTACAGTTAATTGAAACCCAATTGCCGGTTATTTTAGTGGTGAATATGATTGATGAAGCCGAAAAATTGGGCATTCACCTGAATGAAAATCGACTGACGGCAAAATTAGGCGTTCCAGTTGTTTTGATGTCAGCAGCACGCAAAGTCGGACTTAAACAATTAATCGCTCAACTCACCCACTATGTCCAGCCCACTCTTATATCCGTTACCCATTGAACGTGCGATTTCTAAAATTGAATGCTTATTAGAAAATCGTACAGATGCTATTTCTTCTCGTAGCATTGCTTTACTTTTATTGCAACAGGATGCGACTTGGAAAGCGCGTCTGCAAAATGAACCCTATTTCCCAGAAATTGAGAAAATTATAACGGAAACTCAAGCCAAGTTTTCCGACTCTCTTGGCTTAGAAATTGCCCAATCTCGCCATCAACAAGCGATGGCAATTGCCGAGGAAGTAACAACTCACAACACTAAAAAACAAGCGGTAAAGCAGGAGTGGTTACATCAATTAACCACGCATCCGGTTACCGGAATTCCCATTCTTTTTTTAATCCTCTATTTTGGAATCTATCAATTTGTCGGAGTCTTTGGTGGGGGAATCTTAGTCGATGGCATTGAAGGCTTTTTTGAGTCCCAAATCAACCCGGTTGTTAATACCATTATTGCAACGATTTTTCCTTGGCAAGTGCTGCAAGATTTATTGGCCAATGAATATGGAATTATTACCTTAGGGATACGTTACGCGATCGCGATTGTTTTACCGGTTGTTGCAACGTTCTTTTTAATGTTTTCCCTATTAGAAGATAGCGGTTATTTACCCCGCCTTTCCTTATTAGTGGATCGTTTATTTAAAACCATTGGCTTATCCGGGCGATCCATTATTCCCCTGATTTTAGGCTTAGGCTGTGGGACAATGGCAACCCTGGTAACGCGGACGTTAGAAAGTAAACGAGAACGGATTATTGCCACCTTACTTCTGGCTTTAACGGTTCCTTGTTCCGCCCAATTGGGGATTATTGTAGCCCTCCTCTCCCAAGAACCTGCAGCCTTATTGGTTTGGGCGTTAGTGATGATGGGAATCTTTTTAGGCATTGGTTTCTTAGCCGGAAAAGCGGTTCCCGGACAAGCCTCGTGTTTCTACATGGAAATTCCCCCGTTAAGAGTTCCCCGCTTACAAGCAATTCTTACCAAAACTTACGTCAGATTGAAATGGTATTTCTGGGAAATTTTACCCTTATTTATCATTGCTTCGGTTTTAATTTGGATGGGTCAACTCACCGGCTTATTTAATGTCGTTGTCAGTGGATTAAAACCGGTCATGCTGTGGTTAGGTTTGCCCGCAGAAGCCGCACCAACCTTTCTTTACGGCTTTTTCCGTCGTGATTATGGGGCAGCCGGAATGTTTGATTTGCATTCCTCAGGCATTTTAGCGGGACAACAATTAGTGGTCGCGGCGGTAACATTAACCCTGTTTATTCCTTGCATCGCCCAACTGCAATTTATGTTCAAAGAACGCGGGTTAAAAACCACAATCGCGATCGCGAGTTTTGTCATTTTCTTTGCTTTCTCTACAGGCTACATTCTCAATCAAATTTTTACCCTCATGGAGGTCAATTTTTAAGATGCTAACGCAAGGTTTTTCTGTTTACTATTCCCCGCTCAACTTTTTAGAAGCACGAACTGAAGGGAAAATTACTGCCATTAGAAATCAAGACGAGGAGATGATCAAAAAACTATTAGCAATGGGACTTTATAAGGGAAGTTATATCACCCTTGAACAAACTTTTCCTGCTTTTGTAATTAAAGTCGGTCAAACTCGCCTTGCCATTGATGAAGAAATTGCCCAGTCCATTAAAGTGAGAGTCACTTCACCATAATCATGGCTTCAGCTTGCTACGAAAGTAGCAGGAGATACAGATGCGTCCTTTATCATGGGACTAGCCTAAATAATGACAAAGGACGATTTAGAGTTACTCAACCGCGATCGCGACATCCGTTGATTTAATTAAAGCATACGCTTCTTTTCCTTCGACTAACTCTAACCGTTCTGCTGAAGACTTTGTAATGACAGAAACCACTTCTACTCCCGGTGCAATTTCTATTGTGATTTCAGCATTAACTGTTCCTAAATTGACGTTTTTTACCGTCCCTTTAAAAGA
>CAZBPR010000269.1:0-2837 GCA_964493825.1 uncultured Dactylococcopsis sp.
TGGTCCCTTAACGCTTGTTCCCGAACGATTTGAAGCCATTTGGTTTAGTCAAACCGTGAAGTTGACGCATCTGGAATTTGAACTCCTGCACTGTTTGTTGCAACGTCACGGACAGACGGTTTCTCCCAGTGAAATCCTGAAAGAAGTGTGGGGATATGACCCTGATGATGATATTGAAACCATTCGGGTGCATATTCGCCATCTGCGCACTAAGCTGGAACCAGAACCCCGTCATCCGATGTATATTAAAACGGTTTATGGGGCAGGGTATTGCTTAGAACTCCCCAGTGAAGCGGAATCTACCACTGAAACTGAAAATTCTGCAGCTTTAGAAGAACACAAGTAACCCAACCATGGAAGTAAAACGTTTACCGGCGCTATCGGACAACTATATTTTTGTCCTTTATGATCCTGAGCAAAACATTGCAGCCACGGTTGATCCCGCAGAAGCAAAACCGGTTTTGCAATGCCTAAAAGAACTCAATGCCGATTTAGTGGCTATTTTTAATACCCATCACCACTTTGATCATGTTGGTGGCAATCGGGAACTGAAAAAGCGCTATCCGCAAGCCGTAGTTTATGGCAGCGCCAAAGATGAAGGACGGATTCCCCATCAAGAAGTTTTTTTGCAGGAAGGAGATACGGTAACGTTTGGCGGACGTTCAGGAAAGGTATTCTTTGTTCCCGGACACACCAGCGGTCATATTGCTTACTATTTTCCGCCTAGTGACGGGGAAGCCGTCGGCGAACTATTTGCTGGTGATACTATGTTTGTTGGCGGTTGTGGGCGTTTATTTGAAGGAACGCCAAGCCAAATGGTGGATTCTTTGGGAAAATTGAAAACTTTGCCAGACAAAACTCGTCTTTGGTGTGCCCACGAATATACCCTAAAAAATTACCAGTTTGCCATTAGTGTGGAACCGAATAACCCGGTGGTGCAACGTCGTTATCAGGAAGTACAAAAGGCGCGTCGGGAAGGGAAAGCCACTGTTCCCTCACTCTTAGCACAAGAAAAAGAAACCAATCCCTTTCTGCGGTGGGACGATCAAAACTTACAAACGATCGCGCAAAGTCAGGATCCGGTAAAGACCTTTGGTCGCTTGCGTGGCATGAAAGACCGCTTTTAATTAAGGAGTAATCGCAAATGAAAGCACTAGTCGCAGGGGCAACGGGAGAAACGGGACGTCGGATTGTCAGTGAGTTGATTAAGGCCAACATTCCGGTGCGGGCTTTGGTGAGAAACTTAGAAGAGGCCAAACAAATCTTACCGCCAGAAGCAGAACTGGTACTGGGGGATGTTTTAAAGCCCGATAGTTTACAGAGTGCCATTACTGATTGTACCGTCGTCCTCTCCGCAACGGGAGCGCGTCCCAGTCTTGATCCCACTGGTCCTTATCAAGTGGACTATCAGGGCACTAAAAACCTCATTGAGCTGGCAAAAGAGAGCAACATTGAGCACTTTGTGATGGTGTCTTCCCTTTGTGTGTCTCGCTTTTTCCATCCTTTAAACTTGTTTTGGTTGGTTCTGTACTGGAAAAAACAAGCCGAAGCTGAGTTACAAAAAAGTGGCTTAACCTATACGATTGTGCGTCCGGGAGGATTAAAGAATGAAGACACACCGGATGCTGTGGTGATGTCGAAAGCGGATACTTTATTTGAAGGCAGTATTCCCCGCCAGAAAGTCGCGCAAGTCTGTGTTGCCGCGTTGAGTCAAGGGGAAGCCAAAAATAAAATTGTGGAAATTGTGGCTGAATCTGAAGCATCCTCCCGTAATTGGGAGGAATTGTTCGCCCAAGTTTAACTAGAACTGTTACTAATAAAGCGACTAAAGCTCAACTCGTTGATTTGATTCCACTGCGTGACTTGTTCTCGAAATTGCTTCCACTGGTCATAGATTTCCTTAAAGGCAGGTTCTTGACTGGCATTCTCTTCATAGAGTTCAAAGGAAGCTTTCTGTGCGGCTTGCATAATTTCTGTGGAATAGACTTTTAACTCAGTTCCCCCCTCAATCAGTCTCTGTAGGGCTGCCCCATTCAGGGCATCATACTTGGCGAGCATATTGAGATTGGCTTCCATTGCTGCGGTTGTGAAGATTTCTTGATACTCTTGCGGTAACTGATCCCAAGCGGAACGATTCACTTGCACTTCCAATGTCGTACCGGGTTCCCACCAGCCAGGATAATAGTAGAAGGGGGCAGCTTGTTGCAGTCCTAACTTTTCATCATCATAGGGACCGACAAACTCTGCTGCATCAATCACCCCTCGTTCGAGGGCTAAATACACTTCACCCCCACCTAGCACTTGCACGTTTACCCCCAACTGTGACATAACTTTTCCCCCCAAGCCAGGAATTCGCATTTTTAAGCCGTTGAGGTCACTCAGCGATTGAATGTCTTGGTTAAACCAGCCGCCCATTTGTACTCCTGTATTGCCAGCGGGGAAGTTAATGACATTAAAATCGGCATAGAGTTTGCGCATCGCTTCTAAGCCCCCGCCATGATAAAGCCAAGCATTCTGTTGCTGGGCATTTAAGCCAAAGGGAACCGCTGTGCCGAAGGCAAGGGCAGGATTTTTCCCAATGTAATAGTAACTGGCCGTGTGACCACATTCGACTGTTCCCGCTTGCACCGTATCTAAAACTTGTAGCGCTGGCACAATTTCTCCGGCAGCATAGGGTTCAATAGTAAAGCGCCCATTGGTCATAGCAGAGACTCGTTCGGCAATTGTAACGGCACCGCCATAAATGGTATCAAGAGAGTTGGGCCAACTGGTCGCCATCCGCCAACTGACATTGGGGAGACTGCTGGCGTCGGTATTTGAAGAAGTATTTGTAGCCT
>CAZBPR010000270.1:0-973 GCA_964493825.1 uncultured Dactylococcopsis sp.
TTACTATATGTTCCAAGCGGTTCCCAGCGGTTTTGTACCCGCAGAGGATCAAGGGGTGGTTTTAGGTTTGATTCAAGCCCCAGATGGCGTTTCCCTGAGCTATACCGACCAAGTGGTTGCAGAAGTTGGGGAGATTATGGGCGAGATTCCTGAGATTGAAGGCAGCTTTATTGCCAGCGGGAACGGGTTTGAGGGGGCTGGACCGAATCAGGGATTGTTCTTTGCCAAACTGAAACCTTGGGGAGAGCGAACCAACGAGGAACAGCAAATTAATGGGATTTTGCGACGCTTGAATATTGCGTTTAGTCAAATTGACAGCGCGATCGTTGCTGCCTTCAACCCGCCAGCAATTCCCGGCTTTGGGACCACAGGAGGCTTTGAGTTAATGCTCCAAGATCGCACCGGCGGGAAACTCTCCATTGATGAATTTCTAGGGAACGCCCAAGAAATCTTGGGAACTGCCAATCAACAACCCGCGATTGGTGGCACTGCCTATACCCAATTCACCGCAGGAACACCGCAATTGCAGGTGGAATTTGACCGTAACAAGTTAGAGTCTCTCAACATTGATTTCCAGCAAGCCGTGCAAACCCTCGGGGCAACAATGGGGTCTCAATATGTGAATGACTTTGTCCTCGGTACTCGTAGTTATAAAGCCTACGTGCAAGCCCAAGGGAATTATCGCAATTCCCCTCAAGATATCAACAAACTGTATATCCGTTCCCGAGATGGCAAAATGATCCCAATGAGCGAACTGGCAACCGTTACGCCAATTACTGGACCGCAAACCATTACCCACTACAACGGTTATCGTTCGATTAAACTGCAAGGCTCTCCAGCCCAAGGCTACAGTAGCGGACAAGCGATCGCTGCTATGGATGAAACCGTAGAAGCAAGCGCTCTCCCCGGGATCAACAGTAACTGGATTGGTTTAGCCAAAGAAGAAATTGCTGCCGGCAGTCTGGGCATCTTA
>CAZBPR010000270.1:983-2830 GCA_964493825.1 uncultured Dactylococcopsis sp.
TCGGAATTATCATGGTCTTTCTGACGCTCTCGGCTCAATATGAGAGTTACGTTGACCCGATTATTATCTTGTTATCCGTTCCCTTAGCCATGTTAGGCTCTTTGCTGTTCCTCTCGATGCGAGGCTTAGTGAACGATGTTTATGCGAACGTCGCGTTAGTGATGTTAATTGGTCTGGCGAGTAAAAATGCCATTCTGATTGTGGAGTTTGCTAACCAAGCCCGCCTTGAAGGTCTAACGATTGTTAAGGCAGCCCAAAAAGCAGCAGGGGAACGCTTTCGACCAATTCTAATGACGGCGATTTCCTCACTGGTGGGGTTTTTCCCCTTGGTAATTGCAACTGGGGCAGGATCCGCATCGCGCTGGTCGATTGGAACGGCTTTATTTGGCGGCTTACTGGTGGCAACAGTGCTCAGTTTACTAATCGTTCCTGTGCTGTATGTGATTATTAAAAGCCTCGAAAGTCGTTTTCTCGACAGTAACCCTCCCGAACCACCGCAGACAAACGGCTCTCAACTGACTAATCTCAGTGATTCTCCTGAAGAAGAACAAGCTGCTTTTCGTTCCTAACTAAATCGCTCAATGGCAGAGGGGAAAACAAATGAATTACAAAAGAATTATTTTCTCAGGTCTAGTGACCGCTCTCATCGGAACGGGCATTGGCTGGGTGGTTGGTCGCGCCATCCCCAGTCCTTACACCGCCGAAATCTATCGCCATCTAGACCGTAAGTATGCGGTTGTTGGGGCAAGTGTAGGAGCAATCTTTGGTTTGAGTCAAGAAGCCTTGCGACAACTGAGACAGCAACGAGAGAGAGAAGAAAACGCTCGTAATGCTAAAAAAGGAGGCAGCAAAGGATCTCAAAAGACTTAATCAATCGGGGTTGCTGAAAAAAAGCACTGCCCAGGGTTCAATGACAAATTCAAATTTTATTGTTTAATTGTTCCATTTATGATCAATACCACTCCTCACTATCCTTTTGTTCTCATTGGGCAAACTGTTGTCGAGACAGATTTATCTTCGCCTCAAAATCCAATGTCGATCTTTTATTTATGGAATCAACTGAATCAACTGATGCTTTCAGGAGAACCGATCGCGATCGATCCCATTTACTTGATTGTGGGCGTTCTGGCACTTGTAATTACCACCATTGTTTTTGTCATTCCCAGGATTCTCCGTTTTCTGGTGTTTCGGTTTTTCCCATCAGAATTGCAAGAGGCCTATCAACAAATTGTTGCTCCTTATCAACGGTGGATTACCCTTTCGTTTTTCCTCTCCATTGGCGATATTGTTTTATTGTTAATTCCCGAGGAACCGACGTGGTTATTCATTAGCGAGTTTTTCCTCGGGGGCGCGATCGCGATTAATACTTGTTTGCTAGCATTTACTCTCTTTAATCAGTTTTTTAGCAGTTATCTCCTTGATTTAGCCCTAAGAAGCCGCAAAAATGTCAACAGCGAAGTGTTAGCCTTCATTAAATTTGTTGCCAATTCACTCATTGTTCTGATTGTCATCTTTATTTTTGCCGAGTCGCATCGTCTCAGCATTACCGGCTTAGTGGCAAGTATCGGTGTTGGTGGAATTGCCATTGCCTTTGCTTCTCAAAAAGTGCTCGAACAGGTGTTGTGGACGATCTTGCTGTATTTGGATCGTCCCTTTGTCGTTGATGATTATATTCACCTTGCAGATGGTACCTTCGGCAGAGTCGAAGCGATTGGTTGGCGATCAAGCAAAATTCGTTTGTCTGGAAAAGGAACCTTAGTCGTAGTTCCTAATAGTATGCTGACGCAAATGTCCATTGAGAATTTATCGGGGGCGCAGAAAATTATTACGCTGCTCAATATCTTTTT
>CAZBPR010000271.1:0-2763 GCA_964493825.1 uncultured Dactylococcopsis sp.
ATATGTTCAGCTTACCTGATTTGACGACTCAGGGCTACTAAAAAAAGCGTCTTGCCGCTTACGCGCTCGCAAGACGTAGTTTACTCCTCAGTGATTATTCGTTGATTTCATTGGGATCAATTCCCAACTCTCTCAGACGAGCTTCTAAACGTTCCGCCCGTTGTTGTTCCATGTCTGCCCGTTGCTGTTCCAGATCTGCCCGTTGTCTTTCTGCTTCTGCTGGGGTAAGAATCCAATTTCCATTTTCATCTTGCCAGCGCAACCATTTCCCTTGGATTTGTTCATAAGTTCCCTCCCACAAGCCAAGACTCATTTGAATTTCCTTGACCCACAGACTGTTATTGTTGAGTAATAATCGCTGATAACCTTTTTGGGTTAAGGTAAAGGCTTGCATTTGCTGAGTATAACGACTGTAGGTGACATAGTAGGGAATCTGCAAAATTTGTTCGTAAACCTCCCATTTCGTTGGGGGTTGGTTGATCTCACTCTCTGTTTCTCCTAAGTCTTCCTTTTCGGTTCCGGGCGATAGCAATTCAATGACGATTAAGGGAGCAACTTCTTCTTGCCAAATGACATAGCTGAGTCTTAAGTCTTCGTCATTATATAGACGGGGAACACCAATCACAGCAAACCAATCGGGACGTTTATACCATTGCGTGTGGCGGAAATCATAGTATAAATTCAGGTCAGTGGCTGTCAAAATTTCTTCAGAAGGATAATTGGCCGGTCGAAAGGTTTCATCTAATAATCGAGGCTGATAAATATGAAATTGATCGGGCAAACCAGGTTCCTCTGGGTCTTCACTGGGTAAATCATACATCGTGGGGAGGAGATTTTTCGGAGGCTGCTGAGGATTGGTTTGATACATGAGTCGCTCAGTGTTTTTGTTGTGGAGTTACTATTATGCTACCGGATTCTTCTAAACTGGGCTTTGTCCGTAAAAGGGTTGTGTTTCTTCCACCGTGGGACGTTTCCCTTGTTGCCATTGTTGATAAGCCAATTCCAAAACACTAGAAACCGTTTCTCCCAATTGCTCTTCTGTGATTTTCAATAATTGATAGGGAAAAGAAAGTTGTTTTAAGGTTTCTTCCCATTCGGTTTCAGTCATGATCGTATCGGGGAAATCAACTGTGAATTCCGTTGCGCTAATGCGATAAATACCGACAAAAACCTGTTGACGACGGGCGGGAATTTGGACTGCAATTCGCTCTGAATCAGAAAATTCTTGGGGATTTTGAATTTTATAATAATGCGCGATCGCGCTCAAAGTAGAAATGGCAAATAAGGGAATCTTTAACTGTTGCGCTAACGTCCGTGCTGTCACCACACCGATGCGAGTTCCCGTAAAACTGCCTGGTCCTTTGGCAACACCAATAAAGGCTAGATCCGACCAAGTTTGAGGAGCAAGAAATTCTTGTAATAGAACATGGAGATGGCTGGATAAATCGCGATCTAAATCCCAGGTGCGCATCTTGTGGTCTCCCTGAAAATTACTCAAAGCAAGTCCGAGTTGAGGACTCGTGGTATGTAGTGCCAAACCATATCCCGCTCGTTGTTCTGTCGCACCCATTCCCATCAAACTTTCCATAAAAACAGTAGAGTGAGCTCTGCCCACCCTACTATAAACCAATTATTGTTCGTGATCTGGCTTTGCTCGTTTAATCAATTAAGCCATGGCAGGTTGTTTTTCCATATCTGCGGAATAGCTGCCCATGCTAGCGGCGCTGTTGCACTGGGCACGGTGTTGTAAGAGTTTTTGCGCATCCGCGACGTTGTTGGTTTGTCCTTTCCAGTGTTCCAGTGCTGGCTGTTGAATCGCGCGAGCATAGGAGAAAGTGACACGCCAAGGGCATTGGGACTTGAGCGGTTCAGAGTTCATTAAGTGCAGGTGTTCAGCGGCTTGTTCAGGGGTTTGTCCACCGGACAAGAAGGCAATACCAGGAACAGAAGCCGGAACATTATCGCGCAGACACTTGATTGTTTTTTCTGCTACCTCTTGCGGGCTGGCTTGTTGCGGACACTGTTTCCCGGAAATGACCATGCTGGGCTTGAGGATCATTTGGTCAAACGCAACATTCTGTGTCCGTAGCTCGCTAAAGACAGTGCGTAGGGTTTCATCTGTCACTTCGTAGCAACGCTCAATGGTATGGTCGCCATCGATGAGCACTTCTGGCTCAACAATGGGTACTAAGCCACCTTCTTGGCATAAAGCAGCATAACGGGCTAAAGCATGAGCATTGGCTTCAATGCAACCGCGAGTGGGAATACCATCACCAATGGTGATGACAGCCCGCCATTTCGCGAAACGAGCACCCATTTGATAGTATTCTGCGATGCGATCGCGCAGTCCATCTAATCCTTCCGTTACTTTTTCACCCGGATGACCGGCTAAATCTTTGGCACCTTTATCCACTTTAATGCCAATAATGACATCATTATCTTTCATTACCTGAGTAAAGGGCGTACCATCTTTCTTTTTCTGACGGATGGTTTCATCGTAGAGAATGGCACCACTAATATAATTGCCTAATTTTGGTGTCGTCAGGATTAACTCCCGATATTGACGACGCATTTCTTCTGTTTCTTCAATTCCTTCTTTCCGAAACCGCTTGTTGCAGGTGCCGTTGCTCTCATCCATCGCCAGCACCCCTTGATTCGGAGCTACCATCGCTTGCGCGGTCTGTCGGAGTTCTGCTGCGTATTGATTCATATAAACTGCTCCTGATGACGTTTATTTTATTAATATTTACTTCTCTGCCATAC
>CAZBPR010000272.1:0-2713 GCA_964493825.1 uncultured Dactylococcopsis sp.
CAATAGTTAAACGGGTTCAATAACAGCTTTTACTCAGTCAAACTGTTATTGAACCATCAGAAACTACACCGGCTTTAAGAAAAGGTGCTTGTTCTAACCGTAAGTCAAAAAAGCATGACATAATGAATTTGTATCTTCCTCTACATTTTCGATTTTGCTTTTTTCCTTACTGAGACTTTCGAGTTGACTCTTTACTCTTCCTTATTTCTATAAATATTGCTCGATATCGGCAGACAATTTTGTTAAATATGTTAGTTTTTAGCGGTTTTTAAGGATTCTTTATAGTCTTTTAATTTTTTATTTAAAGTGAATCAAACAGAGAATTGCTGCAAAATAAAACCTTACAATTATTCTAGAGTTAATCAAATCTAATTCCCTAGATTTGCCGTGATTAACTCAAAGATAATCCAATATTCACCTGTGATAAACTCTACTTTAGTGATCCTCTTTATGTCCGTTTTGAGCGGCTGCCTTAGTGCTAGGCGTCCACTCTCGAATCAGTTGCCGAACTACGTCATTCATGGAAATATGAAGCTCTTCACAATAACTTTTGAGCTTGAAATATTCTGCTTCTGTTAATCTCAAAGTAAATCTTTTCATGGTATTAATATGACATCAATTTGGCATTCATTACGACTAGCAAGAAACGATTAAATGCCAATATGGTATTATTTTGACACCATTTTGACATCGCTAAATTTTTAACCCAAAAATCATAGAAATGAAATTGAAAATAAACTTAGTGGTTTCAACCGTTGTTTTATTATCTTCTCTAACGGAAGTTTGATGGTAAGCATACAGTTGAAATTGATTGAATTAGTTAAGGATGTTCTCAAAGCGCCTCCATCTGACTTCGTAGGACTCGAAGCTTTAGTTAAGGAAAGAAGGGTCAGTATTTTCGGGGTCTGGGATGAGTATTCATAGGTAAAACGACTAGTATTTTTAACAAAATTGCACTCTGGTCATCCCAACTGATTGGAGCGTAAAGATAAAAGGTCAATCCCGGATCCTGTCGGGAGTAGCTGTTCTGATTCGATTTTGGATGACTATCATCATGATTAGTTGGTTTCCCGTCGGGTGGCAAAAAAATGCTCGTCCCTTGTGCCAAACCGAATTTGTATTCCTGATTTGAAAACCGTTTGAGAAAGATGAGTACCCTCTTGATCAATTTAATCTCAATCTCTCATGCCTCTTGTTTGACGGGGAGCTGTTATAAGTTTTATACAGACTGATTTTTGCTACAGGAGTTTCCCATGCCAACCCCCTCTATTTCCAATGCAGTGGCCCTGAGAATTGCATTGGCATCTAAAAACTTGCCTCAGCTCTCTCTCCCCAATTTAATTACCGCTTTGCAAACCCAGCTTGATGATGAGGTAACGGAAACATCACTGAGTCAACTAACAGTGACTCAATTAGAAGAATCTTTAAGTCCCTTTGAGCACGCAGAGATTGACCGCAGCACTCTCAAAGAAGTCCTCCGCATCTTGTGGGGAGAAACTGATGAAGACTTACCGATCATCCCCTATCAAGAAGGAGATTTACCCCACTCAGTAAGAATTGCAGTGGCTTCTAATACGGGCGAAGAACTGGATGGACATTTTGGATCTTGTCATCGTTATTTGATTTATCAGTTAGCAGTAGATCAGATGCAATTGATTGAGGTGAGATCCGCAATTGAAGCCGATTTCGCCAAAGATAAAACGGAATTTCGCGTGAACTTAATTAAAGATTGTGCCTTGGTTTACCTGGTTGCCATCGGTGGACCGGCAGCAGCAAAAGTCATCCAAGCCAATATTTACCCCATGAAGAAAGAAGAAGGAGGCGCTGCAAGAGAGCATTTAGCGGCTCTGCAACAGGTACTGGCTACTTCTCCACCCCCTTGGTTAGCCAAAGCCCTCGGTTTAAAGCGCAAGCAATCCCTGGTCAATATGAACTAATCGGCGATCCATTTTGTATTTAAGGATGAGGGTGCTGAAATTGTCTCCCTTGCCTCCCTTGTCTCCCTTGCCTCCCTGGTCTCCCTTGCCTCCCTTCTCTTCCTGGTCTCCTTTGACTGCTCCTTGCCAAACTAACAGACAACTAGAGTTCTTCCGCATCTTCCCAATCTTTACACCATTCCTGTAAATCTTGATTCTGTTGTCGTCGCGAGTCCCGACGGTACTTTTTACGCTCTAAACGCGGTTCGTAGCGACGTTCTCCTGAGCCTTTCATTTTGACTTTTAAACTCTCCTCCGCATCCGTTGTTTGTTCTCGCTCGATGGATTGCGCGATCGCGCTTTCTAGAAACTCTAAATAGTGCTCATACCGTTCCCAGTCCCCCCGCACCACACAGTTCGGTTCATCTCGATGCAAACAATCACTAAACTGGCAACTGCCTTGGGCTAAGCGTGCTCTGGCTTCAGGAAAATAGTGAGCTAAGGTGCCGGGTTCACAATTGAGATCCGGTTGATTAAAGCCTGGGGTATCCGCTAGCAACCCCCCCTCAGGCAAGTTAAATAACTCCACATGGCGCGTAGTATGTCGTCCCCGTTGCAATTTTCCGGATACTGCACCCACCCGTAACTGCGCTTGGGGAATCAGGAGATTAATCAAACTCGACTTTCCCACCCCAGAAGGACCGGCGAGAATAGTAATTTTATTCCGGAGTTGGTGCTGGAGTGCCTCTAAGCCAGCGCCCGTTTCCACACTGATCAAAAAGGGCGCATAGCCCCAG
>CAZBPR010000273.1:0-2711 GCA_964493825.1 uncultured Dactylococcopsis sp.
CTACAGATTTGGATTCCGGTTCAGGTCTGCAAGCAGTGTCAGCGAACCAAGAATCCCACGCGCTTTAGCCGTGGGAGGGTCAACTGCTATATCGCTTAGAACAAACAGGATGAAAATCGATCAATTTTTAGCTGCCTTTCAACGCTTTGGCGTTAATCTCGGATTAACTCGCATTGAAAACTTATTGACTCAACTGGGCAATCCCGAAACGAGTGTTCCTTTAATCCATGTTGCGGGAACCAATGGGAAAGGTTCAGTCTGTGCTTATTTATCGTCCGTTTTAACCACAGCAGGATATCGCGTGGGACGCTACACTTCTCCCCATTTAGTTAATTGGACCGAACGCATCTGTTTGAATGAAGCACCCATTTCGGAAGCCGATTTTCTTGCTGTTTTAGAAAGAGTGAAAGCAGCGATTGGCGAAGAAGATCACCCCACCTTATTTGAAGTAGTTACCGCAGCCGCTTGGCTTTACTTTGCCGAACAAAAGGTTGATGTTGCGGTAATGGAAGTGGGGCTAGGCGGACGTTTAGATGCGACAAATGTGAAAGAGCAAGTGCTGGCATCGATTATTACCCCCATTAGTCGCGAACATTGGCAAGTTCTAGGAGATACCGTTGGCAAAATTGCAAGGGAAAAAGCAGGCGTTCTCAAGTCTCATTGTCCTACCTTTATTGCGCCACAGGAAGCAGAAGCCGCAACCGTAATTCAAGAACGAGCTCAGGAATTGCACTGTCCGACGACTTGGGTTCAACCCGCAACACCGGTTTCTGAACGATTAGATCGCGCAACGTATCAAAGTTTAACTTATCCCTTACCGTTATCAGGAACTGTCCAACTGACTAATTCTGCCGTTGCCGTTGCAACTTTACAATATTTGCAACAACAAGGCTGGAACATTTCTGATGCAGCCATTGAGCAAGGAATGGGAAAAACCCGCTGGTTAGGACGCTTGCAATGGGTCACTTGGCAGAATCGCTCTCTCCTCCTCGACGGAGCGCATAACCCGGCAGCAGCACAAGGCTTGCGAGACTATGTGGATACCTTACCGCAGCCTGTCACTTGGATGATGGGGATTTTAGCGACGAAAGAACAGGAAAAAATCTTAACGATTCTTCTGCGTCCCCATGACACCTTATACACGGTTCCCGTTCCCGACCATCAAACAACGTCACCGGAAGACCTCTGTCGGATGCAACAGGCAGTAGAACAATGCTTCCCCTGTCGGGATTTAGAAACCGCTTTAGAAAAAGTGGCAGCAGACCCTAAACCACCAACAACCATTCTTTGTGGCTCTTTATATTTAGTCGGTTATTTTTTAGGAACAATCCCTCATACTCAAGATGAAACGTACAATTCTTAATGTAAAAAATACTTAACAAACAGGGTTAAATTTGTCAAAATAGACACTATGGCTACTTCAACAACGTCTCTTACTAATCCTACTTTTCCTTTAACCGCTGTGGTCGGACAAGAAGCAATTAAATTGGCATTGCTTCTCAGTGCCGTTGACCCTAAACTCGGCGGTATTGCAATTTCTGGTAAACGAGGCACTGCTAAATCAGTGATGGCACGAGCGATTCATTCCCTGTTACCCCCCTTTGAAATTGTTAAAGGGTCGATTTCCAATTGTGATCCCGAAAACCCAGAAGAATGGGATGATGAAACTTTTGCCCAGTATGGGGATACGACAGAGATTTCCACTGAAGTCATTCGTGCGCCGTTTGTGCAAATTCCGTTAGGCGTAACTGAAGACCGTTTACTCGGGTCTGTGGATGTCGAAAAGTCTGTTAAAGAAGGGAAAACCGTTTTTCAACCGGGACTGCTGGCACAAGCCCATCGGGGAGTCCTCTACGTTGATGAAATTAATCTCCTTGATGACCAAATTGCCAACCAGTTGCTCTCCGTGCTGAGTGAAGGGCGTAATGTCATTGAACGGGAAGGAATTAGCTTTCAACATCCCTGTCAACCCCTGTTGATTGCCACCTATAACCCAGAAGAAAAACCGCTACGAGAACATTTATTAGACCGGATTGCGATTACCCTTTCTGCTGATGGGGTATTAGCCCTCGATCAGCGGGTGCAAGCGGTGGAACAAGCCATTGGGTTTGCCAACTCCCAACAAGCCTTTCTCAACCAATACGAAGAAGATTTAGAGGGGTTGCGAACTGATATTATTTTGGCGCGGGAATGGTTGAAAGAAGTGACCATTGCACCAGAACAGATTAATTATTTAGTGGAAGAAGCGGTGCGTGGGGTTGTGCAAGGACATCGGGCGGAATTATTTGCGGTGCGCGTGGCAAAAGCAGCAGCCGCCCTCGATGGACGGAACCAAGTCACAGGAGATGATTTACGCCGTGCTGTCGAGTTAGTCATTGTCCCGCGTTCGACTGTGGCACAAAGCCCACCGGAACAACAAGAACAAGAACCGCCACCACCGCCGCCGGAAAATAAAGATCAAGAAGACGATTCAGAAGGAGAAACGCCACCGGCAGATCAACAAGAACCGGAACAACCGCCTGAAGATCAGCAAGAGGACTCTTCCCAAGACGAAGAAGGTGAGGATGACGAAGAACAAGAAGCCCCGCAAATTCCAGAGGAGTTTGTCTTTGACGCCGAAGGGGTGATTATGGATCCCACGGTGCTTTATTTCAGCCAAATGGCAAAACAGCAGGGAACTTCCGGCAGTCGCGGTTTAATTTTCTCCGAGG
>CAZBPR010000274.1:0-2698 GCA_964493825.1 uncultured Dactylococcopsis sp.
GAACCTATCCCTATGTCACCTCTTCCAATCCTGTAGCGGGTGGCGCTTGCATTGGTGCCGGTGTCGGTCCGACGATGATTGATCGCGTGATTGGCGTGGCAAAAGCCTATACGACTCGCGTGGGAGAAGGTCCGTTTCCCACAGAATTAGAGGGAACTTTAGGACAGGAACTCTGCGATCGCGGTGCGGAATTTGGGACAACCACCGGTCGTCGTCGCCGTTGCGGTTGGTTTGATGCCGTCATTGGACGCTATGCGGTCCGTATTAACGGTATGGACTGTCTGGCGATTACCAAGCTTGATGTCCTCGATACCCTCGCTGAAATTAAAGTGTGTGTTGCGTATAATATTGATGGGGTACGTTGTGACAATTTCCCCAGTAGTGCCTTACGCTTTGCCCGTTGCGAACCCATTTATGAAACTTTACCGGGTTGGCAACAATCAACAGCGGCTTGTCGGAGTTTAGAAGACCTCCCGAAAGCTGCGCTTAACTATCTGAAATTCTTAGCGGAATTAATGGAAGTTCCGATCGCGATTGTGTCGTTAGGGGCGAGTCGTGACCAAACCATCATTGTGGAAGATCCGATTCACGGACCGAAACGGGCGCTGCTTGATGCCAACGGAACACCGGTCACGCACCAACCCCATGAGTCTTCTAATTCTCCCTTTGCGAACTAACTAATTGCTGATTTCCAATCTGAACACCTACTCAATCAAGAAGAAACAATGACAACAACTGTTCAATTTGAATGCCAAACCCGACCTGAAGGCAGTAAGCCCAGAGCCTTACGTCGTGAAGGTTTAATTCCTGCTGCTTTATATGGGCATAAGGGCGCTGAATCAATGTCTTTGGTCGCCAAAGCCAAAGATGTGGAACTGTTGCTTAAAAATGCTTCTGTGAATAATACCCTTGTGGAAGTGAATGTTCCGGAAGTGTCCTGGAAAGGAAGAGCTTTAATTCGGGAAGTTCAAACTCATCCTTGGCGACCGGATATTTATCATCTCAGCCTATTTGCAGTAGCCGGTCAAGATAGCGTGGAAGTTGTGGTTCCCATCAATCTTGAAGGTGAAGCCGAAGGGGTTAGAGAAGGCGGACTACTCGAACAAGTGATTACAGAATTAACGATTCAGTGCCCGCCCAGCCAAATTCCGGAAGTCATTAATATTGATGTCACTGAGATGCCAATTGGGACAACCCTGCACATTAGCGAATTAAATTTACCAGAAGGGGTTACTGCCAGTGATGATCCCGAACGCACAGTATTAACGATTGTCGAAGCTAGAACTGAAGAACCGATTGAGGAAGAAGAAGGAGAAGTAGCCGAAACCGAAGAAGGAATTGAAGGCGGTGTGGTCGAAGAATTGGGCGATGTTTCCGTCTAATTTGCCAAAAATTAGGGCGAACTCAGGTTCGCCCCTTGTTGGATCTGGCTCAGGTCAGACTGCTGGCTAATCGACTG
The DNA here is from genome assembly GCA_964493825.1 of uncultured Dactylococcopsis sp. Lineage (GTDB taxonomy): Bacteria > Cyanobacteriota > Cyanobacteriia > Cyanobacteriales > Rubidibacteraceae > Halothece. Next base: position 1,460 of record CAZBPR010000274.1, read on the forward strand.
GCTGTGATAAAGAATGCTCGGGTTCAAGAGAAAAAGAGGTGGCTTCTCGGGGGGTTTGACCGAGGCGCTGGTTCAAAGCAGCGATCGCGCGGACAAATTGCGGATCTTGTTGGGTTCCCTGTAAGTCAGGATTCGCGGATAAACGTAACTGATCGCTGCGGTTCAGTGAAGTTTTGATATCTGGTTCAATGCCTTTTTTGTTAATATCGGTACCACTGGGCGGGTAATAGCGGGCAACCGTAACGGCCACTCCTGATCCATCCGAGAGTGAACTGACCGATTGCACTGTCCCTTTGCCGTAAGTTTTACTGCCGACAATGACAGCACGGTTATTATCTTGGAGTGCCCCAGCCAGAATTTCGCTAGCACTAGCAGAATTGCCATTGACTAAAACCGCTAAGGGGCGATCGGTTAATTGGGTGCTATTGGCTTGAAAATCGCGATCGCCGCCGGTACGATCAACCGTCGAAACAATAGCCCCTTCTTTTAACCACATTCTTGCCATCTCAATACTGGCGTAGAGTAGTCCTCCCGGATTATTCCGTAAATCCAGCACATAGGCCTCAGCATTCTGTTCTTTCAAATCTAAGATGGCTTCGCGCATTTGCTCAGCAGCATGAGAACTAAACTCTTTGACCTTAATATAACCAATACGAGTTTGATTCGTTTCTCGGAGTTCATAAGTGACCCGCGGTAATTCAATTTGAGCGCGAGTTAAAGTCAAAGCAAATAAACCTTTGCCAGTTCGGGAAAGTTGTAATTTGACTTCAGTTCCTGACTCGCCGCGAATCAACTCCGATGCTTGCTCTAAACTTAACAACGAAGTGGGTTGACCATTAATCGCGATGATTTGATCTCCGGCTTGAATACCGGCAGCAGCGGCGGGAGAATCGGGAATCGGTTCAACCACAGTCAGAGATTGATTTTGTTCATTAATTTCGAGACGTAAACCCACCCCGGATAATTCCCCAGAGGTTTGGTTGGTTAAAGATTCATATTCTTGAGGATCAAGAAAGCGGGTGTAGGGGTCATTCAATTTGTTGAGTGCTTGGCGAATTGCCCGATACGCGTCTTCCTTAGAAGCATAGTTTCGTTCTAATAATTCCTCTCTGGTCGCTTCCCAGTCATCGTGGTTAAAGTCCGGGTCAACATAATTTTGATTGACAATTTGCCAAACTTCATCGACAACTGTTTTTGGACTTTCGGTGAGATTCGCTGCAGCCGGGGCTGTGAAACTGG
>CAZBPR010000275.1:0-2685 GCA_964493825.1 uncultured Dactylococcopsis sp.
AGTCATTGGTCATTAGTCATTGGTCATTGGTCATTGGTTCACCCACTCTCCTTGTCTCCCTTGTCTCCCTTGTCCCCCTTATCTCCCTTATCTCCCCTCTCCCAACTCAGCCCATCATTTCAAAACTGACAGACGACTACTTCCGGGTTTGAAACGTTGCGCCAGTGGTGTTAACCTGTAGGACTTCTACCGTGGCAGTAATCCCTACTTTTTGCCATGCTGTTTGCATTTCTTGAGCAACAGATGGGGCATCCCCCAGACTAGTAATCGCCAGTAGGGTTGGACCCGCACCGCTAATCGCAACACCATAAGCGCCGGCTGTGAGGGCAGCTGCTTCTACTGCAGTGTAGCCGGTAATGAGTTGTTGACGATAGGGTTGGTGCAGTTGGTCTTGCATTCCCACTCGTAACCAATCCCCCCGTCCCGTTTCGATCGCGCGTAATAATAACCCCAGGTGCGCGGCATTAAAAATAGCAACATCACGAGAAAATTGTGAGGGTAACACGGCTCGCGCGGCTTCAGTAGAGAGTTCAAAGTTTGGAATTGCCACAACGGGGACTAATTTTTCTGACCAAGGAATTTCTGCAATTTCCCAATCCTTCTCGGTGGGGACAGCTAAACGACAACCGCCCAGAAAGGCGGGGACAATATTATCGGGATGTCCTTCTAGCGCGATCGCGCTTCGTAATAAATCACGATCTTCAAGCGGACAGCCAGCTAAAGCATTCGCTGCCAGCAAGCCGCCAACAATTGCTGTTGCTGAACTGCCTAAGCCTCGGGAGAGAGGAACCCCTAATTCAATTTCAATTTTGACAGGTGGGGGAGTGTGACCAAAGTCCTCATAGAATTTACGAAATGCCCGATAGATTAAATTATTGGTATCAGTACTCACCCCTGCTGCTTCTTCACCCTGAACAATAATCTCGACTGGAGAAGCCTCTGCCCCTTGTTGAGTAAACTGAAATCGATTATGCCGTGTTAAGGCAACTCCCAGACAATCAAACCCCGGTCCGAGGTTAGCGGTTGTCGCCGGAACTTGCACGGTAACCTTAGAAAAAGCCATATTTTTTCAAATGTGAACCAATCGGATCATACTATATCAATTTTTGATAACCGACTCGTAACCAGATATTTTTAGAACTATGGAACGCGCTACCGCTTGGTGGGAAAAAGGAATTGCAGTGATTGCTGTGCTGAGTTTACTTATTTCTTTTTTTAACTTAACTTATGTACCACTACGGGATCTTTATTTGCAATATTTTCCAGCCATTGTTGAACATTATGATCCTCTCAAGGGCATCAGTCCTCATCCGTTTACTCAAAACTATTTAGAAACCGTTCATCAGCTAGAGAATACATTTTCTTCACAGGACAAATTAAGTCCTAAAAGTAAGGAACTTTTAAGCACTCTCCGTGATGAAAGTGAAGAAATGATTGACAATAATCCTTTTTTAGTAGCAGGAAAATTTGGTACGTTTGCTCGGGTAAAACGCCTGTTCCGAGAATATACTGGGGAATTGACTGCTACTCAGGGATTAATGCAATTCTGGAGTGAAGATAATTTTCAAAAAAATGGACAAGCTGAACTCAGCTATTTCCAAGAAAGAATTGCCCCTCTTTTAGCTACTAACTACTATCGGGAAGTGGATGAATATGGACGCTTTGTTGATAATTTTTGGCGGATTGATAGTATTTTTATCGGCTTTTTTGCCGTTGAATTAATGACTCGAACAATGCTAATGAGTTATCGAATTCAAGGAATTAATTGGTTCGATGCTTTACTGCGACGGTGGTATGATTGGTTTCTTTTAATCCCTTTTTGGCGCTGGCTAAGAGTGATCCCAGTTTTAACACGTCTTCACACGTCAAAAGTCATTGATTTTGAACGGATTTTAAGTCAAGTCACTTACGAACCAGCTGCCTATTTATCAGATCGGGTTTCTCAATATTTATTGGTGCGAATTATCAATCAAGCGAGGAGTTCAGTGGTCGAAGGGGAAGCAGCGAACTTTTTACTGAATCCTCAACCTTATCTTAAAGTCAGTGAAGCGAATAAAGTTGAAATTCTTACTGATCGATTGCTAGCATTGACAATTTATAAAGTATTACCCAAAGTGCAACCGGATGTGGAAGCATTATTGCACTATGCCTTACGTGGTGCGTTTTTAGAGTCCGATTTTTACCAAAATTTGCAACAAATTCCAGGCGTCCAAAATTTACCGGATACATGGCTCGAAAACTTATCGAGTCAATTAGCAAAATCCTCAGTGGAAGTTTTAGTTTCTTCCTATGAAGATGCAGAAGGACAAGCCTTATTTGATAAACTTTCTTCAGACTTTAAAGAGGCTCTCAAAGAAGAATTACAAAATAAAGAAACCCTGGCTGAAATTGAACAATTATTAGGTGAACTTTTAGAAGAAGTAAAAATTAACTATATTAAAAAATCTGAAGAAACTGACCCCATTGAAACTATGGAAGAAGTGGAAAAACTCACCACTCAAGAAGAACCTGAAAACAAAACAGAATGAGCCGTTTTAAGCTGAACGTTGCAAGAGAAAGAAAACATAGCCGTAGCTGTTGCCTGATTCCTCAAAAACAGCAATTTCTTCTAACATCCCTTGCGCCAGTTCTTGCACTGAGGGATCTGCATGAGATTGCAGGGCTTGCGCTCTTGACTGGAGTGGA
>CAZBPR010000276.1:0-2682 GCA_964493825.1 uncultured Dactylococcopsis sp.
TGTTGTTTCTCCTTTTTCTTCCCATTCTTGGGCACGCTGGTTAAGTTCTTGACTTAATTCCGAAACGAGCTGCATCCGTTTTTGCTCATTTTGCAGTGTTTCAGTGGCAACAGAAATTGCACCAAGGGTAATGTGAAAGCCTTGTTCAACCACTTTTAAAACTTGATTTTGATTGTTCTCCATTTTTATCCCTGCTGTTCTAAATACTCAGTCACATCTTCAACCACGCGCGTCAGTTCGGCTTCTGTCGTGAGGCGGATTCGTTCATCCCGAACCGTTACTAAAACTTTAGCAGCAAAGGGCGTTGGATAGATATTGGGATTACAAAATACCTCTAAAAAAACGTCTCCGGTGTGGCGATATTCACTGGGAGGTTGCGGTTGGGGTTTATTTCCAGCATTGACAGCTTGCGTTGTCACCTTAAATTTTTCCATCAGTTCAGATAAGGCTTGTTTCAATTCTTGTGCTGCTTCTGGGCTAAAATTAAATCGAATTGAACCTTGATCAAGATTGAGGGTTAATTGAGAAGAAGGTTGCATGGGTCGCTAATTATATTGGGGTTACTATCTAAATTTTAGAAGGTATCATAGTTTATTTTAATAATCAATTATTTATGCTTCTTTAATCCCCGACTGCTGGGCTTATAGACTCGCAGCCCATCCCAACCACAATTACTACAGTAATAGCGACGAATCGGAATCATATAACTTAAAAAACGCTGATATTTTTTGCGATGCCGTTTATGAATTCTAGACTGACAAACCGGACAAACTTGATGATGATTAGCCAGACGAATTAAGTGGTAACGTAGGCGTTTAATAACAAAATAAGCCCCTGCAATAATGAGAATTATTCCAAGAATAGTTGAGGGAGTAAATAACCACTGTATCAGTTGAATAATTCCTAAAAAAACTGCTTTGAGCGGCACGAATAAAGTAGATTTTAATCCAGTGGGAAGAATAAAATAAATAACACCAATGATGAAGATAATGAGAGTCATTATTTCAGGTAACCACTCTCTATTAATAGTAATTCTCTGCCACCAGGGTCTTTTCTTCTTTTGAGACATATTGTTGAATTAAAGATTGAGGGTTGAAGTTGTGTTAGCTCATTGGTTCGGCGGAAGTTCCAAGGGAATTGTTCCCATTAATCCTTTCCGGAAATCATTCAAGAGTTCCCGGGCTGTGCGTTCTTTATCGTGATTGTGACGTTGTTCGGCAAGGATTGATAAATAAGCTGAACCGGTTAATTGCTCAGTTGCAAGATGGTAACGATTGCTAAGAATCTCAGTTTCATCCAGTTGTTTTAATAATTCTATGAATGCTGCCGCAATGTTTTGTAAATCATAAGCCGCTTCTCCGATATCATCGCAGATCGCGAGTTTAATCGCAGCGTCTTGATTTTCCAATTTTGGGGGAATGACGCCTGGGGCGTCTAAGAGGTCGATTTGTTGCGAAATGCGGACCCATTTCAATTGCCGGGTTACCCCTGCTTTGCGGGCGCTTTGGACGACTTTTCGCCCTACTAAACGGTTGATCAGTGCCGATTTGCCAACATTAGGAAAGCCCATTACAACGGCACGAACCGCGCGATCGCGCATCCCTCGGCTGCGCCGTTTTTCATTTACCGCTTCTCCCGCTTTTTGGGCAGCTTTTAAAAGAGATTTAATCCCTTTCCCTTGTTGGGCATCAGTTAAATAGGGAGAAAACCCCTGACTTTGAAACCACGCCACCCACTCCGTATGGAGGGCTTCTGGGATCATGTCCTGCCGATTAATCACCAACAGACGCGGTTTATTCCCCACCCATTGCGACACTTGCGGATGCTGAGAGGCAAGGGGAATCCTTGCATCCAGCACTTCTAACACCACATCCACATTTTTTAACTGTTGTCTTAATTCCCGTTCTGCTTTGGCAATATGACCGGGATACCACTGAATTAATGTCATCTTTAAGCCCTCTGCCAGACTCCCACTATAGCCGAAAGCATAAAGACTTGCTTAGGGAATGACCAAGACCGGACAAGGGGAAAGGTTAATCACCCGATTACTCACACTATCTGAGGCTTCTTCTTCAATTAAACCGACCCCGCGACAGCCCATCACAATTAGGTCAGCATCGAGTTCATCGGCAACATCGCAAATAATAAAAGCCGGTCTGCCTTCTCTTTCAAGGGTTTCGGCGTTGATATTTTCCTCAGCGAATAATGATTTAACCCCTTCGAGGAGTTCGGTTACGGCACTTTCCGAGGTCATGTGTCGCTTATCTTCTTTTTCTTCTCCGTCTGCTTCGACAACGGAAAGTAAGACGAGACGACTGTTATAAGTTTGAACCAAGTTTTTGACTGCTGCGACTGCTTCTTGGGTTTCTCGACTACGGTCGATGGAAAAGAGAATAGTTTTAAACATGGGATTTCAGCCTTGATTCATCAATGCCAGCTATGATTAAGCTAACATCAGAGTTGATCCTTGATTATTGATAATTGATAATTATTAATTATTTGTCGCCTCTCCATTGCTGAGCCTTTTTCATGGTAGTAACTACCGCACAACTTTTAAAGTGGAAACAACAACAACGCCCGATTACGGTTTTGACGGCATGGGATTACGCCTTTGCTCAAATTCTAGATGAGGTGGGGCTGGATATCCTCCTCGTGGGTGATTCTTTGGCGATGACCGCTTTG
>CAZBPR010000277.1:0-2670 GCA_964493825.1 uncultured Dactylococcopsis sp.
TTCGGATTGTGCTGTGCAGTTTGTTGGGCATTGATTTGGGTCGCTATCGCGATCGGATTTTTATGCCGGTATCTGCCCTCAGTATTGTCAAGTTTGACGTTCACGGACCGCTTCTAAAGTTGTTGGGCGATCGCGCTCATCTTCCCTCTCCCTTGCGCGATCGACCCGAAGCCTGAATTAAAAGACAATGTCATTTTTAGAAAAGTATTTAAATATGAAGACTTCAAATCATCAGAAATTTTTGGGACTGTTGCTGCTAATTGCTGCCACAAGCACCGGATGCAGCCGTTCCAACCCTGACGCACAAGCCAGTGGTCCACCGCCTATTCCCGTCCAGATCGAAACCTTAAACTCAGAAATCTTAGAAGAGAGTTCTCAGTATGTGGGGAATCTAGAAGCAACAGAGAAAGTCGCCCTCAAACCGGAAATTCAAGGGCGCATTCAAGAGATGCGAGTGGAACCGGGCGATCGCGTGGAACAAGGAGAAGCGATGATGGTGCTGGAACCGGATCAGACCCTGCCTCAGTTAGAAAATGCCGAAGCCGGGGTTAACGCTGCAATTGCCAGCCGTGATACTGCGATTGAACAGCTGAAAGTGGCTCAATCGAAGCGAGATTCTGCCCAAGAACAAGTGAACTTAGCCCAAGTCAATTATGATCGCGCCAAATTCCTATTAGATGCTGGGGCAATTGGGCAGTTTACTTTTGATCAAGCCGAAACTGAATTGAAAACCAGAAGAAATCAGCTTAAGGAAGCCGAAAATGCAATCGAAGCTGCCCAAGCAGCCATTCGCCAAGCGGAAGCCAATCTTGCACAGGCGCGGGCGCAAGTAAAAGCAGCAGCAGTGAGTGTTGGCTTTAAACAAATCCTCTCCCCGATATCAGGGGTGGTCGGCGATTTAGCGGTGAAGCAAGGCGATTACGTCACAGCAGGGGAAGCAATCGCGACGATTACCCGCAATAATTTCCTCGATCTCGAAATCTCGGTTCCCGCCCGACGCTCTGGGGATTTACAGCAAGGGATGACGGTAGAATTGCTCGATCCAGCGACGCAGCAGCCCTTAAGCCAAGGAACTATCAACTTTATTTCTCCGAATGTGGAAACAACCCTGCAAACAGTTCCGATTAAAGCGCGCTTCCCCAATTCTAGAGGGAGTCTCCGCGATGGACAACGGGTGGAGGCAAAAATTGTTTGGAATAATGAACCGGGGATTTTAATTCCGACAACAGCGATTTCCCGAGTGGGCAGTAAAAGCTTTGTCTTTGTTCAAGACCAATCCGAAGCAACTGAGGGAGAAGCACAACTCATTGTGCGCCAACGTCCGGTTCAACTCGGGGATATTCAAGGATCGGATTATCAGGTTTTAGAGGGGTTAGAAACCGGAGATAACATTGCCGTTTCCAACATTCTGAAATTGAGAGATGGAGCACCGATTCAGCCTCAATAGGTGATGACTGCCATCGCAGAAAACTAGAAATTAACAGTTGACTTGAGCCATTATGCCTATTTTGTCCATTGCGAATACATTCATTAAACGCCCCGTACTGACGACTGTCTGCACGTTGTTGATTCTTTTAGTAGGAGGGGTTTGTATTCCACTATTGCCCATCAACTACTTACCCGATATTTCCCCCATTCAAATTCAGGTGAGTTCCTTTTATACCGGTGCCGATGTGGATACCGTTGAAAATACGGTGACCACAATCCTAGAACGGGATATCAACGGGGTGGAGAACATGGATTACATGACCTCCCAAAGTTATGCCGGTAACAGCAAGATTTCCGTCTTGTTTCCCTCCAATACCGATAAAAGCACCAACCAGGTGAATGTCCAAAATCGGGTTGCCCAAGCCTTGCCAAAACTGCCTTCCTCGGTTCAACAACTGGGGGTATCAACGAAGGCAGCCTCCACCAGTATTCTCATGATCTATGGGTTCTATTCAGAAGGAGGCGAGTATGACAATATCTTTATTAGCGATTATGTCGATCTCAACGTCACCGATATTATTAAGCGGGTGCCGGGGGTGGGTGATGTTGCCGTCTTTGGCAATAAACAAAATGCGATGCGGTTATGGTTGAGTCCGACGGCGTTAAGCGCTCGTGGGTTAACCATTCTGGATGTGGTGAATGCTTTGCGGTCTCAAAACGTCGTGGTTGGCGCGGGCGCGATCGGGCAAGAACCCGTGCCTGACGGTCAAAGTTATGAACTGCCTTTGCGAATTCGCAGTCGTTTTACCAATCCGAAAGATTTTGACAATTTAGTGGTCAAAACGGGCAATGATGGCACATTGGTGAAATTGGAAGATGTCGGTTATGTGGAAATTGGGGCAGAAAACTATAGCAGCAATGCGTTAGTCAATGGACAACAAGGGTTAGGGCTTGCCATTTACCAATCGCCGGGCAGTAATGCTTTGGATGTGGCGAGAAATGTCCAAAGTACGATGGCAGAGTTAAACGAGAACTTTCCGCCAGGGATGAAAGCGGAGATTGTTTACGACACCACTTCCTTTATTCAAACCTCGATTAAAGAAGTGTTTATTACCCTGCTGCAAGCGATCGCGCTGGTGATTTTGGTGATTTACTGCTTTTTACAAGACTGGCGCACCACGATTATTCCCGCGATCGCGATTCCGGTTGCCCTAATTGGGGCGTTGGCGTTTGCCCTCATTT
>CAZBPR010000278.1:0-2663 GCA_964493825.1 uncultured Dactylococcopsis sp.
ACCCAATATTCGGGGTTACCTTTCCCGGATCCCATCCGCGTTTCTGCCGCCCGCATGGTAATGGGTTTATCAGGGAAAATCCGAATCCAAATTTTTCCACCCCGACGCAGGTAGCGGTTCATCGCCCGACGAGCGGCTTCAATTTGGCGAGAGTTAATCCAGCAGGGTTCAATCGCTTGCAGGGCAAAATCACCAAAGTTGATGGTGTTCCCACGGTGAGAGAGCCCTTTCATTCGCCCTCTTTGTTGTTTCCGAAATTTTGTTCGCTTAGGACTTAGCATTGTTTTTTCTTACTTGGTTATCTGTCCTTTGTCCTTAGTCCTCTGTTATGAAGTAACCAATGACTAATGACCAGTGACGAATGACTAATTTTCACCAGAACGATCTTCAAATTTTTGACGACGCGGTTGGCGACGGGGGGTCGGGGACGCCTCGGCTTGTTGATCTTCGTCTTCGGGAAGAATTTCTCCTTTGAAGACCCAGACTTTGACGCCTAAAATGCCGTAGATGGTTTCTGCGGTGCGATAGGCATAGTCAATATCGGCTCGGAGCGTATGCAGGGGCACCCGTCCTTCTCGTGTCCATTCTGTACGAGCAATTTCTGCTCCGTTGAGTCGCCCGCTGATTTGAATTTTGATGCCTTGGACTTCAGCTCGCTGCGCCCGTTGCATGGCTTGACGAACGACGCGACGGAAGGAAACCCGACGTTCGAGCTGCTGAGTAATGTATTCTCCGATTAAAACCGCATCCGCATCAACGCGAGAAACTTCACTGACATTGATACTAATTTGCCGATTTCCACCAAGGAGCTGTTGCAAGCCAACGCGCAGGGATTCAATACCGCTGCCGCCGCGACCCACGACTACCCCAGGACGGGCGGTGTGAATTTGCAGGCTAATTTGATCGGCTTTGCGCTCAATTTCTGTAGCAGAAATCCCTGCATTATTCAGGGTTTTGTCGATGTAATTCCGAATTTGGAAGTCTTCTTGTAAGAGTTCGGGATAGCGCTTGGAATCGGCATACCAACAGGAAAGATGCTCTTTGGTAATGCCGAGTCGCAACCCGGTTGGATGAATCTTTTGTCCCATAATGTTTCTATTCTTCTGTGGTTGGCGCGACAGCGATGGTAATGTGACAGGTGGGTTTACGAATTTGGTAAGCGCGTCCTTGGGCCCGAGGACGGAACCGTCTCAGGGTGGGTCCGCCATCGGCATAGGCTTTGCTAATGATCAGGTTGGCGCGATCGAGCCCTTGATTATGCTCGGCATTGGCTGCTGCTGAACGCAGTGCCTTTAAAACCGGGTCACAGGCGCGGTACGGCATAAATTCTAAAATAATCAGCGCTTCTCGATAGGAGCGACCGCGAATTTGGTCTAACACCCGTCGCACTTTATGGGGAGACATTCGGATATAGCGCGCGATCGCTTTGGTTTCAACACTGGTATCTACTGGCATAGTTTCCTCGCTAATTCTCTAAACTTATCTCCGCGCTTTTTTATCGCTTTTGGCGTGTCCCTTGAAGGTGCGAGTGGGAGCAAATTCCCCTAATTTGTGTCCGACCATTTGGTCACTGACAAAGACAGGAACGTGCTGTCTGCCGTTGTAAACCGCGATGGTGTGTCCGACCATTTGCGGAATAATGGTGGAAGCACGTTTCCAAGTTTTAATGACTTCTTTTTTGTCCGCTGCGTTGAGTTGCTCAATTTTTTTGAGCAGTTTGTCGTCAACGTAAGGACCTTTCTTTAAAGAACGACCCATAATTTTTTTCCTCTTCTACTCTCTTTTGTTCAGCGTCAATCCGTTACGAATGACCCTTATGAACGACGACGCACAATCAGTTTGTTGCTGTTTTTCTTCGCTTTGCGGGTTTTTGCCCCCAAAGTGGGTTTACCCCAAGGAGTGAGCGGGCTCGGACGACCAATGGGAGCCCGTCCTTCCCCACCGCCATGGGGATGATCCACAGGGTTCATGACACTACCGCGGACTTTCGGACGACGTCCGAGGTGGCGCGATCGGCCTGCTTTTCCTAAGGTTAAGTTCCGGTGTTCGGCATTACCGACGCGACCAATGGTTGCTAGGCATTCTTGGCGCACCATCCGGACTTCTCGGGAGGGCAATTTGAGACTGACATAGCCTTTTTCCCGAGCCACGACTTGCGCGGCAGTACCGGCGGCTCTAACAATCTGTCCGCCTTTCCCTGCAACGAGTTCAATATTATGCACTTCTGTACCGAGAGGAATGCGGCTTAAGGGCGTCGCATTACCAATTTCAAATGGCGCATCGTCACCAGAAATGATCGTGTCGCCAACATTTAATTGGGCTGGCCACAGAATATAGCGTTTCTCGCCATCTTGGTAATGTAAGAGGGCAATGCGAGCGTTACGGTTGGGATCGTACTCAATTGCAGCGACTTTGGCCGGTACATTATGCTTATTCCGACGAAAATCAATTTGGCGATAGCGACGTTTGTGACCGCCACCCCGACGACGACTGGTAATCACACCACGGTTATTTCGTCCTTTCTGGCGATGTTTATATTTTGTCAGAGACTTCTCGGGATTTGAGCGCGTGATTTCCGCAAAATCAGAAACCGTTGCTTGTCGGGTCCCTGGGGTATAAGGTCGATATGATCGAATACTCATAAGACGTTAAGTTTCGCGATA
>CAZBPR010000279.1:0-2641 GCA_964493825.1 uncultured Dactylococcopsis sp.
TCTCATGTTGAAACGGTTAGCTTACTCTTGAACTTCCCTTAATGTTTATTTTAGGAACAGTCTCTCAGGATGAAGGTACAAAGTTAAATCGTCAAAAGCAGTTAACAACTGTTCTGCGGTGGGACGATTCGTCATGCGTTTGGGATTCCCTGAATAAAGTCCAGAGAGGGACTGCTGAGATTGAGTTAATTGGCGACGAACCACAAATTCCATTAAGGTAAACAGAGTCAGAGCACTGGTGAGCAAAAACATTAACCCTCGAAATCGAGATTGGCGGCAATCCACTTTAACACTCGCATTACCCACTCACGATCAACAGCTACATAGGCTGTTCTGGGGTCTGATTCGGCAGGGATGACAAGGGAGATGTAACGAAGGTATGGTATGCTTTTTAGCCAATCCCTGTTCTAAAAAAAAGGTTGCTTGTTCAAGCAACCCAATTCAAAATATGCTTCCTCCACTGTACCAAAAAGTCTTCTCAAATCATTTAACCCCCAGTCAGTATTTAACCTTAGAAGTGTTAGTTTTACTGTTGCAAAGTTATCGAAATGTTAGTTTATCTCGCCTAGCAGAAGTCTTTCCACAACCGATTAAATACACCAGCCGAGTCAGGGTAAGCGCAAGAAAAATGAAGCTGTAATATGCTATTAGAATCCATCTAGCAATCAGGATTGGTCATGGCAAAAGGTTTTGGTGAAGCATCTATTTCCCCTAAAGAAAGAGGAAAATCCTCGTCAATCAAGGCTCCGATTGATTGTGAGCAGGTTCAGCAACAATGGAGTAAGCACTTTGAGAACTTAACTGATCCCAGAGGGGCAAAGGGAGTTCTTCATCCGTTTCTGAGCATTGTCATGATTGCCTTGTTGGCTACGATTGCTGGAGCCAAGGGATGGGAAGATATTGAAACTTATGGTGTCAGTCATGAGAGTTGGCTGTCGGAGTTTCTAGCTTTGCCGTTTGGTATTCCGAGTGCTGATACTTATCGACGGTTATTGGAGAGAATCTCACCAACAGCTTTTGAACAGAGCTTTCAGAGTTGGTTGAACGGTTTGGTCAGAGATTTAGGGGCACAGGTGATTCCCATAGATGGCAAAACCCTAAAAGGATCTTATGACCGTAAGGGAGAGCAATCCGCCTTACATCTAGTTAGTGCTTGGGCAAGTGAGAACCGACTATTTCTTGGACAAGTGAAAGTGGAGAATAAAAGTAATGAGATGAGCGCAATCCCAACCTGATTAGAACTGTTAGACATTTCTGGATGTATCATTACTATTGATGCTATGGGCACTCAAACCGAGATTGCTCATCAGATTCAGGCTCAGGGGGCTGACTACGTGCTGGCGCTGAAAGGGAATCATCCCACCTTGTACCAACAGGTGGAACAATGGTGCGGAATGCACCTCCGCTTTCCTGCTGGAGGAGAAGATGCCTGTCGTATTCGCCAAGGGAATGCTCCTGAAAATCTTGCTTTGCTTAAGAGATGGAGCATTAATCTGCTCAACCAGGAAACGAGCTTCAAGCGTAGCACTCGTCAAAAAGCGAAACGAGCTAGCATGGATGTGGCGTATTTGTTGCAAGTTCTTAACGCTTCGATTCCTTTATACTCTAACCTATTTGAGACCTAAATTTTCTTGCGCTTACCCTGATACGAAATCTCCGATTTAAATCAAGAGTTCCGAGAAATTCTTGACAATTTTTTAAGCGGCGTACAAACCGAAACTGTAAGGAATGTCTTGGGCAAAAACTTATCTCAGCAAATCAAGAGTGAAGTTGACGAGATTGCCAACCGATTGCAAACCCCCTTTTTCCTGGTTGTTGTGGGGGATTTCAAGCGGGGAAAATCCACATTGATTAATGCTCTTCTCAAGCAGGAGGTGGTGACGACCGATATTACCCCGGAGACGGTAACCCTGAATCAAATTCAATCTGGCCCTGAATTGAAAATTGAAGCCTGTTTAACCGATGGAGGACGGATTGGACTCGATGCGGCGGAACTAAAAGCAGAACAGTTGACGGCTCTGCTTGGAGAATTATCCCAGAAAGTCAGCCATCTCAACATTGAAGTTCCCAATGAATGGCTAGAGGGATTATGTCTTGTGGATACCCCGGGAACGGGAGATATTTTTCAGCGTTTTGACCCCCAAGTCCACGATTATCTTGAAAAAGCCGATGCGGTCATTTTTGTTATTTCTGCTCTTTCCCCTCTCTCTGCTTCTGAGCAAGCGTTTCTCCAGTTATCCGTTTTACCGCAGGATTTTTCTAAAGTCTTCTTGGTCGTCAATCAAGGATGCCGCTAAGAAGCTAACTGGACATCAGAAACGGGATTTCATGGCGAAAGTCGCTGAAGATTATTTTGAAGGATCAGCTCGTCGAACCGAGACTGTCTTATAGAAGTCGCCGTAAAACCACTGGCGCGATTACTGTTAGTTGTATTTTAGGAAAGCCGCGATAGCTACGCCGGTTCCCGTAGGGAACATCGCGCTTTCTCAATTTCCTCTAGTGTAAGAAATCTGCTGGAAATTGAGAGCGCGCGATCGCGAGGGACGACATAGCCTGTAACTAACGGCTAAGATAAGCGGCGGCAGAACCTCTGAATACCTTTAGTGAGGCAAAAGAGCATTTAGAGCCGCCATTACTTATC
>CAZBPR010000280.1:0-2639 GCA_964493825.1 uncultured Dactylococcopsis sp.
ACAGGGGGGAACAAACTTGAAACCAGAAGCAATCGAACAAGTGCGATCGCTGCTGCGACAAGGCTATCAAATTGGTACCGAACACGCAGACAAACGACGCTTTAGTCGCAATTCCTGGCAGAATTGCGCACCGATTCAAGAAATGCAAGAACGCAGTGTTATTCAAGCGTTAGAAGCTTGTTTAGTTGAACACGCAGGAGAATATGTTCGCTTGTTTGGGATTGATCCCAAGGCGAAACGACGGGTTTCAGAGGTGGTCATTCAAACACCGAGCGATCAACCCAGTGCGAATACCAGTTACAGTAGCACCAATGGCGGATACCAGCCCAGTTATCGTCGTCAAACTTACCAGGGAGCCGGTCAAAGCAGCGGCGGTTTAGACCAAGATACGACAGAACAAGTGCGATCGCTGCTCAATCAAGGCTATCAAATTGGTGTGGAACACGCCGATAAACGACGCTTTAGTCGCAATTCTTGGCAAAATGGCGCACCGATCCAAAGCCGTCAAGTTGCAGGCGCGATCGCGGAATTAGAAGCCTGTTTATCAGAATACAACGGTGAATATGTCCGCTTGATTGGCATTGATCCGAAAGCAAAACGGCGGGTTGTAGAACAGCTCATTCAAGAGCCTGGACAACAAAATGGCACTGCTGGCAAACACGGAACTTCTCAAGCTAGTCAAGCGAGTCGTGGCGGAAGCGAAGCAGTGGGCGGTGAGATTGCTGAACAAGTGCGCTCCCTGGTCAGCCAAGGGTATAACATCGGCTTAGAATATGCCGATCAACGCCGCTTCCGTCGCAATTCCTGGCAAAATGCCGGACAATTGGAAGGCAATGCGAAACAAGTCCTTTCGGAATTGAATGCCTGTTTAGCCCAACATCCGAAAGACTACGTGCGTTTGGTGGGCATTGATCCCAAAGCGAAGCGCAGAGTTTTAGAAACTCTAATTCAGCAGCCTGGAAAACAGAGTGCTTCTACCCAGCAAGGGGCTCAAGCTTCACCAGCAGCCAGTCGTAGCAGTAATGGTCGTCAAAGCTATAGCCAATATAACGGCAATGGTGCCAAAAGTAGCTTAGATCGAGAAACCGTTGAACAAGTGCAAAACCTGCTGCACCAAGGCTATCAAATTGGAACGGAACACGCGGATAAACGACGCTTTAGTCGCAACTCTTGGCAAAGTTGCGCGCCCATTGAAAGTACCCGTGAAGCCGAAGTCCTATCAGCCCTCGAAGGTTGCTTAGCGGATCATCAAGGAGAATATGTGCGTTTAGTGGGCATTGATCCCAAAGCCAAACGACGGGTCCTGGAAACAACCATTCAGCAACCCGCTTAGGTTGATTCAGGAATCAGGAGTTGCCTTTAAACACTCCTGATTCCTGAATCGAATTTTTTGTAAACCTTATTGCAAGCCATTTAGTGGCTGTAGTCCATGTCTGTGCTTTCCCTGCCGACAATCAGTCACAGCCAAATTTATGTCAGTGGTGATGTGATCATTGATGACACCGCTGCGATCGCGCCCGGCGTGATTCTGCAAGCAACCCCTAACGGGCGGATCATCATTAAAGCAGGGGCTTGCATTGGAATGGGAACCGTTTTAACGGCAAATCAGGGAACAATCGAAATTGGTGAAGGAGCGGTTTTAGGGGCAGGGGTTTTAGTCGTTGGTTCTGGCAAAATTGGCGATCACGCCTGTATTGGCGCAGCAACCACCCTCATTGACTCCTCCGTTGCAGTCCGGGAAGAGATTGCCCCAGGCACCCTCAAGGGAGATACCTCCCGTCAGGAGAATCTTTCCCCGAGTGATTCCGATAGCAGATCGGAAACGAATCATGCCGAACCCACCAGTAATGGTAGCCATCCTCCTCCCCAGCCAGATTGGACACCGCCAGCATCAAGCACGAGCAAAGCCAACAATAATGGTAGTCCGGTTAATGGTCAACCCAAAGCTTCGACTCAACCCACTGCGGAGACAAATAACAAAGACCAGCAGTCTCCCCCTGATTCCTCTTCTCAGCAGCAGTCCCCGACCAACACCAACACCACAATCTATGGTCAAACCCATATTGAACGTTTGATGGTGACTTTATTTCCTCACAAGGAGAACTTTAAACCAGAAAAAAAAGACGAATCGGGTAATGTAAAGCCGGAATAGCGATTAGTTATTAGTAATGTGAAAGAACTAACTAATAATTAATCAGCAGGGTCAAAAATGTTCTCAAAAACCCTTTAAAACAAGAACAAAAGTTGTAAAGAAAAGTAAAGTGATCAACAGCGGTAAAACCCGTCCCTTGGTTAGTCTAATTGTGCTTCTGAAAACTAGGGGAAAAGCGGGTCAATTGCTGTTATTATTAATATGATGCTCGAAATTTGTAATCATCGAGTAAGGAGATTTAGATTGAAAAACAAATAAGTAAAAACTATTTTGCTAAAAATTAATATTAATAGGTAAAATGTAACCAACTCATGTTACAGTAAAAAACTAAGTGAGGCTAATAAATAGCAAAAACCGAAAAGAATCACTCTGAAATAAAGAAACAGAACTTTTCGGGATAACATCTGAAACTGGTGATCTCAAGACCTCAAAACTCAGGAGAAAGAAATGGTACAAGCACAACAATCATCTAGTGGATTTAAGGCTG
>CAZBPR010000281.1:0-443 GCA_964493825.1 uncultured Dactylococcopsis sp.
CTATACCCGAGAAGACTTGTATGAATCCCGACAGTGGGGAATCCCCACTGAAGAGTGGATGGGCTATCGGCGCACCGTTTCGGAAATTGCCGCCCTCTCTGAGATGGCGTGTCGCTGGGTGAATCCGCCAGGGGCGCATCATGAACCCAATGTGGCATTAGTGGATGGTTCCTTAATCTATTGGTTTTTAGACAACTTACCCACTCCCGCTCGTGATCAACTTTTGCCCTACATTTTTCAAGCCTGGGAACAACTGGCAGCCGCACGCATTCCTTTAATGGGCTATCTTAGCGCCAATCGTCATACGGAAGCGGTGCGATTCCTCCGCTATGCTGCTTGTGCTTATGACGATCCCGACTGTCAAACCCATTGTGGCAATGCGTCAATCAATCAATTGCCTTGTCAAAGCTGTGAACCGCTACGAGATACCACGCTATGGCAAA
>CAZBPR010000281.1:453-2635 GCA_964493825.1 uncultured Dactylococcopsis sp.
CAGCGATCCGGGTTATGGCGTAGTCAAAGCCCGATTTTAGAGCTATATCCTGAAGAATTTGCGATTTACTTCTGTTATCTCCATGTGGGAACAGAAATTGCACGAGTGGAATTTCCCGCTTGGATCGCTGAAGATTTGGACTTATTAGACCAATCTTTGGGCATTTTGTTGGCACAAGTGTATAAAGGTTATGGTTATCCCGTTGCGATTGCCGAATCGCACAATCAAGCTGTGGTTAGAAGCAGCGATCGCGCTCGCTTTTTTGCCCTGTTAGAACGGGAAATGATTAAAGCCGGATTACCGAACGTCGGTGTCTCCTATAAAGAAAGCAATAAACGAGGCAGTATTGCTTAATATTGATCCCAATAGGGGGAACCGTTGACCCGTATAATGTTAGAGAGGCTTTTCCTTATTCAGTAACCGCTTATTGTGGAACTTTCCTGTAAAACAAAGTACGCGCTTCTTGCTCTATTAGAGCTAGCAACCAATCATCAAAAACAAGAACCCATCCAAATTCGGCAGATTGCCGAAAAACAAAATATATCAGATCGCTATTTAGAACAACTCCTTGCAACGCTACGACGGGGAGGGCTTGTCAAAAGTCAACGCGGGGCAAAAGGCGGCTATTTACTCGCACGAGAACCTTGGAAAATTACCTTGCTTGATATTGTGAATTGTCTTGAAGGATCGGAAACAGTTAACCAAGACTCTCCTTCTATTCACACAGCAGAACAAGCAGTGGTACAAGAAATTTGGCAAGACATTGACCAGCAAATTGAATCGCAGTTGCAACAGTACAATTTACAAACCTTATCAGAACAGCGGAATAGCAAACAGCAGGAAGTTGATTTAATGTACTATATTTAAGTCAGGGTAAGAATGAGCAATCAATAGCTCTGTCAGGAAATAGCGTGATTTTTCTGTTTCTCAAGAGAAGTTTCTTGAACCATTCCTCAGCTAAGCAAGAAATTGAAAAGTCAGCCAGCCATGAAAACTTTGGCTTTATAGCTTTGATATAGCACTACATCAATTGAGCAAGCAATTGTCAGATGGCTAACAGCAATAAAGGTGATGATAAAAAAAGTACTTTTCTGAGTCAGATTATTCCACCAGTTGTCATCGCAATTCTTGTTGGTGGCACCTCTCCATGGTGGTATAGCGAATTCTTCAAAAAACCGCCTCCAGAAACCAATTCCCCTTTACAAAAACGTTCCCCTCCACAACTGGATATTAGTGGTGAGTGGTTTAACCCGACACTCGGTTATAAATCCACAATCACCCAAAATGGGGATAGATTTCAATTTCAAACAACTGGGATATCAGCATATGGAGATCCTTTTCAATCTTCAGGTACCGGTACCATCGATAAAAGAGATTTTGAGTATGATTACACTGCTTATTATCAGTCGGGTACACAGTCAGAGGGACAT
Source organism: uncultured Dactylococcopsis sp. (assembly GCA_964493825.1). Taxonomy (GTDB): domain Bacteria; phylum Cyanobacteriota; class Cyanobacteriia; order Cyanobacteriales; family Rubidibacteraceae; genus Halothece. The sequence continues at coordinate 1,884 of CAZBPR010000281.1, forward strand.
TGTTCAGGGGCAGTGTCTGCCAATGAAATGCGTATGACATCAACCTGTACTGACTCAATTTTTGGTACCTTTGTTTTTTCCTCAGTCCGACAATGACAAGATTTGGATTTAATAGCAACAACCCAGTCCGTAAGATAACGCTTGTCACCCTACCAACTGGGTTGTCTTCAATTTAGAATTCACTCAACCAGAGAAACCAACTCAATTTAGTTTGTGGACTCGGCTGTTGCAAATTCTTTGTTTTTATTCTTGCGAGAACGATTACGACGAGTGAGGGAATTGAAGAGCATAATGCCAATTCCTTTAATGAGATTCCCTTCGAGTTCTTGAAACAGCTTCATGTTTAAACCAAAGGCATCATTGGCTTCATCCACAATTCGATCTGCCGTGCTTTGATCGATTGGTAACTCGTTGAGGGCTTGACGATAAGTGTTCTTAAACGCCTTCTCATCAGAAATCGCATCAAACTCATAGAAGGAGGTTCCTTCTCCCTCTTCTAAATTCATTGCCCGTTGTGCAATTCCTTTGAGAATTTGTCCACCGGATAAATCGCCTAAATAACGAGTGTAGGAGTGAGCAACCAACAATTCTGGGGCTTCTGCGGAAACGTCTCGAATGCGCTGAATGTAGGCTTCACCGGCTGCCGAAGGAGAAACCGTTTCTCGCCAATTGCTCCCGAAATAATAGTGTAAATCTTCCTCTAAACTTTCTTTGCGGTTCAACTCAGGAAAGTAAATTTTGGAAACGATAGG
>CAZBPR010000282.1:0-2582 GCA_964493825.1 uncultured Dactylococcopsis sp.
CTCCTTTAGCCCCCGGTGGAAACATTAAAGATTGGGTGCAGTGGTGGCAGCATTGGCAAACTGAGGGTAGTCATCATTCGGGAACCCTTGCGCTAGTGGGTCATCAACCCGACTTAGGCAACTGGGCAGAATCATTAGTCTGGGGAAAAACGCAGCAAAAGCTCGTGGTGAAGAAAGCAGGCGTGATTGGTTTGAACTGTCCAGACGATCAATCGCCACTTGGACAAAGCGAATTATTTTTACTCACGTCTCCAAAATGGCTGTTGAAGTAATCATTCATTACTGAACCCTTGATCGCTTAATAATTGATCGACATCTTTGCAGAAAGGATAGAAATCAGGAAAATCCACATCATACTCTTTTTGCACATTCTTCAGTGCCTTTTGATAACACTCGTCAATCACATTAAATAAGTAATTGCGTAAACTGGGAGAATCGCTCAGAATTTCCTGCAAGGCTTGTTGCGTGCGACTGATTGTTACGTCCCAACCCCGATAACAGTCTGGTAGAGGAACATACTGTCTTTTTAAAGCGTGTTCGAATAGCGTGGTTAAGCGACTTCGCAACTCCCGTTTATCCCGCTTGCCCAAAGATTCAATTTCCTCGATTAAATTATCCCAATCTAAATCTTTCGTATTTCTCCCTTTTAACTGACTCACCGTTTTCTCCAACCAAAGGGCAAAATCAGAATCATATAGGCTGCTTTTGTTTTCCATGATGCAGACCTTCTCTACTTTTTACCAAATGGGATCATCAATTAAGTTGATTACGAATTTTTCCTCCTCGGGAATGGCGCTAATACAAGCACAAAAGGGCGTTCCATCTTCTAATTCCACTTCACAAGCATGACAAGATCCCATCATGCAACCCGTGGGAATAAACAGTCCAGCGCGTTCGGCTACCTGTAAAACCGGTTCGCCGGGTTCAGCTTCAATGATGACATCGTCGGGAAGAAAATGAACCTGTACACTCATTTTAATAAAGGGGTTAAGTCCAAATGGTTTTCTATTATATCGGTTACAGCATCGAGAACTTCCTCCCGCTGTTGGCGATGGTGCGGAACGTTCGTCTCTAGGGGAGAGAGTCCTTTTCTCTGTCGTAATTGGTTGAGCCATTGTCTGCGCCAGGTGCCATTTTCAAAGAGTCCATGTAGATAACAGCCCCAAACCGACTGTTGTGAATTGACATAACCTAAGTCTGAATCCTCAAACAAAGGCATTAATATTTCCGACTCAGTGGTGAAACGAGTGCGCCCTTGATGAATTTCATAACCAGTAATGGGAGTATTACTTTCCGGAAAGATTGCTTGTACAGTACGCTGACGGGTCAGTTTTTCACCCGTGATGATGGTTTGTAAAGGAAATAAGCCTAACCCCTCGTAGTTCCCCGGTTCCCCTTCTAAGCCATCCGGGTCGCTTAACGTTTCTCCTAACATTTGAAAACCACCGCAGATGCCGAAAATGATTCCTCCTTTTTTGGCATAGGCTTGCAGTGCAGCTGCCATTCCAGTTACTTGTAAGGTTTGTAAGTCGGTAATCGTGGTTTTAGAACCTGGGAGAATCACCGCATCGGGATTCCCTAATTCCTCTTCTGGACGAACATGACGCAAGTTAACACTAGTTTCCGCCTCTAGCGGGTCAAAATCTGTGAAATTAGCAATTTTGGGCAGATGAATAATGGCAATGGTGAGATCCGTGTTGCGTTTCCGTCCGCGACGTTCTAATAAATCTAGAGAGTCTTCTGCGGGAAACGCCTGTTGTAAATAAGGAATCACACCCACAACGGGAATACCGGTATAGGTTTCCACCCATTCAATCCCCGGTTGTAAGATCGATTGCTGTCCGCGAAACTTATTAATGAGGATGCCTTTCACCAGATGATGTCCAGCATTAGCGTGTTTTAAGATTTCTAAGGTGCCAACGATATGGGCAAAAGAGCCTCCGCGTTCGATATCAACGACGAGTAAAGTGGGAGCATTGAGGTACTCGGCAACGCGCATATTGGTTAAGTCACGGTGCATGAGATTAATTTCGGCAGGACTTCCTGCCCCCTCACAGACAATATAGTCGTACTTTTCACTCAGTACTGCCAGTGCTGTTTGAATTGCAGCCCAACCCCGCTCAAAGTATTGCTCGTAATATTGTTGGGCTTGAGTCCGTCCCACAGCTTTCCCGTTGAGAATGACTTGCGAGGTCATATCCCCTTGCGGTTTCAGGAGAATAGGGTTCATTTCTACGGTCGGTTCAATTCCTGCTGCCCAGGCTTGCACCGCTTGGGCATAACCGATTTCATCTCCGGCATTAGTGACATACGCATTGAGTGCCATGTTTTGTCCTTTGAAGGGACTCACTCGCCAACCCTGACGGCTTAACAGGCGACAAATAGCAGCACAAAGGAGTGATTTCCCAGCGTGAGAGGTGGCACCCACAACCATCAAGGCTTGTTTCATGAAAACTTAAAAGGGGGAACGAAACGAACGAATCGTAAAATTGTGCAGTTTCTCTAGCCAAGAGGGAGAGGGAATCTCATCAGTTTCCTGTTCCCATATGGCAACAATTTGTCGTCCTAAGGGGGTGAGACGA
>CAZBPR010000283.1:0-2544 GCA_964493825.1 uncultured Dactylococcopsis sp.
GGTTCCTGCTCGTTGTGCTAACAGTTTAGCTAAGGCGAGACGAATGGCAAAGTTAATCCGAAAGCCTTCCCCACCGGAATAAGTTTCATAGGCCCTAGTTCCATGAGCATCAGCGATAATAATATCGAGGGTATCAATCAGTTTGGTTTGCTTTTTGGATCGTCCTTTTCCGGCTTTTTGAGTGAGGAATTGCACGTGCAATTGGTTTCCAGTTAAACGGCTAAGAATTTGATTGGTTTGGGCTTCGAGTTGCGGTAAAACGTTTTCAATCATTAAGGCTTGAATACCATTTTTACCAAAGGCTTGGGAGAGTTCTTTATAAACAGTTTCTTTCCGCTTGAGGGTTTTAAGTTGTTCTTTAGAGTTTTCATATTTGGTTGTTAATTCCTCAAGATAATGTAGTCTTTGTTCCAGTTTTCCTTTTTCGGATAAGTAACTATCTAGCTGTTGACGGTGTTGCCGGGTTTTCTGTTCTAATTGGTTAATTTCAGTGCGAACATCGCTAATCGTTTTAATTTCTTCGTTTAAAGTATCGAGTTGCTGCTGAGAGTCGGCTTTCTCTTTTTCTCGATTCTGGAGACGGTCGTTCAGTTCAATTAATTCTTGCTGTTTGTTCGGAAACTCTGCTTTGGCTTGTTGCAGTTGCTGATATTTCAGTTGACTATTTTGTGCTGCTTGCACTTGATGAATTACTTCAGTATGGCGCGATCGCGTATAGCCTAACTCTTCGATTTCTTGTTCAATCCTTTGCAGTTCTTCCCTAAAACTGGTTTCGGTTTCTGCTATTTTTTCTTGGATTTCATTTCGAGATTGTTCTAACTCGGGTTGACGCTGGTTAATTTTTTCCAGTTCTTTTCTAGCGTCTGCCAGTTGTTCAGCTTTACGATCGGCGTAGCGTAAACTATCCACTTTTTCTCGCGCGATCGCGTGGGTTTTCTCATCGTAATTAATCTCGGCTAAGCGCTGTTCTAAGTTTTGTAATTCAATTTGATACTCTTCTGCATAAGTTTGTTGTTCTAATACGACTTGAATTTCCCGTTTTTCCTGATTAAGATTCGAGATTTTTTCATGGAGATCACACACTTCATCAAAGTAAGACTCTAGTTGTCCACTGCGAGAGACTAACTGATCATATTCGGCTAATTCTTGACTAATTTCTTCATATTCCTGAACATATTGATCCAATTCGCGCTTTGATTTCGCTAAATCTTCCCAAATCGTTGCTTTTTCGGCTTCAATTGCTTGATATTCTTGCTGTGTTTTATCCGTAACCCGTTGCTTATGTTCGTCATCGAGGGGGCGTTCACACAAGGGGCAACTGGCTTCTGGATTTTGCAATAATTCTAATTTTTTAACTAAATCTTCTAACTGTTTTTCATAAGTTTTTTCTGTTTGCTGCAGTCTCGCTTGCACTTCTTGTTGCTGTTGTCGTTTTTCTTGCAAACGTTGGGAATAATTCTGCTTTTTCTTGAGTTGATCTAACTTTTCTTGGATGGAATGATATTCCGCTTCTCGTGCTGGAAATTGGGCTAATTCTTGCTGTAATTCTTGCTGATTCGTTTCAATTTGTTCTAAACGGGCTTTTCTTCGTTCTGCTTCGCGGTCAATTTCTAATTGTAGCGTTTGACGGCGTTGCATTAATGGAGAAACTTCTTGTTGCAGTTGATCCAGTTCTTTGAGGCGTTCACGGGCTGCATTGAGTTTGGTTACTGCTTGGTTAATGTCATCGGCTTGCTGGAGAATTTTTTGGGCAGCTGCTTCTTGGGTTTGTAAGCTTTCTAATTCAGTGTCTAGGCGTTGTTGCTGGAGTTTAAATTCATTAATTTTTTGTTGTTGCTGTTCTTTAAGTTGTTGATACCTTTGATTTAAGTCTTGATAAGTTTGAAACTTTTGAGAGAGCGTTTCTTGTTCTTTTTGCAGATCGAGATAAGTTTGGTAGGCTTGATTAATTTCTGATTCTTGCTCTAACAGTTGCGTTAGTTCAGAGAGATTTTGCTGGAGTTTTTCTTGCTGCTGTTGGAGTTTTTTGCACTCTTCATTAAGAGTTTGATGCTGTTGGTTATACCAGTCGATTTGTTGCTGCTTGGCTTGCCTTTGGTAATCTAAAGTTTGTAACTTTTGTAGTTCTGCTTGATCACTTTCGTAAGTTGCTTGTATCTGTTGATAATTCGCTTCAACGGTTACTAAAGATTCCTCAATGGTCTTTTTTTGGGCTAACTCTTTTTCCGTTGGGGCTAAACTTTGTTCTAACTGTTCGCTTTGTCCTTTCAGTTTCCGGGAAATATCTTTCGCTTCTTCCGATAACGTTTGATATTGATCCAGTTTTAATAATTCAGCGAGGACTTTCTTTCGTTCTGTGGGAGAACGCAGCATAAATTCATCGGCGCGTCCTTGACGTAAGTATGCTGAATTAATGAAGGTATCATAGTCTAATTTCAGTAAATCATTAATTTGCTTTTGTGTCGCTTTAACCCCTTTTGCAGTTAACGATTGAAATTGATGATTGTGTTGAACTTGCAGTTCTAAAGATGCACTTTGTCCTCG
>CAZBPR010000284.1:0-1612 GCA_964493825.1 uncultured Dactylococcopsis sp.
TTCTCAGTAATCACAATCGCGCCCCCGAAAAAGCACTGCCTGGACTTGCTGGAGAAGAGTACCGGTTACGTCTTGAATTGAAACTTTTGGCAGAAGTCGGGATTATTGGCTTACCCAATGCCGGAAAATCCACCTTAATTGCGGCAATTTCTTCTGCTCGCCCGAAGGTTGCTGATTATCCTTTTACTACTCTCGTTCCCAACTTGGGAATTGTACGTAAACCCAGTGGTGACGGCACAGTTTTTGCTGATATTCCGGGGTTAATTGCCGGGGCGCATCAAGGGGTTGGTTTAGGGCATGAGTTTTTACGTCATATTGAGCGGACAAAGATTTTGATTCATCTGATTGATGTGACGGCCGATGCACCAGTGCAAGACTATCAAACCATTCAAGATGAATTATTGGCATACAAACCTAGTTTAGCCCAGCGCAAGCAAATTTTAGTGCTGAATAAGGTGGATGCAGTAGACGAGGAGATTGAAGCAGGTGTGAGAGCGCAATTTAGCAAGGTGACCAATGACTCAATTTTATCGATTTCTGCGGTGGCGCGATCGGGCTTAGACGAATTACTGAATCAAGTGTGGGAGGTGCTAGAACCGGTTCCTAACTAGCGGTTATATCGAACTGATCAATATTTGCTACAAACTGATCCAAAAGATGGGGAGACAAGGTGAGGTAATTGCTCATCTACATCATGAATTAATCAATAAATCCAAGCAACTTGAGGAAAGGCTCGGAAAACAAGCTGCGAAAGACTTGGGGATCAGGATCAAGCCTTAGCAGTGGCTCTCAACTGTCCGTTGCACTTGAATTATCAGCCTGCGGGCTGTTGCGTCTTCTAGCTGTTTCTAGCTTTTGTCGAATTGCAGCTTGCACTTTCTCGTCAAAATCGCGATCATCGAGACTAGCAATAATCCGACGTGGACGTTGATTAATTCTGTCTAAATATGCTTGAAAAGCAGCTTGATCTCCACGATGCTTGAGAAAATATTGCTTTAATTCAGCATCAGACATGGCATCATAATTAATCCGACTCATCAGATAACTCTCCGTTAGGCAAAATTTGAAACTCTAGCTCTTCGTCGTACCCAGCGAGAATATACACATTTAGAGTTCGCGCATCAAGGCAAATTAAATGTATCGGTTGAAGCATCGTAAATGTCAGTTGATAACCAATACGATACAAACTCGCTAGCTGAGCAACAGTAGGCATTTTAAGAAGTTACACCACACCCTCTGCTGCCCATTTTAGCAATTGTTTGAGTTGCAGTGTTGACATCACATCCAAGCACAGTGCTGTTACTAAGCTGTTGTGCATTTAAATTGGGATAACCGCATTGCCTTTATTTTTCAACTTCCGTCCCCATTTAATAATTAACTCTCCTTCATTTAGAAGTTGATTTAATAAAGACTCTAACTGTTCAACTGATTTAAATAGGCGATGAGCTATATATTCTTTAGCTGAATGCCAAACTAGTTCAATTAAGTTATAATCGGGACTATATTCAGGCAAAAACTCTAAATGAAGATTTGGCATTTCTGCTTCTATTTGATCTAAATATTCCTGCTTTTTATGAAAACTTGCATTATCTAAAATGATGACAATTTTTGC
>CAZBPR010000284.1:1622-2503 GCA_964493825.1 uncultured Dactylococcopsis sp.
CCTTTTCTTCAAATTCTTCCGCAGAGTTTCCCGCTTCTACCCATTCGTCTTTTAACTCTTGGTAAAAGACTTTCAAAACCTTATAAAAACTTTCTGAGTTTCCTTTTTCGACAAACTCAATAAACCTCTTTTTATCTGAATATCTTAGGGCTCCCATCGCATTAACTCTTCCTTTTCTTCTATCTCCTCTTACTTTCTTTCTTTTCCCTTTTTTACACCAATTTTTTCTTCTTATCACTCTTAAGCTAAAACCGCTCTCATCCCAAAACCAAACTTGGAGACGTTTTGGAGTTTCTTTTTCAATTTTTAGATACTCTTCTATCTTCTTTTTAAAAGCTTCCCTACTTTTTTCATTTCTTTTTGACTCTAGGCTATATTTTGCCCAGAGGTAAACGTACTTTTTTTGCTTTAGTATTCTCTTAACTTGAGAACTACTTAGCTTAATTCCTGTTTCTTCTTCTAGATAAGTTGCTAATCTCTGGGCGGTCCATCTGCCAAATTCATATCCTAGTTCTGATGGCTCTTTTTCTACTGTTGCTAGTAAAATTTCGATATATTTATCTGTAACTTTCTGATAGTTCCCTTTCATTCTTTCATCTTTTAGGCTCTCTAGATGATCGGGATCTCCATGTACACACCAGTAAGATACCTTATTTTTTGAACAGCCTAAGAAATTCGCAATTTCTTGTTGTGTTTTGCCATCATTGAGTAACAAAAGCATTAATATTCTTTCTCGAATATCCCCATTTTCTTCTGTCTTTAAGGCTTTTTGTAGCTTTTCTTTTTGCTCAGATTTTAGGAAGTTCTTGGCTGGCATCTTTCCCCTCATTTTACCGATATTTAACTCTTAATAATACCCTATTTAGATGACGAACAGCTTA